>JAGRLJ010000114.1:0-43192 GCA_020441805.1 Rhizobiaceae bacterium
TCGCGGCCGGCGAGCGGCGCGCGGTCCTCGGCTCCAACGGTGCCGGCAAGACCACGCTGTTCAACACCATCACCGGGGATTTCCGGCCGACGAGCGGGCAGATCCGGTTTTTCGGCGAGGAGATTACCACGCTCGCCGCTCACGAACGGATCCGGCGCGGACTGCGCCGGACCTACCAGATCTCCCAGCTTTTCGCCCGGCTCTCGGTGCTCGATTCCGTCTATCTGGCCTGTCGCGGCGTCTCGCGGCGGCGGTTTTCGGTGCTCAGGCCCTCGGCCTCCGACGGCGCCATGCAGCAGGCCGAGTCCATCGTCCATGCCGTTCATCTCGATGCCGAGCGCGACATGCTGGTCGGCACGCTGTCGCACGGGCAGCAGCGCCAGCTGGAGATCGGGCTCGCGCTGGCGGGCGCGCCGCGCTTCATTCTCTTCGACGAGCCGGCGGCGGGCCTGTCGCCGACCGAGCGGCGGGATCTCGTGGCGATCCTCAACGCGCTGCCGAAACATATCGGCTACATCATCATCGAGCACGATCTCGACGTCGCGCTCCGGGTCTCCGAATATGTTTCGATGATGCATAATGGGCGGCTGTTCACGGAGGGCACGCCGGAGGAGATCGAGAACGACCCCACGGTCCAGGAAATCTATCTCGGGGGAGGGCACGGACATGGCTAGGCGACCCGCAAACCAGCCGCGCGCCGCGCTTTCGATCGAGAATCTCCATGTCTATTACGGCGAGGCGCATGTCGTTCAGGGTGTCGACCTGACATTAGCGCAGGGTGTCATGAGCGTGGTCGGCCGCAACGGCATGGGCAAGACCACCCTTTGCAACACGATCACCGGCCTCAAGCGGTCGCGCTCGGGCTCGATCTGGCTCCTGGGCCGCGAGATATCCCGGTTCGAGCCGCACCAGATCCACATGGCGGGCGTCGCCTATGTGCCGCAGGGCCGCCGGGTCTGGCCGAGCCTGTCGGTGGATGAGCATCTCCGGCTCGCCGAGACGGGCGGCGCCGATGCCTCCTGGACGCTCGACCGGGTCTACCAGACCTTTCCGCGCCTTCATGAGCGGCGCAACAATGGCGGTTCGCAGCTTTCGGGCGGCGAGCAGCAGATGCTCGCCATCTCCCGAGCGTTGCTCGCCAATCCGAAGCTGCTCGTCATGGACGAGCCGACCGAGGGCCTGGCGCCGGTCATCGTCGACCAGGTGGCGGACATGCTGATCCAGCTCGGCCGCGAGGGCGAGATGGCGATCCTCGTCATCGAGCAGAATATCGGCGTCGCGACCTCGGTGTCCGACACGGTCGCGATCATGGTGAACGGCCGTATCAACCGGACCATGGAGGCGAGCCTGCTCGCGGCCGACCGCGATCTCCAGCAGCGCCTGCTGGGCGTGGGCCGCCATGCCGACGATCCGGTGCCCGCCGAGCCGGCGGCCGGCGACGACCGCGACGCGGAGGCGCGGATCGCCCAGGTCTATGTCGTCGCCCGTGATGGCGCCGGACCGGGTGGTCGAACGCCTGAAGGCTCCATCCGCACGACGGGAGCGCTTCCCAACCGGTGGAGCCTGCCCGCCGAGAGCCTGCGGCAGACGCTGGTGGAGGCGCGCGCGCCGGCCGGCGAGACCGAGGCGCGGAAAGTCTTCGCCATGCCGGCCTCCGAACGCTTCGGCAGGACAGCCTTCGTCTGCGGCACGTTCGACACCAAGGGACCGGAACTCAACTATATCCGCGATTGCCTGAAGGCTGTCGGGATCCCCGTGCGCACCGTCGATCTCTCGACCTCGGGCAAGCCGTCGCGCGCCGACATCACCCCGGCGCAGGTCGCGAGCTATCATCCCGGCGGCGCCTCGGCGGTGTTCGGCGACGATCGCGGCCGGTCCGTATCGGCGATGGCGGAAGCGTTCGCGCGCTTCATGTCGCTCCAGCGCGGCATCGGCGGCGTGATCTCGGCCGGCGGCTCAGGGGGGACGTCGATCGCCACCGCCGGTATGCGGGCGCTGCCTGTCGGCCTGCCCAAGGTCATGGTGTCGACGGTCGCCTCGGGCGATACGCGCAGTTATGTCGGCGCTTCCGACATCAACATGTTCCATTCGGTCACCGACGTCCAGGGATTGAACGCCATCTCCGAGCGGGTGCTCGGCAATGCCGCGCATGCGCTTGCGGGCATGATCGCGCGGCTGCCGGACGCCGCCGAGCTCGCGGCGCGGCAGGCGCGCCAGCGGCCGGCCGTCGGCATCACCATGTTCGGCGTCACCACGCCCTGCGTCCAGCAGGTCCAGGCGGCGCTCGAAGCCGATTACGACTGCCTCGTCTTCCACGCCACGGGCACCGGCGGCCGCGCCATGGAGGCGCTCGGCCATTCGGGCCTGCTGTCCGGCTTCCTCGACATCACCACGACCGAGGTCGCCGACATGATCGTGGGCGGCGTCTTTCCCGCCGACGAGAACCGCTTCGGCGCCGCGATCGAGACCGGCCTGCCCTGGGTCGGCTCCTGCGGCGCGCTCGACATGGTCAATTTCGGCCCGCGCGACACCGTGCCGGCGCGGTTCGACAGCCGCAGGTTCGTCATCCACAATGCCGCCGTCACGCTCATGCGCACGACGCCCGAGGAGAACCGGGCATTCGGTGAATGGATCGGCGAGCGCATCAACCGCATGGAAGGGCCGGTGCGCTTCCTCATTCCCGAAGGCGGCGTGTCGATCCTCGACCGCCCCGGCGCGCCCTTCCACGACCCCGCTGCCGACCGCGCGCTTTTCGAGGCGATCGAGGCGACCGTCCGGCAGACGGCGCGCCGACAGGTGGTCCGGGTCAACGCCAATATCAATGACGAGGCATTCGCCCGGGCGCTCGTGTCCGCCTTCACCGCGATTGCCGGTCCGATGAGGAGAACTGCCTGATGCCGAGATTCGAACGCAAAGCGCTCGTCGAGAAGTTCCAGTGCATGAAGCGCGACCGCGTGCCGATCATCGGCGGCGGCGCCGGCATCGGCCTGTCCGCCAAATGCGAGGAGGCCGGCGGCATCGACCTGATCGTGATCTACAATTCCGGCCGCTACCGCATGGCCGGCCGCGGCTCGCTTTCCGGGCTGATGGCCTATGGCAATGCCAATGACGTGGTCATGGAAATGGCCCGGGAGATCCTGCCGGTCGTCCGGAAAACGCCGGTGCTGGCCGGCGTCAACGGCACCGATCCGTTCTGCGTGTTCGACGACTTCCTCCGCCGCCTCAAGGAAATCGGCTTCGCCGGCATCCAGAATTTCCCGACCGTCGGCCTGATCGACGGCACGTTCCGGGCCAATCTCGAGGAGACCGGCATGTCCTATGGCCAGGAGATCGACCTGATCCGGGCGGCCAATGCTCTCGACATGCTGACGACGCCCTATGTGTTCAACGCCGACGAGGCGGCGGAAATGGCGCGGGCGGGCGCCGATATCGTCGTCTGCCATCTCGGCCTGACGACCGGCGGTTCGATCGGCGCCGGAACGGCGCTGAAGCTCGAGGACTGCCCGGCGCTGGTCGATGCATGGTCGGAAGCCGCACTCAAGGTCAACAAGGATGTGATCGTGCTGGTGCATGGTGGGCCGGTCTCCTCGCCCGAGGATGCGTCCTACGTGCTCGGCCGGACCCGCAATTGCCACGGCTTCTACGGCGCCTCCTCGATGGAGCGGCTGCCGACCGAAGTGGCCTTGACCGAACAGACCAGAAAATTCAAGTCGGTGACTTTCTGAGGCCGGAAGGCCGTCGCCGCAACCATTCATGGAGGAACTCATGTCGGGTGAAATGATCGGAGCGGCCCTTCTCTGGCTCGTCGTCCTCGTCATCGCCATTATCGTCGTCGTCTACATCCTGCGATGGCTCTACCGCCGCTCGACCAAGGAGATCGCCTTCGTCCGTACCGGCTTTTTGGGCGAGAAGGTGGTGGTCAACGGCGGTGCTTTCGTCATCCCGGTGCTGCATGAGATCACGCCGGTCAACATGAATGTCATGCGCATCGAGGTGAACCGTCGCGACGAGCAGGCGCTGATCACCAAGAACAGGATGCGCGTGGATGTCAGCGCCGAATTCTTCGTGCAGGTCGGCTCCAGCCGCGAGGCGGTCGCGGGGGCCGCGCAGACGCTCGGCAGCCGGACCATGCAGGAGGACGGGCTGAACGGGCTCCTGGAAGGCAAGTTCGTGGCGGCGATGCGCACGGTGGCCGCGCGCATGTCGCTCGAGGACATGCACGAGCAGCGCGCCGAATATGCCGAGGCGGTGCGGGAACTGGCCTCGCAGGCGCTCACCCGCAACGGTCTCGAACTCGATGCGGTGGCGATCGCCGATCTCGACCAGACCGGGCTCGAATTCTTCGATCCCTCGAATGCCTTCGATGCGGAAGGCCTGACCCGGATCACCGAATCCATCGAGGCCCGCCGCAAGATGCGCAACGAGATCGAGCAGCGCACGCTGGTGGAGATCCGCAACCAGAACATGACCGCCCAGAAGCAGGTTCTCGAAATCGATCGCGACCAGGAATATGCGCGGCTGGAGCAGGAGCGCGTGCTGGAGATCCGCCGCGCCGCGCAGCGCGCCGAACTCGTCCGCGAGCGCGCGGTGAAAGAGCAGGAATCGGAAGAGGCCCAGCTTTCCGCCCGCGAGGCGATCGAGAAGGCGCGCCTTGCCCAGGAGCGGGCGATCACCGACGAGCGGATCAAGTCGGAGGAGGAGACGCAGCGCCGCGAGATCGCGCGGCGTCGCGCGATCGACGAGGCCGAGCTTAAGACCCGCGAACTGACCGAGCGCGAGCAGATCGCGGTCGAGATCGAGCTGGAAAAGGAGCGGATCGCCCGCAACCTCGAACGGCGCGAACGCGAGATCGCGAGCGAGAAGGCTGTCGAGATCCATGCGCTGGAAGGCCAGATCGTCGTCGCCAGGAAGGCGGTCGAGCTTGCCCAGGCCGAGGCCGAGAAGCGCCGCAACGAGATCGTGCAGACGCAGATGACCGAAGCCGAGCGCATCGCGCAGGAACGGGCGCTGGACGAGGTGCGGATCGAGCGCGAACGCCGCCTCGACGCGCTGCAACTCGCCAAGCGCCAGGCCTTCGAGGAGGCCGAGATCGCGCTTGCCCAGGAGGTGGAAAGCGCGAGGCTCGAGACGGAACGGGCGATTGCCGAGCTGCGTGTCGCCAAGGACCGTGACATCCGCATGGCCCATGTCGACAGCGACCGGGCGCTCGAAATCGCCGAGATCGAGAAGGCGGTGGAACTCGCCAGGAAGTCGCAGGAGCGGTCGTCGGCGATCGCTGCCGCCGCCGCCGTCCGGTCCAAGGCCGTGCAGGCCGAGGAGCAGGCGCTCACCATTCGCGAGAAGGAGATCGCCGAGCGCCGCAAGCTGACCGACCGCATCTCGACCGAGCGCGAGGCGGAGCGCGAGGCGCTTCTGGTGACTGCGCGCGCCGAGGCGGAGATGCGGGCGGCGAAAAGCCTGGCCGAGGCCCAGAAGATCGCCGCGAGCGCCCGCGCCGAGGCCGAGAAGATCGCCGCCCTTGCCGCCGCCGAGCGCTACCAGGTGGACGCCGCCGGCCAGCGCGCGCTCAACGAATCCGAAAACGCGCTCTCGGACGAAGCGCGCCAGGCGCGGATCCGCGAGAAGCTGCTCGAACGGATCGAGGGCATCGTGCGGGAAAGCGTCCGGCCGATGGAGAAGATCGAGGCCATCAAGATCCTGCATGTCGACGGCATGAACGGCGGCGGCGACGGGCGCAAGAACGTCACCGACGAGGTCATCGATTCCGCCCTCCGCTACCGGGTCCAGGCGCCGATGATCGACAATCTCATGAAGGAGATCGGGATCGAGGGCGGCTCGATGGGACGCATGACGGATGTGCTGCGCGACGCCAAGGACATGGCCTCGCTGGTCCAGAAGGCCGAGGGCCGGAAGACCGAAGGCAAGGACGACCATGACAACGACCGCGATCGCTGAGGTTTGAGGGATGGCGCGCGTCTATGCTTCCTCCGTCATACCGGCGCCGGCGTCGGCCGTCTGGAGCCGCATTCGCGATTTCAACGCCTTGCCGCGCTGGACGCCTTTCGTGGCCGAAAGCCGGATCGAGCAGAACCTGCCGTCGGACAAGGTGGGATGCATCCGCAACTTTTCCCTCAAGGATGGCGGGCGCATCCGCGAGCAGCTGCTCGGCCTGTCGGACTATGACATGAGCTGCACCTATGCGATCCTCGAAAGCCCGATGGGCGTGACGGACTATATCGCGCGGCTGTCGCTGACGCCGGTGACCGACGGCAACGCCACTTTCGCGCAATGGCAGGCGGATTTCGATTGCGACCTGTCGCGGGAGAGGGCGCTTGTCGAGCAGATCGGCGTCCATGTCTTCGCGGCGGCCCTGACCGCGCTCAAGGCGCATTTCGGCGGCCGGCCCTGATGGCACGAGTCGTCGAAAGCGCCATCCTGGACGTGCCGGTCGAGGAGGCCTGGCGATGGTTGCGCGATTTCAACAGCCACCGGCTCTGGCATCCGGCGATTGCGGCGAGCCGGATCGAGGACGACGCGCCGCCGGACGGAGTGGGCGCCGTGCGGACCTTCAGTCTCCGGTCGGGCGGCGAGCTCCGCGAGCAATTGCTGCGGCTGGACGACGAGGCGCGCGAACTCAGCTATTGCCTGATCGATTCTCCGATTCCGCTGCATGATTATGTCGCGACCATCCGGCTGCGGCCGGTAACGGATGATGGGCGGACCTTCTGGCAATGGGAGAGCGAATTCGCACCGCCGCCGGAGCGCCGGCGCGAACTTTGCGCTCTGGTCGCCGAGGATATCTACAAGGCGGGCATGAAGGCGCTCGAACGCTTCATCCGTGAAAATGCGGTCGTCAAGATCGGGCGAGATCACGCCGAGCCGAAGCCGGGGGATCGCGGGATGCCGCAGCCGACGCCTCCTGCACACCATGATCGCGACCTGTCCGGCCGGGATACGGGCACGGGGCCTTCTCTTCCGGCACGGGCGATCATGATGGACCGCTATGGCGGTCCCGAGGTTCTGGTCGAGCGGCAGGTCACGGTGCCGCCTCCGGGCATGGGCGAAGTTCGGATCCGGCAGAGCCATGTCGGCGTCAACTTCATCGACGTCTATTGCCGCAGCGGCTATTTCAACCTCGTGACACCGCCCGGCATTCCCGGCATGGAGGCGGCGGGCGAGGTCGAGAGCGTCGGCGCGGGGGTGACCCATCTGCGCGCCGGCGACCGCGTCGCCTATGCCTGCGCGCCCACCGGCTCCTATGCGAGCCTCAGGACGATGAAGGCCGATCTCGTGGTGCGCCTGCCCGACAGGCTGACGAACCGGCAGGCGGCGGCCGGCCTGCTCAAGGGTGTGACCGCCGGTTTCCTGCTGCACGACGTCCATGCCGTGCGCGCCGGCGAGACCGTGGTGGTGCACGCGGCGGCCGGAGGCGCCGGATCGCTGCTCACGCAATGGGCCTCTTCGCTGGGCGCCCATGTCATCGCCACCGTTTCGTCGCCGGCCAAGGCCGAGGTCGCATGGGCGAACGGCGCGCGCGAGGTCGTCATCGGCCGGGGTGCCGCCTTCGTCGAGCGCGTCCTGGAACTCACCGGCGGCGAGGGCGCCGACGTGATCTATGACGCTGTGGGTCGCGACAGTTTCCGCGCCTCACTCGATGCGCTTGCCATTCGCGGCCATCTGGTGAGCTACGGCCAGGCGTCGGGCGATATCGGCGCCGTCGAGATCGGTCCGCTGGCCTCGAAATCCGTCACGCTGTCACGGCCGAATTACGGCCACTTCACCCGTGACCGCGCGATGATGCAAATGCAGGCCGAGAGGCTCTTCGAAGCCGTGGGCTCGGGCCGGATCACCATCGCAGAGCCCACGGTCCGGTCTCTCGGGGAAGCCGCGCGCGTGCATGCCGAACTCGAATCGGGTGCGACGACCGGTGCGATCGTGCTGGCGACATAGCCGGACATAGGGTCTCATCCCTCTGAAGACCGCCCCGGGCCACTTCCTCCACCGCAATCTCCCCGGCTGTGCGAGACGTCAACCGGGCCGGAGCGGGGAGCCGGATTGCCGCTCCAGCTGTTCCCGCAATTCCTTCTCGTCCCAATATCCGATCTTGATACCCGCTTCGATAAAAGGGTCGGTGCCCGGCAGCGGCGTCCGTCTGGCGATGACATCGTCGGCCACGGTGATGCGATTGCGCGGAGCCTCGTACCAGGAGACGAGCAGGGCCTGCATCCGGGCCAGGATATGACCACAGGCGGGGTTCGTGGCAAGATCCTCCAGCTCCGCCGGATCGTTTTCGAGGTCGAACAGGATCGGGCGCATGAAGGGCACATGCACATATTTCCAACGCCGGGTGACGACCATCACCATCCGGCATTCCTGCACGTCCCGTCCGGTCTCGAGCCGCGCCGTGTCCCAGGCATAGTCGTATTCGGATATGGCGAAGCGCCGCCAATCGACGGTCCGTCCGTGCAGCAACGGCAGGAGCGAGCGGCCCTCCAGCACATGCGGCTTGGGATCGCCGCCGAGGAATTCGAGGAATGTCGGCGCGAGATCGATCATTTCCACCAGCGCGTCGGAGACGCCGCCCCGCGTGGTATCGGCGGCGGCAGCCGGGTCGCAGACGATCAGGGGCACCCGCACCGAAGCGTCGTGAAACATCTGCTTTTCTCCCAGCCAGTGATCGCCGAGATAGTCGCCATGGTCGGAGGTGAAGACGATCATGGTATTGTCGAGCAGTGCCTGGGCCTCCATGAAGTCGAGGAGGCGGCCGATCTGGTCGTCGATCTGGGTGATGAGGCCCATATAGCAGGCGATGACGCGCCGCCGCGCCGTCTCGCTCGCGAAGACGCGGGAATGGCGTTCGTTCTGGAAGGCGGCGTGGAGGGGATGCGGCGCGGTGCGCTCGGCCTCGCCGCGCAGGACCGGCACGACGTCGTCCGGCCCGTAAAGACCGTGATAGGGCGCCGGCACGATATAGGGCCAGTGCGGTTTGATATAGGAGAGGTGCAGGCACCAGGGTTCCGGATCGCGTCTGGCCTTGCGCATGAAGTCCATCGCGCGGTCGGTCATATAGGCGGTTTCCGAATGCTCGGCGGGAATGCGCGCCGGCTTGTCGGCATGGCTGAGCAGCCATCCGTCCAGCGAGGTTCCGTCCGGCCCCCCGGCCGAGGCCGCCCAATATTCCCAGGGGTTGTCGGCGGCGAAACCATGGTCGCGCAGGTAGCGGTCATAGGCGGTTTCGGGCCGGCCCGTTCCCGGATGCAGCCCGTCGTCCCGTTCGAAGGGCTCGAAGCCGCATTGGGATGTCTCGACGCCGATGGGCGAGGCCGGATCGATGCCCAGCCGGCGCATTCCCTCTTCGTCCGGCCGCATATGGGTCTTGCCGGCGAGGACGGTGCGTATCCCGATCTCCCTGAGATGGCTCCCGAGTGTGGGCTCGCCGATCCTGAGCGGCACGCCGTTCTGGCTCGATCCGTGCGAGCGCACATAGCGACCGGTATAGGCCGACATGCGCGACGGGCCGCAGATCGTCGATTGGACATAGGCGCGGGAAAAGCGCAGGCCACGCGCCGCGAGCCGGTCGATATTCGGCGTCTTCAGGGTGGGATGGCCGTAGCAGCCCAGATAGTCGTGCCGCAACTGGTCGCACATGATGAACAGGACGTTGCGCGCGTTCCGCGATGTCATGTCACGCCCTTTCGCGTGCGTTCGGGTCGAAGCCGGCGATGCGCCGCGTCGCCGCGATCAGCGACCGGGCATAATCGCTGCGGGGTGCGTCGAGCACCGTTTCCGTCGGGTCGCTTTCGACGATATGGCCGGCGCGCAGCACCGCCACCGTGTCGGCGAGCGATCGTACCACGGCGAGATTATGGGTGACGAAAAGGATGGACAAGCCGTCGTCCATCAGGCCGCGCAGCATTTCGACGATGGCGGCCTGGACCGATACATCCAGCGCCGAGGTGATCTCGTCGCAGACCAGGACGGTGGGCGCGGCGATCAGCGCGCGGGCGATGGCCACCCGCTGGCGCTCCCCGCCCGAGAGTTCGCCCGGATAGCGGTTGGCCAGCGCCGGCGACAGCCCGGCGCGCGCCATCGTTTCGAGCGTGAGCGCATCGGCGGCCTTGCCGCGTTCCTCGCGGAAGATCGTGCAGGCCATCCGGATGCTGTCGGCCACGGTGCGGCGCGGATTGAGCGAGCCATAAGGGTTCTGGAAGATATACTGGAGCTTGCGGCGCTCCGCCGGCCGGCGTTTCTCCGCAGCCTTCGGCAGGACCCCGCCGTCGAGCACGATATCGCCGCCATAGAGGCTGTTCAGGCCGGCGATGCAATGCGAGAGGCTCGATTTGCCGGACCCCGACTCTCCCACCAGCGCGAGACATTCGCCCGGCGCCAGCCGCAAGGACACATCGATGAGCACCTGTCGAGAGCCATAGGAAAGGGAGAGGCCGTTCACGGCAAGACGTGGCGGTTCGTTCCCGGCCCCGTGTCCGCCGGATGCGGCCGCATCCGGCGCGCGTCTCGGACTCGAAATGCCGGGATAGAGGCAGCATACCAGCCGCCCGTCTTCCACGGGACCGAGCGCGGGTTCCTCGCGCCGGCAATCGGCCGTCGCGTGCGGGCATCGCGGGGCGAAGACGCAGCCCGCCGGGCGGGCTCCGACCGCGGGGGCATGGCCGGCAATGGCGCTCAGCCTCCGGCGCCGGTCGACGGAGGGCAGGGCATCGAGCAGCGACACCGTATAGGGATGGGCCGGGCGGGAGAGGGTCCGGTCTCGGTCGCCGAGTTCGACGATGCGGCCGCTATAGAGCACCATGACCCGGCTGGCGACATGGGCCACGACGTCGAGATCGTGCGAGACATAGATCGCCGCCATGCGCATGTCGCGGCAGAGCCGGCCGACGAGATCGAGCACCTCGCCCTGGGTGACGACGTCGAGGCCTGTCGTCGGTTCGTCGAGGATCATCAGACGCGGTCGCGGCGCCACCGCCATGGCGATGCCGACCCGCTGCTGCTGGCCGCCTGAAAGCTGGACCGGATAGCGTGACAGGAATTCGTCGGTGGCGGGCAGGGCGACGGCGGCCATCACCTCCTTCACCCGTTCGATCGCCGCCGGTCTCGATAGCCGTTCCCCGCCATTGACAAGGCCCTCCACGAGCTGGTCGTCGATGCGCATCGACGGGTTGAGCGAGACGGACGGGTCCTGCGGCACATAGGTGACGACATGGCCCCTGCAATGGCGGCGCTGCCCGTCGGACAGGGACAGGATATCCCGGCCGTCGATCACGACGCTACCGGAGGCGATATGCGTGCCGGGCCGCGCAAATCCCATCAGCGCCATGGCGATCGTGCTCTTGCCCGATCCGGATTCGCCGACGAAGCCCAGCACCTCGCCCTCCGCGAGACGGAAGGCGATGTTCTCGACGATGGCCGCGCCGCGGATCAGTGCGACGCTCAGGCCGCTCACTTCGACGGCGACGGTCATGCCCCTCCCTCCGTTCGCGACAATATCCGGCTGATACCCTCCGCCAGCATGTTGCCGCCGATGGTGAACAAGCCGATCCCGACGATCGGGCCGAGAACGGCGAAGGGCTGGATGGTCAGGGCATTGCGGTTCTCGTTGATCATCAGGCCCCAGTCGGCCAGCGGCGGCTGGATGCCGTATCCGAGGAAGCTCAGGCCGGCCAGCATCGAGGTGGACCACATCAGCCGCAGGCCACCTTCGACGAGGAGCGGCGCGGTGACGTTGGGCAGGATCTCGCGCCGGAGGATGGTGGAGGGCGGCAGGCCGACCATGCGCGCCCACCAGACGAATTCGCGGTCGACGACGGACAAGGCCGCGCCACGCATGACGCGGGCGACGTTCGGCGCCTGAGAAATGCCGACCAGCAGCACGAGCAGCGGCAGGCCGGGACCGAACATGGTGACGAAGAGGAGCGCGAAGACGATGCTGGGAAAGGCGAGCTTCACATCGACGAGCCGCATCAGGACCTGGTCCGTCAATCCCCTGGCATAGGCGGCGGTGAGGCCGATGGCGCCGCCGAGGGCGAGCGCGATCAGCGTCGAACAGACCGACATCCAGACCAGATTGCGCCCGCCATTGAGGAAGCGCGAGAAGACGTCGCGGCCCAGCATGTCCGCGCCGAGCCACAGACCCGGTCCCGGCGGGTCATAGGGCGCGGCGACCAGGGCCGCGGGATCGTTCGGCGCCGCGAAAGGCCCGATGAAGGCGACCGCCAGCGTCAGGCCGATCATGGCGAGCCCGAGCCGGATCCGGCCCTGCCGCAAGGCCCGGCGCCACGGCTGGCGCGGCGGCAGGGTCTCGATCATGTCCGTCGCGGCGGGCGTGTCGATGCTCATCGGCCTCTCCCCTTCGACGGGGGCGAGATCCAGGCGGTGACGATATCGGCCGTCATGTTCGACAGGACGAAGACGCAGGCGATCAGCAGCACCACGAACTGCACCGCGGGCACGTCGCGGTTGGCGACGGCCTCGGTGAGCCCGGTGCCGATCCCCGGAAATCCGAAGAGATATTCGAGCACGACCACGCTGCCGACGGAAAAGGCGAAGACATTGGCCATGGCCTGGATGGCCGGCGGCACCGCGTTGGGAAGGGCGTGGCGAAGCAGGACCCTGCGGGCGGACAGGCCCTTCAGGATCGCCATCTGCACATATTCGCTCCCGAGCACCTCGATCACGCAGGCGCGGATCAGGCGATAGAGATAGGCGGTGTTCAGGAGCGTCAGCACCGTCACCGGCAGCACCAGTGCGAGCGGCTGCCGCCACGGCATTTCGCCCGGGGTCAGCATCGAGACGGCTGGCAGGACATGGAAGACATTGGTGCTGAAGACGATGACGAGCAGCATGCCCACGATGAAGTCGGGCAGGGCGTTGAGGCCGGCCGAAATGCCGAGCAGGAGGCGGTCGAGCCAGCCGTCCCGCCAATAGGCCGTGAGCACGCCGCCGAGGATCGACAGCGGCACGGTCAGCGCCATGCTGACGATGACCAGCGTGAACGTGTTGAGCATGCGGGGCAGGAAGAGATCCACGACGGGCATGTGCGAGATGGAGGACAATCCGAAATCGCCTCGCAGCGCCCCGCCCAGCCAGTCGAGATATTGCGTCGCCAGTGAACGGTCGAGGCCGAGCTGCCGGTTCAGCACAGTGATCTGATCGGCCGTGGCTTCACGGCCGAGGATGATGCGCGCGATGTCGCCCGGCAGCGCGCGCGTCGCCACGAAAATGAGCAGCGTGACGAGGAAGATCGTCAGGAACCCGGCCGCGAGGCGGCCGAGAAGCCATTCGGTTTTCGATCGCCACGTCGTCATTGCCGGTTTCCGATCGTCTCGCCGCCGTTCAGCCCAGCCAGACCTTGTTGAGATGCGACAGCGGCGAATCCACCTTGTGGGGCACGAGCCCGCCGACATGGGCGCCATGGGCGTTGAGAATATCCGACCAGCCCCAGACAATCGAGCCGCCGCGCTCATATTCGATGGTGCGCATCTTCTGGATGATGTCGCAGCGAGCCGCCTCGTCGGTCGTCTTGAAGGCCTCGGCGGCGAGTTCGACGAATTCGGGGTCGTTCCAGCGCGAGACGTTGAACGGCCCGCCCGGCAGCAGCGTGCGGCTCACCAGCGGCAGATACATGTCGTTGAAGAAATCGACGCCGAGCGGCCAGTTGGTGTAGTTGGCGAGATAGGCGCTGGCCTCGAGGATATTGAGCTTCATCTCGATGCCGGCTTCCTTCGCCTGCTGGGCGAAGACCTGGGCCGTCTGGGCGAGGCCGGGCACGTCGCTCGCGGTGGTGATCTCGAGCTTGAGGTCCGATTTGCCCGCTTCGGCCAGAAGCGCCTTGGCCTTCTCGATATCCCGAACCCGCTGCGGCACCGGCGTCTCGCCGCAGGGCAGGTAGCGGCCCACCATGTCGTTGGCGATCGCGCCATAGCCGTTCATCGCCACCTTGACGAGCTGGTCGCGGTCAGCGACGAGCTTCAGCGCCTGACGGACGCGCACGTCGTTGAACGGCTCGAGGTCGGTGCGCATGTAGATCGGCAGATATTGCGTGCTGGGATTGCGCAGCAGCTTGAGGCGGGGATCGGCTTCCACCAGCTTCGCCTCCGCATAGGGAACGGCATAGGTGATATCCACCTGGCCGCTGCGCAGCGCGTTCATGCCGGCGGTCGCGTCGCCCAGCGTGGCGACGATCAGTTCGTCGACATGGGCTTTCTCGCCCCAATAATCGTCGAAGCGGGCGAAAGCGGCCTGCTGGCCCGCCGTGTAGCTGGTGAGCCGGAACGGGCCGGTGCCGACCGGCTTGGCGGGATCGAAATCGCGCGGCACCATGCGCAGGAAGCGGTTGGACCACAGGTCCTGGAAAGGACCGTAGGCGTGCTTGAGCGTGAAGACGACGGTGTGGTCGTCGACCTTTTCGAGCTTGTCGGCATCGACCACATCGATCAGCTTGGCGCCCTTGGACGCCTTGCCCGGATCGAGAATACGCCTGACCGAGAAGATGACGTCGTCGGCGCCGAAGTCACGGCCGTCATGCGTCTTGACACCCTGACGGAGCTTGACCGTCCATGTGTCGGCGGTCTCATTGGAGCTAAAGGATTCAGCCAGCATCGGGCGCACGTCGCTGCCGCTGTCATAGCCGGTCAGGCCGTCGAACATGTTGGTGAAGCGGATCATCTCCGACACCTGGCCCTGGTTGAAATGCGGGTCGATGGAATCGGCCGAGGCGCCGGGCACCGCGACGCGCAGCGTGCCGCCCTTTTTCGGCGTTTCCTCGGCGAAGGCCCGCGATCCGTCGAGGCTGCCGGCGGTCAGCGCGCCGGCGGCGGCCGAAACCAGGAATTGACGGCGGTTCAGCGCCGGAAAAGAGATCTTGGTCATTTCAGGGTTCCCCATTTTGCTTTCAAAGGATGTATCGGCCGCGCCGCGCGTTCCTATTCCCTGCGGCTGGCGGCGGCGATCCGCGCCACCTCGGCCAGCATGGGAACGAGGACATCCGGCCCGCGCGGGTCGACCTCCGGGTCGTAGCTGGCCGATGCGACGGCGATGATTTCGAAATATTCCGCGGCGATGCGCACGCCTTCCACGACCTGGCTGTCGGTCAGGCCGCCATCGGCCGCGTGGCGGTTGGCGCGCAGCACGGAGGGATCGAGCACGTCGGAATCGATATGCAGGTAAACCTTGCGCACCCGGCCCGACAGAAGGGCGAAGGCGTTGCGCAGCGCGTTCTCATATCCGAGCCGTTTCAGGACCGGCGGCGTCAGCGCCGTGCCGACCGAGTCCGACGCATCCGCGCGACCGCCTTCGGCATAGGCTTCATGCAGGCTGATGCAGACGACATTGTCTTCCGGCACCTCGCGGAAGCCGGGAATGCGGCGCCGGTAGCGAGGCCAGCATTTGCCGGTGATCGTGGTGAGGATCATGCCCTCGATGAAGCCGCTGAAGGACGTGTCCGGCGTAGCCGCATCGCCGTGGGCGTCGAACCAGATGATGCCGATCGGTTCTTCCTCCGCGCCCAGTCCTCCCACGACACCGAAAGAGGCGGAACAGGTTCCGGCGACGACGACGGGCAAACGGCCCGCCGCGCGCGCTCCGGCGACCGCGCGCGCCAGGTGAATGTTCTGCACGAGGATGCGGCCCATCTGGTCGCCGGCCGGAATGGTGCGCAGGTCGCCGCCATTCTCGTCCGCCGTCACCTCGTCGGCCTTGTCGAGCATGGTCAGCGCGACACCCTCGCGATGATCCTTCAGCGCGGCCGGCAGGCGGTCGCCGGCTAGAAGCAGAAGCGGTGCATTGGCCATCTTGTTGCCCGGCACGCCGCCCTTGACGCCGCAATGGAACGGCAGGCCGATCAGGGAAAGGGGGTAGGGCGGAAGCGTGTTCGGCATCGGTCGGCTCTCTCCGTTTGTCGCCGGAAGGATGGCCGGGTTTCCGCCGGCATCCTCCTGTCCAGGCTTGCGTGGGGAAAAGAGTGCCAAGGCGTTCCGGCGGTCGCAATCGACAAAAATGTCGATACCGGTCCTGCGGCAGCCTTCCTACACTGTCGGCGATCGGCTCCGGTTCTTTCCCGGGCCTGTCGGAAAGCCGCGCTCGCCGCGCGGAGAACCCAGCCGGTAGATATGATGACACACGACATGCATTCCCTTTCCCTGTGTGCCGCGGCGCGGTTCATCGCCGACGGCAGCATCGGCGCGGAAGAGTATGCGGCGCATCTCATCCGTCGCGCCGACGCCATGGCGCATCTCAACGCGCTGATCTCGCTGGATCGGGAGCAGGTTCTGGAGGCGGCGCGGCTCGCGGATATCCACCGGCTGCGCGGCGCGCGGCTCGGCCCCCTGCACGGCGTGCCGCTGGTGCTGAAGGACAATATCAATACCCGCCGGCTCCCCACGACGGCGGGTACCCCGGCCCTGCGCGGCCACCGGCCGTCCACCGACGCGCCGGTGGCCGCCGGGCTTTTCGCGGCGGGCGGCCTGCTGTTCGGCAAGGCGGGACTTCACGAGCTCTCCTATGGCGGCACGACCATCAACGCCGCAACCGGGCCGGTCCGCAACCCCCACGATCCGGAGCGGGTCGCGGGCGGGTCGAGCGGCGGCGTCGCGGCCAGCGTCGCGGCCGGAATGGCTCCGGCCGGCATCGGCAGCGATACGGGCGGTTCCATTCGCCTGCCGGCGGCTTTCTGCGGACTGGCCGGCCTGCGCCCCAGCATGGACCGATGGCCGACCGGGGGCATCGTGCCCATTTCCCCCACGCGCGACGTATCCGGCCCCATCGCCCGGACAGTCGGCGATCTCGTGCTTCTCGACGGTGTGATCTCCGGAGCGGTCCGTTCATCGGACGAGGCGCGGGCGACCGTGAACGGCGTTCGTCTGGGCGTGCCGCGCCGCTTTTTCTGGGAGGATGCCGACCCCGAGGTCGAACGGCTCTGCCGGGACGCTCTGGCGCGGCTGGCCGATGCCGGCGCCAGGATCGAGGAGGTGGATTTTCCCGACATGGCGCCCGAGATCGCGGCCATGAGCGCGGCCATCTCGCTTTTCGAGACGCCGGTCTGCCTTTCCGCCTATCTGCGGGACTTCCGGCCGCAGACATCGCTGGCCGACCTGAGCGCGTCGATCGCGAGTCCCGATGTCCGCAAGATCTTCGAGGTCATGCTTTCGCCGGCGTCGGCGATCTCCCTGGAGACCTATCGTTTCCACATGGAGCACACCCGGCCGGCATTGCGCGAGGCCTATCGCCATGCCCTGGAAAGCCTTGGGCTCGATGCGCTGGTCTTTCCGATGGCGCCGCTCGCGGCTCCATCCATTTTGGATATGTTCGATACGTTCCACAACGGCCGGACGGTTTCCGTATTCCATACCGTGTTGCGGAACGCCGATCCCGGCAGTTGCGCAGGCCAGCCCGGCCTGACCCTTCCGGTCGGCCTGACCGCCGGCGGACTGCCCGTGGGTATCGGGCTCGACGGTGCGGCGGGCGCGGACCGCCGTCTCCTGTCCGTGGGGGCGGCCATCGAAAGCTGCCTCGGAGTCGTCCCCGCCGAAACTGTCTAGATCCCGGCGCTCAGGACGGTCTTTCCATATCCGTCGCCATCAGCAGCGCGGCGAGTTCGGCGCGGTTGGCGCAGCCGCATTTCGTCATGGCATTGTTGATATGGGTCCGCACCGTCCCGAAGCCGATGTCGAGGATGCGGGCGATGTCGCGGTCGCGGCATCCCTTCGCCACGAGCATCGCCACCTCCCGTTCCCGTGTGCTCAGATTGAGCCCGGTGTCCCGCGCCGCGATGGTGAAGGCCTGTTTCAGGAACGGTTGCAGGATCGACAGGAGGCCGATTTCGCGCTCGCCGAAAGCCGTGCCGCCACGACCGCGCCAGATGCGCAGGTCGCCGACGTCGCGCCCGCCGTCGAAGAGAAAGAGGTTCATGCCGCGATACATGCCTTCGCGCTTGAGGAACTCGTTGTAGAATTCCGTCCTCTCCAGGTCGCTATAGGGCATCGCCTCCTCGACGAGCACCGGGCGGCGGAAGGCGCGCAGGCGGGCGGTGATCGGATCGTGGAACTGAAAGCGCCTGTCGTAATCCTCGAGCCCGTCGGCGGTCATGCTCGAACTATAGGGTTGTTCGGAGCGGCCTGTCGCCGGGTTCCAGACATAGGAGGTACAGAAATCGGCGTGCATGAGCCGCGCCAGGCTGCCGACCACGCGTTCGCGAATGTTGCTTTTGGGCGCCGCCGTGGCTAGCATCGAGACGATCTCGCCGAAAAGCGTCAAATCCTCCTTGTCCATGGCGAGGGGGAACATGGAAATCAACTCCATCGCGGCCGTCCGCGGAAGCGGCGCCACCGAAAGTCCTATTCACGGGTTTCTCGGCAGGGAGTTTAGACACATGACAAAGTGAAGACAATATGCGCGGGCGAACCGTGGTTCTCCCGGTTTGCCCGCCGACCGGATGAGCATGCTCGCTTCACGCGGCGCTGGATTCAGGTGATCGAGCAACCGGTCGTGCCTGATATTCCGGTTGCCGATGATCGCCGAGTGCCGTCGTCAGACCAAGGCAAAGCTGAAGTCGGATGCGTCCAGATCGTTCATGTCGACGTTCTCGATGATCAGCCGATCGCCCTTTCCCATTTGCAGCCATGTGTCGTTGCCGTGCTGGCTCATATGCGGAGCGAGGTCGGCGAATTCGTCGACGCCCTTAAAGCCCGTCATCCATATCAGGTCCTGTCCGGAGACAAAGTCGTCGATGACATCCCTGTCGTCGCCCCGGTTGAACCGGAAGGTGTCCTGATCCGAGCCGCCGATGAGGAAGTCGTTTCCTCGACCGCCATGAAGAGTGTCGTTGCCGTGTTGGCCGGTCAGCACGTTGTCGCCCTTGTTGCCGGAGATGGTGTTGCCATCGTCGTTGCCGTGGCCGTCGATATCCTTCTTGCCCTTGAGATAGAGCGCCTCGACATTCTCGCCGAGATATTGGGTGATCTTGGCATAGACCCGGTCGTAACCGGAATCGGCGCTCTCAGAGATATCGATATCGTTCTTGCCGATCCTGTAGGTGTCGTTGCCGTCGCCGCCGTAGACGGCGCCGTCGATCTTTCCCCTCCAGCTCTGGAGCACATCGTTGCCGCTGCCCAGGGCGATATCGCCCTTGATCGTGCCGGTATTGACGAGCTTCGCGCCGTCCGAAACGCTCAAATTGACCGCGTAGGTGTCGCCGAGGACCTTGCCGCGATTGATGAATACGCTTTCGCCGTTGCCGCTCGCGTAGACGCCGTACTTGCCGTCGATGATTCCATACTCGCCATTGACGATCCGCGCTCCGCCATGCGTCTCGATACCGATGAGGCCGTCGATCGAGCCATGGTTCCTGATCATGGCGGTACCGTTCGCGGAGATGCCGACGCTGTCTGCGTCGATTTCCCCGCGATTCACGACCGACAGGCCGTCGGCGCTGCCATAGATGCCGGAATGGGCTTCGAGATGCGCGCTCCTGCCGATTTTGATCGTGTTGTCGGCGCCTTGCACGTTGATGGCGCGGTTGAAAGCGCCATCGGCGCTGAGGTCGCCCCGGATATCCAGCACATTGCCGGTGCTCGTGGCGAGTATGTCGATGGCATTGGCCCCCTCGACAGCAATCGTGGCCTGTTTCTCCACGATCCACGTCTTGTCGTCACCGTCGATGGTCCAGGTCTCGAAACGGTCCGCTGTTATTTTCTTTGCCATTTCATATCCTCTATATCTTAATTTTGAAATATCCTTTTCACGAGCGGACTATTGGTGAAGGGGGTTGTAATGGTTGTTCCCGAGGGAACAGAATTCGACAAAAAGTCGATTACGGTTTCGATTCTGATTGAATGGGGGCGGTCTTGCTTCGGCTCCATCGCCGGCTCTTCGTCTTGCGGTTCACCCGATTTTGGGTGCGCGGCGGCCGAATCCGCATCAACCGACGGTCGCCGGGATGTTTCGGATTGCGGTCGCGATTCCTCGCCGGCGGCCACCGGCAAGTCGAGGCCGAAGCAGCCGACTTTCCAGCGGCTCAATCGATGAAGTCGGCATCGCTCCTGCGGGCGACGTACTCGGCAAGGGCCCGGGAGGCTTCCGCCTTCACCGCCGACGCGATCCAGTAGGAGAACATCTCGTCGTCGCGCGGCTCGAGCCCGGCGCAGGCGACGACGATCCCCTCGATGACGGCGCTGCCCGAATAGACCGTGTCGCCGGCTTGCAAATGATGCGGCGCGAGAGCGGCCGTCGGCAATCCGGTGCGGGCCGACATTTCGGCCTTCTTCAGCGCGATATCCATGTTCGGATATGGCGAGCGCGACAGATCCCCGATTGAGGCGACCAGATGGCAGCGCGCGCGGAATGGCGCCTGTCCGGCCGGAGGGCCGACCGCGTCCGTGGCCGCGACGACGACCGCGCATCCGAGGCGATCCGGCATTGCTTCGCGCATCATCAGTTCCAGCGCCGGCCGTACCTTCTCGAAGGCGCGCCGCGCCAATGCTTCGTTCAGAATTGATGCCATGACGGCCTCCTCTCAGACGACTCCCGCCCAGGTCGTCCGGCGCCAGTCGGCGCAGGTGATGGGCGAACCGTCGACAAATCCGGCGGCGGTGACCGCTCCGGCACGCATGTCGCCATCGTCCATCTCGACCACATCGTGGCCAAGCGCCGCCAGTTCCGCGCATTGCGGGTGGCTCCTTTCAATGAGCAGCTTGCCGTTCTCGCTGCGCCAGCGCGGACGGTCGATCACCTTGGCGAGATCGATCCCTTCAATGGCCAGGCCGCCGATCACCTGGAGCAGCGTCTGCACCTGCCCGTCCGCGCCGGGGGTCGACAAGGCGATCGGGCCGCGTGGCGTCTCCAGGATCGCCGGCGCCAGCGTATGGACCGGACGCTTGCCCGGGGCGGCGTCGTTGGGCGCTCCGGTGAAGCCGCCGGCCCGATTGTTGAGCGTGAAGCCGAATTCGGGCACGAAAACCCCGGACCCGAAATCATCGAACACACTGACCAGCGAGGAGATGCAGCAGCCGTGCCGGTCCGCGACGGCGACACCCGCCGTATGGAGATAGGCGCGGGGGCCGCCCCGGTTCCCGGCCCGGTTCAGGTCGAGCGTCAACGGCTCGGTCAGCAAACTTTCACCCTCGGTGACTCGATCGCGGAAAGCGAAACTCGCCTCGGTCAGTTCGATACCGGCATGGTCCAGCCTGTTGCGCGGAATCTTTCCCAGCCCGGACAGCGCCTTGGCCGACATGGCGAGCAAAACCCCCTGCGTGATGGGCGGCTGCACATGCAGGCGCATGCCACGGAAATCGACGGCGACAGGATCGGAGACCACGGTTCGATGCGACCGCAGGTCGTCGAGGCTCAGCGCGCCCCCATGCGCCTGTACCGCCTTGACGATGGCTCCGGCGCATATGCCGGAATAGAAGGCATGGTCTTTCTCCTTGACGATACGGTCCAGCAATGTCGCCAGCTCTTCCTGGACGACCAGATCCCCCGCCGCCGCCGAGAGAAGGTGCCATTGGCCCGCGCCGTAGCGCTCCAGCCGGGCGCGATGGCGCTGGAGCGCCATGGCCAGCGAGGGAGGCATGGGCATCTTCTGGCGCGCCAGCCGGATGGCCGGCTGCATCACGAGATGCGGCGGAAGGCGGCCATAGCTGTCCAGAAGCGCGAACCATGCGCCGACCATCCCCGGCACGGTCACACTCGCCCCGCCCTCATCGCTGACCGCCTTGAGGTTCTGTGGCGCGGCGCCGGTGCCGTTGAAGGCGCGGATCCGCCCATGGGGCTCGCGCACGAGGCACAGCATGTCGCCGCCCAGCCCGCAGGCATCCGGCGCGACGACCGCCAGCACCGCCTGGGCCGCGACCAGCGCATCGGCGGCGCTGCCGCCGGCCGTCAGGATTTCCTGCGCAGCGGCGACGGCGAACGGGTCAGCCGCGGCAACGGCTCCGATCCGTCCGGTCAATACCGGTCTCTCCCTGGATGCGAATGCATTGGCAATCATGGACTTCTCCCAAGGCTTCGTCATACCGCTGTGTAGCCTCCATCAACGACGACCGACGTTCCGGTCACGTAGCGAGACGCCGGGGAAGCCAGAAACAGCACGGTTCCGGCGACATCTTCCGGCGTTCCCTGCCGGCGCATCGGAATCTGGCGCAGGAGCTCGCGCTCCGCCGCGACGGGGTCGGCCTGGAACGACCAGAAGGAGTCGTTGAACGGCGTGTCGATCCAGCCCGGCAGCAGGCAGTTCACGCGCGTTCCCTGTCCGGCAAGCTCGTCGGCAAGAGCCCGGCAGAGCCCGAGCAGGCCCGATTTCGTCGCGTGATAGGCGGGCATTCCCGCATGCCCGCGCAGCGCGCCCGTCGAGGCCGTGAAGATGATGCTGCCATTGTCGGAACCGGCAAGCGCGGGTGCTGCGGCCTGAGCCAGGAAGAACGGACTCGACAGGTTGAGCGACAGGGACCGCCGCCAGCGTTCGGGTGTCCAGTCCTGGAGCGGCGCCGATTCCAGGATCGCCGCGTTGGAGAAGACGCAATCCAGCCGGCCGAACGCATCCAGCGCGGCCTGGACAGCCGTCTTCGGTCCTTCATCCGTGGAAAGGTCGCAGATGAGGGTCCGTATCTCGCCCTGGCCGGGCTCCGACGCCGCCTGCGCGGCGCGGATGCCGTCGATATCGGCGAGGAGCACTGAATCGCCTTGCGCGCGAAAGGCGCGCAGCGCTGCGAGGCCAATGCCCGACGAGCCTCCCGCGATCAGAACAACCCCCATCGATCACTCCTCCGGTTGTTGGCCGGACGCTGCGCAAAGACCCAGCGCGGCCGCGAAGTAAACCGCCGCGCAATCCACGACATCGTCCTCGAAAACATAGTCGTCGATGCCAGAGGCCAGTTCGGCCTGCGGCCCGTAGCACACCGCCGGAACGCCGCGCGCCCGCCAGCGGGCGGCATCGCTCGCCGGAAGCCGGACGACGGGGAACGACGGCCTGCCACGCAGGCCCGAGCTGGCGGCGTCCATGGCGCGGCTGAGTGGATGGTCGATCGCGGTCCAGTTCGGATTCCAGCCCTTGATGCGCCGCATTTCGATGCCGCCGATACGCTCCGCCTCGTTCCGTAACCGATCCTCTATCGCTTCGATGGTCAGTCCGGGAGGAACGCGGAAATCGATTTCGGCGATGGCGCGGGTTGCGACCTGGCTGACGAAGCCGACCGCCTGCAAGGTCCCCGTGTTCGCCGAGAGCCTGAGGCCGTGCTGGCCGGCCATCAGGCCCTCGATGTCCGTGGGAGGACGGCAATGGTCGTCGTTCCAGGTGTCGACGATGGTGAGGAACTTCGCCAGCCGGGCCGTTGCCGACGTACCGGGTTGCGTGAGCATGCCCTGCCCGCCGGGCGCGGAGGCCTCGACGGCGACCCACAGCAGGCCCTTCTCAGCCACCGCGAGGTTCATGTGGCCGGGTCCTTCGGCATTGATGAGGAAGTCGCCGACAAGATCCGGCTCCCTGTCCAGCAGGAATGCGGCACCGTCCGGACCGAACACAACTTCATCGGCGACAAGGGTCAGGGTGATCCGGCCCCGCAACCTGGAGCGCTGCGCATGGAGGCCGCAAAAAGCCATGGCGAGCGCGGCCACTCCTGCCTTCATGTTTCCAATTCCCAGTCCGGTCAGACGCCCTTCCTTCCGATCCATTTCAAAGACCGGCACCGTCCAGGCCGCTTCATCTCCGGGATTCAGCGTGTCGAGATGTCCGTTGAAGACAAGATGGGGACCTGTTCCGGCGCCTTCGAACGAACAGACGAGGTTGGGCTTGCCGGGTTTGGCGGCCACGATGCGCGGGTTCAACCCATATTGTTCGAGGAATGCCTTCAACACGTCCAGGGGGGCGGTGGTGTCGCCCTCCGGTTGGGGACTGCGCGCGGCGACCAGTTGCGCGCAGAGCTCGATCAGATGCTCCCGAGCGGTTTCGGAGAAGCGTTTCGCCAGCGCGATATCGTCCATGGTGGGGATCATCAGCCGACCTGCCATCCACCGTCGGTCACGAGCGATTGCCCGGCGACGTAACGCCCGAGATCCGATGCGAGATAGACATAGCTGGCCGCGACCTCCTCCGCCGTGCCGAGCTTGCCGACAGGGATCCTGGCTTCGAATGCCTCCCGCAAGGCCGACGCGCTGACCCCTTGCAGCCTGGCGCGTTCGTCGAACAGCGCATGAAGCATGTGACTCTCGATCTGTCCGGGGCAGACGCAGTTGACGAGGATGCCCTTTCCCGCGAGTTCCGCCGCGAGGCATTGCATCAGGCCGATCATGCCGAATTTCGATGCGGAATAGGCGCTGTTTTCGCGTCCGCCGCGCAGGCCGAAGATCGAAGACGTGAAGATGATCCGGCCGGGGCGCCCTGCGGCGACCATGCGCCGCGCGAACGAGGTCGCGGTGATGAAAGCGCCGGTGAGGTTTACATCCAATATCCTGCGCCAGGTCGCGATATCCGTTTCGATGCCCAGTTTCAGCGCCAGTATGCCGGCGTTGGGAACCACGATATCGACGCCTCCATTCGCAAACAGGGTGTCGGCGACGCGTTCGGTGGCATCGAAATCCGCGACGTCCAGAGCGACGACCTCCGTTTTTCCGGGCGTGACGGAGTCGAGTTGCGCCCTGGCCGCGTCGAGGGAGCGCCCGTCAATGTCGGCAACGATCACCCCGGCGCCCTGTCGGAGGAACGCCTCGGCCACCGCCAGGCCGATGCCCTGGGCGCCGCCGGTGATGAAGGCCGTCTTTCCGGTGAGTAGCGAGTTATTCCCGACGTTCATGCATTTCCCCTTTCAGGCGGCGACACTTTCGGATGCGCGGCCGACGATGCGCTGGTAGGTCTCTTCGTCCGTCGCCCCTTCGCTGCCGATCGCGACGATCCGCGATTGCGTATCGATGCCGAGCAAGTCGCGCAGCTTCGGATCCAGCGCCGCCGCGATCAGGCCCGCGGTCGCGGCGCAGCCGGATTCTCCGGCGACGATCGGCGGATCGCCGGCGACGCCGCTCGCGAGCAGCCGCATCGCCTCCGCGGCGGCTTCTTCCGGAAGCGCGATCACGCTGTCCACGGCATGCCGCATGATGACCCAGGCGGGCGCGGAGACCTCGCCGGCCGCCAGGCAGGCCATCACGGTGTTGGTATCGCCCGGTACCTGCGTCGGGCGCCCCGCCGCGATGCTGCGGAAGACGCAATTGGCCCGTTGCGGTTCCACGACGACGATGGTCGGACGTTCCGCGCCGAGCAGTTCCCAGTAATGCGCGGCGATAGCCGCGGCCAGGCCGCCGACGCCGGCCTGCACGAAGACATGCGTCGGCTTCCCGTTCTCCAACTGGCCAATTATCTCGTCGGCGATGAGGGTATAGCCCTGCATGATCAATGCGGGGACATGGGCGCCGGGATCGTTGGAGGTGTCCCCGGCGAGATGCCATCCGTTGGCGGCGCAATCCGCGGCACATGCAAGAACCGAGTCGTCATAATGTCCTTTCACTCGGACGATGCGGGCGCCGAAGCGGGCGATCTCGCTTTCCCGGGCGCGGCTGACATGGGCGTGCAGATAGATCACGCACTGGCATCCGAACAGCTGCGCTCCCCATGCCACGGAGCGGCCGTGATTCCCGTCGGTTGCGGCGGCGACGATAACCTGCTGCACCAGCGCGCGATGCTTGCCGGCGATAAGGTCCCCGGCGGTCACGCGATCCGTAATGCCTTGAGCAGCCAGATATTCCTGCAATATCACCAGCACCGCATAGGCGCCGCCGATGGCCTTGAAGCTCTTTAGTCCCAGGCGCTGGCCCTCGTCCTTGTAGAATACTTTCCCGACGTCAAGCTGTTGCGCCAGGCCCTTGAGATCGATGAGGGGGGTTTCCCCGTAACCCGGCCAGGACGATATCTCGGCATGGGCCCTGCGAAAACCCTCGTGACTCAGGACGCGTCGCTCGGATTCGCCATAGGGACGAGAACGGTCTGAATGGGCATTTTGGGTCGCCAATGCTTCGAAGCGCTTGAGTTCCATAAGATAATCTCCGAATTATTATTCCCGAAAGGCCGGGCAGCTTCATACCCGGCCTCGGGACCGGTTACTTTTGCTTGGCCAGCTGCGCGAACCATTTATCGCGCAACTTGACATTGTCTCCATTGCGAACCGCATTGCGGATGAATGTGTTGAGGAAGTTCAGAAGATGGGGATCGCCGGGCCGCACCGCGTAGGCGAGGCCGACCGGCTTCACGAGGGCGTCCTCTTTATTGAGGATGGTAAGGCGTTCCGTCAGCGCGGGATTGCGGGTCTTGAGGAGCATGAGCGTGCCGGGATCAAGAAATGCCGCATCCGCCTGCCCCGAGGCGACTTCGCCAATCCACGCGGCGATATCGTTTGTCACGATGCCGCGCACATTGGCCTTCGGAAACAGTTCCTTCGGATAGCTTTCCTCAACGGTGCCGCTCTGACCGACGAACGTAACGTCCGGCGAGTTGAGGGCTTCGATGGAGGTGATGCCCTTCTTGGCATTCGTCACGAGATGGAAGCCATAGGTGTCGTAGGGCTCGGTAAAATCGACCACGACCGCGCGCTCGGGCGTGGCGAAGAGATTGGCGCAGACGATGTCATATTGCTTCGCCTCGAGACCCGGGATGAGCGTTGCCCAGGTCGCGGGAACGATTTCGAGCTCGACGCCGAGAATCTTGGCGAGCTGGTTCGCCATGTCGACATTGAAGCCTTCATACTGGCCGGTGGTGGGGTTCGGCGCCTGCCATGGCGGGCTTTCGGCCATGCCGACCCTGAAGACTCCCCGGTCCTTGATCTCCTTGATCATATCGTCGGCCATGGCCGGAACGGTGATCCAGGCCAAGGCCATGACGAGCAGAACCCTGATTAGACCCAGTCGATGCAGCAGCGATTTCATGTCATTCCCCTTTTGCTGGTTCTTAGGCTTGTAGAGAGCTGTCCATCTGCCTGCGGCGGATCAGACGGAGGAAACCTTGCCGGCGGTTCGGCGCGTATGCGACGCGTTGCCCAAGCCTTCCCTCGAGCCGGCGCGCATAAAGGGTGATTGGAAAAATCATGGCGAAGTAGATGATCGCGATCGCCGACAGAAATGTGATGTATTGAAAGGTCTGGCCGCCGAGCAGATAGGCCTGGAGCGAGAGATCCATCACGCCGATGGCGGAGAGCAAGGTCGTGTTCTTCAAGAACTCGGTGAAATAGTTCACCAGTGGCGCGATCACCAGTTTGAGCGCTTGCGGGAGGATCACGATCCTCCACCTTGGCGCAAATCCAAGTCCGAGCGCTTTGGCGGCCTCCTTCTGGCCGCGAGGCACGGCATCGATACCCGCGCGAAAAATCTCGGCCAGATAGGCCGCGCCGATCAATCCCAGGACCGCGGATCCCGACCAGAAACCGGATACCGTCGCCTGGAAGATCAGCGGTATGCAGTAATAGGCCCAGAAGATCAGGATCACTTCCGGCGTGACGCGGAAGAAAAGGATATAGGAGCGCGCGCAGGCGCGCAGGATGCCGGAGGACGAGATCCGCATGGCGCAGACCAGGCTGCCGCCGAGGATCGCGATCGTCACGCCGACAAGGGTGATGGCCAGCGTGACGCCGACGCCGTTCATCAGCGCGCCGCTGTTGCGCAGGATGAGATCAACGTCCATAGGCGGCCCTTTCCTTCAGGGAGCTCTCCGCATAGTAGCCGGCAAGGCTGATGGCCGCTCCGACCACGAAGGCCAGAAGTGCCGCGGTTGTGTAGATCTCGACCGGTTGGAAGGTGAAATTCGACAGCCGGCTGGTCGTTCTGAGCAGGTCGTTGATGGCGAGGACCGAGAGAATTGCCGTCGCCTTGAAGATGCTGATGATCGTTCCGATCAGCGGCCCGAGCATGAGGCGGATCGCCTGCGGAAGGATCACCGTGCGCCAGGTCGCGTATGTGTGCATCCCGAGCGCGCGGGCCGCCTCGAACTGACCCTTGCCCACACCGAGGATGCCGCCGCGAACGATCTCGCTGCAATAGGCGGCGACATTGAAAATCAGTGCAATGGATGCGCTCTGGAACGGTGTCGTCGAAAATCCCGTCAGACCGGGGACGGCAAAATGCACCCAGATGGCCTGGACGAGCAGCGGCGTCGATCGCCAGAACTCGACGAAGGCCAGCGCCGGCCATCGAACAAGACGGCTCGTCGAAAGATTGGCCACCGCCAACATCGTGCCGACAAAGACTCCGCCGCAAAGAAAGCCGATGCCGGTCAGCAGGATATTCGTGAGCAGACCTGCCAGCAGCACCGGGAGGTAGGTCCATGCGACCGAGAAATCCAGTGATTGCAGGAAGGCGTAATCGATCATCGCCGTTACTCGACCGACGGGGTCTGGTCTTGGCCGGGCGACGCGGCGCTGGAAAGCCTTGGACGCCACAGGCGCCGAGCGGGCGAATCCGCGTCACCCTTGCCGGATGGATAACTGACGAGTTCGAACTGCATGCCCCAGGGGGACAGGAAATAGACCCATAGCGAGCCTTTTGCCGCGCCGGACTCGATTCGTTGTATCTCTCCCTGTACGGTCACGCCGTTCGCGCGCAGATGCGCCACGGCCGCCTCGATGTCATCGACGTAGAACGCGATGTGATGGCCCCCGACATCGCTGTTGCGCGGCGGCGCGAGAGACCGCTCCGGCGCCGAATATTCGAAAATCTCGAAATTCGGGCCGTTGCCGCAGCGCACGAAGCCCCAGCGGAAGCTGGAGCGCCGGTCGACGCCGATCTGGCGCTCCATGAAGTCCGGATCGGAGTAGGAGCCGCCGTCCAGAATGAACTCGCAGCCGATCACGCGCACGAAGAAATCGATCGCGGCGTCGAAATCGGGCACCGTTATCCCGATGTGCTCGGCTCCTTGCAGCCCCGGCAATCCGCTGGATCCCCGCATGGTCAGCGATCCGCGTCACGTAGGTGGGAGGCAAGGAGGCGATTGACGGCCGCTGCCGCCTCCATCATCGGCATGTGGCCGATGCCGGGGAGACGCTCGACCTTGACGTCGGCCGGCAGATTGTCTGCCTGGGAGGCGGGAATGACGCCATCCTTATCGCCCCAGACGACCAGAACGGGGACCTGCGCTGCGGCAAGCGCCGCTCGCAGGTCGAAGGCCTGCCGGCCATCGGACACAAGGCTGGCCGCGATCGCCGAGAGCGCTTCCGGCACCCCTTCCAGCCGCTTGAACTTCAGGACGTTCTCGATCATTTCCGAACTCATCGCGCCAGGGTCGGCGAAGAGCCTGGAGAGCGCTTCCTTCATCGGCCTGCGCCGGTCGGCGGCAAGGAAGCCTTCGATATAGTCGGTCGAAATCTCGGGTCCCAGACCGGCCGGCGCCAGCAGGCTGAGCGATCCGATGCGCTCGGGCGCCGAAGCGGCAGCCGAAAGAGCGACGGCTCCCCCCAGGGAATGGCCGACGAGATGCGCCCGCTCGATGCCCAGCGCGTCCAGCGCCGCGAGGACAGACCCGGTGAGCTCGTCGAGGCTGCCGGAGGGGGCCGTCGGCGCGGAGCCGCCATGCGCCGGAAGGTCGATCACATGGACCGGCCTGTCTTTCGCGAGAGCGTCCTGCGTGAAGAGCCAGGTTCCTGCATCGCCGCCGAAGCCATGGATCAGCATGACGGGTTCGCCGCCGCCACTGCCGACGCTGAGGATGTTCAGCCTGTGCGTGCCGGCCTCGACGACGCGCGGCGCCGGATAGGCATCCGCATCGGAATCGGCCGCGCCGGCCCGCTCGGCATAGCCGGCGACGAAAGTATCGATCTCGCTATCGGGAACGCTCGCTTCGGCGAGAACGGCGAGCAGGGCGCCCACCGGCACGACCGAGCCTTCCTCGACCACGATGCGGCGAAGCAAGCCGGATACCAGCCCCTCGACGACATTGGTGATCTTCTCCGTCTCCACTTCCATGATTTCCTGGCCGGCCGAGATCCGGTCGCCTTCCTTGACGAGCCAGGCGGCGAGGCGGCCTTCCGTCATGGTCATGCCCCATTTGGGCATGGTGATCGCTTGCAGCGCAGCATCCATTTTCGTCATCTCCTGTAGGCCATGGTCCTGCGGACCGCGTCGGCGATCTTCCTGGCGTCCGGCAGATATTCCGCCTCGAGATTGGGGGCGTAGGGAACCGGCGTATGGGGCGCCGTCACCTTCATGATCGGAGCCTTCAGCGCGCCGAACGCATTCTCGGCGATGATCGAGGAGATGTCGGCCGCTATGCCGCAGCGCGGATTGGCCTCGTCCACGATCACCACGCGGCCCGTCTCCTCGGTCATTTCGAGAATGGTGTCTTCGTCCAGAGGGGAGGTCGTTCTGGGATCGACCACCGTGCAATCGATGCCCTCCGCGGCCAGCGTGGCCGCGGCTTCCCTTGCATATTGCACCATGCGGCCGATGGCGATGATCGTGGCGTCCTCGCCTTCCCGTAGAATGCTGGCTTCGCCAAACGGGATGGAATAGGCGCCGTCCGGAACCTCTCCGACCGTATCGTAGAGAAGCTTGTTCTCAAGGAAGATGACGGGATCGTCGTCGCGGATCGCCTGGATCAGCAAGCCCTTGGCGTCATACGGGGTCGAAGGAATCACGACCTTGAGTCCGGGAATGTGGGTGAAGATGGGATAGAGGGCCTGACTATGCTGGCTCGCGGACCGCGCGCCGGCGCCGTAGGTGGCGCGCAGCACGAATGGCGTCACCGCCTTGCCGCCGAACATGTAACGGAACTTGGCCGCCTGATTGAAAATCTGGTCGAAGCAGACACCGAGGAAATCGACGAACATGATTTCGACGACCGGACGCAACCCGGTGAGGGCGGCACCCGCCGCCGCGCCGACGAAGGCGCTTTCGGTAATCGGCGTGTCACGCACACGCGACGGACCAAAGGCGCCGAGCAGGCCCTTGGTCACGCCGAAGGCGCCGCCCCAGGCGTCCTGCTGGCCGGATGCGCCCGACCCGCCGGCGATGTCCTCGCCGAGGACGATCATGCGCGGGTCGCGGGCCATTTCGTGATGCAGGGCCTCGTTGAGAGCCTGACGATAGGATTTCTGTGGCATGTCGATCTCGCTTAGACGTAACGGACGTAGACGTCGGTGGTGAGTGTATCGAGGGAAGGTTGCGACGCGGCCCGGGCCGCCTTGACGGCGCTGTCGATCAGGGACTGAACCTCGGCATCGACGCTATCGAGATCGCTTTCGGCAAGCAGGCCCGCTTCGCCGACGCGTCGGCGGAAGGCCGTCAGGCAGTCGCGGTCGCGGCGCATCGCCGCCTTTTCCTCCGCGGTGCGATAATTGTCCGGATCGCCGCTGAAATGGCCATAATAACGCGGGGTCTCGATGTGAAGCAGCGTCGGCCCTTCGCCGCGCCGTGCGCGCGCCACCGCCTCCGCGGTCGCATCGTGAACCGCGAAGAAATCGACGCCGTCCACTCTGGCGAAGGCCATGCCCAGCGCTTCGGCACGCTTCACGATCTCGCCGGCGACGACGAAGGAGCTTGCCGTCGCTTCCCCGAATCCGTTGTCCTCAACGGCGAAGATCACCGGCAGCTTCCATATCTGGGCGAGGTTCATGCTTTCGGCGGTGGTGCCCTGATTGATCGCCCCGTCGCCCGTGAAGACCACGGCGACATCGTCGCGACCGAGAACCTGCGCCGTCAATGCCGCGCCGCAGGCCAGCGGCGGGCCGCCGCCGACGATGCCATTGGCGCCGAGCATTCCTTTCGAAAGGTCGGCGATGTGCATCGAACCGCCCTTGCCGCGGCAGATGCCCGTGTCCTTGCCGAAAATTTCCGCCATCATCCCATGCACGTCGCATCCCTTGGCGATGCTGTGCCCGTGGCCGCGATGCGTCGAGGCGATATGGTCGGCCTGGGTGAGATGCATGCACACGCCCACCGCCGACGCCTCCTGCCCGGCATAGAGATGGGTGTTGCCCGGAATGTCGCCGCTCGCCATCTCGGCGCTGACGCGATCCTCGAAGACGCGAATGGTCCGCATTGTACGGTACGCCTCCAACAGTTTTTCTCGCGATAATTGCATTCCGCTCATGGCGAACTCCGATATTGCAATGGATTGTCATTTGGACGCGGGTGGAGACTGTAGCTACTATAGAAGGCAGTCCGTGCGCGAGTTTATCAAAAGTGTTGCGATTTCGATATTTTTTTGCAAGAAATCGCCGAACACGCGAAAATGGAGCGTCAGGCGCATGCTCGATAATTTCGATATCAAACTTCTCAATCTGATGCAGACGGACACGCGCCGTACGGCGCGGGAACTGTCCGAGGCGGTGGGTCTCTCTCCCTCCGCATGCATGCGGCGCCTCAACAGGCTGCGTGAAACCGGAATCATCGAAGCTGAGATTGCCGTGGTGTCACCCGCGGCGGTCGGGCATCGGCTCACCATGGTTGTGGAAGTATCGCTGGAACGGGAACGGCCCGACATCATGAGCGACTTCAAGAAGGCGATGCGCATGACGCCCGAAGTCATCCAGTGCTACTATGTGACCGGTGAAGTCGACTTCATCCTCATCGTCACGGTCAAGAGCATGAGCGACTACGAGGCGTTCACCAACGACTTCCTGTTCAACAACAAGAACATCAAGCGCTTCAACACGCTCGTCGTCATGGACCGCGTGAAGATAGGCCTGTCGGTGCCCCTGGAGTGACAGGCGCCGCAACCGGAGCAACGGGATCGACACGATCCCGGCCTTTCGGCTGTCCTTGAGGCAAATCCGACGATCGTCTTCAATTTAACTTTGGATGGCGGCCTCGAGCGCCGGCTTCCTCTCGTAGAGGCCGAGGACCTGGCCCTGAAGACGCAGCAGCGTCGCGACCGCATCGAGCGTCGGTGTCGGGACGGCGAGCCTGCGGGCGAGTTCCTGAACCGAGGAAACCAGCGGGTCGATTTCCATCGGCCGCCCCAGTTCGACGTCGTGGCGGGTCGAGGGCTTGTGGCCGATAATGTCGGTGCCGCCCTTGATGCGCTGCTCGATGGTGACACCGAAGCGGGCTCCGACCGCTTCGCCGACCGCCTTGCACTCCACCATCATGGCGTGGATCAGTCCGCGGCAGGCGTCGTCGTGGCCGATCACGTCCAGGCTGGCCCCCGTCAGGGCCGATACCGGATTGAACGAGCAATTGCCCCAAAGCTTGATCCAGATTTCGTCGCGCAGCCGCGCCTTGCGCGGCGCCCTCAGTCCGCCGGCGATCAGCATCTCCGACAGCAGCCGCAGCCGCCGGCTGTCGGAGCCGTCCGGCTCGCCAAGCGTGAAGCGGTCGCCTTTCGAATGGTGGATCACGCCAGGCTCGGGAATGTCGCAGGCCGGATAGACGACGCAGCCTATCGCCCTTTCGGGACCCAGGACCTTCCATTGCCGTCCGCCCGGGTCGACGCTTTCCAGCCATGTCCCGTCGAGGGCCGTGCCCGTATTGGCGCCGTGAAAATACCACCATGGCAAGCCGTTGACGGCCGGCACCACCGCCGTGTCCGCCGACAGGAGCGGCGCGAACTGGTCCACCACGGCCGGTACGGCATGCGCCTTCATGCCGACGATGACGTAATCCTGCGCGCCCAGTGCGCCCGGGTCGTCGGTGGCCCGCACGCGCCACGTCGTTTCCTCGCCTTCCTTTCGCAATTTCAGGCCGTTGGCCTGGATTGCCGCCAGATGCGGTCCCCGGGCGATCACGGACACCTCCGCGCCGGCCCTGGCCAGCGAGGCGGCCAGATAACCGCCGATGGCGCCCGCCCCGAAAACGCAGACTCTGGTCATGCCGGCTCTCCCAGATTCAGTTGTCGGGCCAGTCCGATGCGCTGTATCTTGCCGGTCGCGCCCTTTGGAATTTCATCGAGGACGACGATCTTGCGCGGCACCTTGTAGGCGGCGAGCGTCTGGGCAGCGAAGGCCTGGAGTTCGCCGGCCGCGACGGTCGCGCCTTCCGCGAGCACCACCGCGGCCGCAACCTCTTCGCCCAGGGCTTTGTGCGGCATGCCGAAGGTGACGGCCTGCCTTACGGCCGGGTGTTCGAGCAGCACGTCGTCCACTTCCAGGGGCGAGATCTTCTCACCGCCTCGATTGATGATCTCCTTGATGCGGCCGGTGATCTTCAGATACCCGTCGGCATCGAGATAGCCCTGGTCGCCGGTGCGAAACCATCCGTTCGTGAAGCTCGAGGCATTGGCTGACGGGTTGTTTTCATAGCCTGCGGTCACATTGGCGCCCCTGATGCAGACCTCGCCTTCCTCGCCGGTGCCGAGCAAGGCGCCCTCGGCGTCGAGGATGCGGATTTCAGGGCCGGCGGCCCTGCCGACAAAGCCGGGTTTCTGCTCGCCTGGGGGCAGCGGATTGGATGCCATCTGATGGGTGGCTTCCGTCATGCCATAGGCTTCGATCACGGGGCAGCGGAATGTCTCGTGAAGAAGCTTGAAGACGGCCGGCGGCAAGGAGGCTGAGGAGGAGCGCACGAAGCGCAACGCCATCGCCGCGACCGCCTCGGGGTTGCGTTCTGCCCGCTGAAGGATCGCCTGATGCATGGTCGGCACCGCCGAATACCAGCTCGGCTTTTCCTCGGCTGCCCAGCCGAAGAATCGCAGTGCGTTGAAGCCCGGCGTGCAGCATATGGAAGCCCCCGCATTCACCGACGCCAGCACCACCGCTATCAGTCCGTGAATGTGGAACAGCGGCATGATGTTGAGGCAGTGATCGTCCTCGGTCAGGGCGAGCGTGCCGGAGACGTTGTTGGCGGATGCGAACAGGTTGGCTTGCGACAGCGGCACGACCTTGGGGCGCGAGGTCGTGCCCGACGTATGCAGCACAAGCGCCTCATGATCGGGGCCGGGCGGCAGGCAGTCGGCCTCCTCTTCCCACAGACTGAAGACGCCGGCCGGGGCATTCTCCTCCACCTTGATCTCAGCCACGTCCATGCCGAGCTGGGCCGCGGCCGCGCGCACCGGATTGTCCGATCCGGCATCGACCATGACCAGCTTCGGCTTCAGGTCGGAGAGATAGAATGCGTATTCGGCTTCGGTATAGGCAGGATTGAGGGGCGCCGCCGACAGGCCCGAGGCCACCGCCAGGAACGACGACGCCATTTCCGGTCCGTTGGGCAATACGATCGCCACCCGGTCGCCGGGGCCGATATCGCGCGCCGCGAGCTGCCTGTGGATGCGGCGCACGAAATCGCGCAGCCCCCCATAGCTCAGCCCCGCGCGCCCGGGCGCGGTGAGCGCCGGCGCTTCAGTGTTTCCCCGTCGCAGCAGTTCCAGAACGGTGTTCGTCACCCCTTCACTCCTTCGTTCGTCACCATGCCCCGAGACCGGGCGCTTCCCATTGCCCGGTTCAAAGCGTTCCCGTATTTATCAAAATGGTCGCGCGGCGCGTCGCCTCGCCGCCGTCAGTCGTAGAATTCCGGCGCCAGTCGCAATGCTTGCACCCTGACGGGATCGTGCAGCAGGATCATCTCGGCCGAACGTTCCCGCGCGATCGCCTTCAGCCTGCGAATGGACAGAAGCGCGGCCTCGTCGTCGCAGCTCTCGCCCGGGATGACCTCATCCTCGAAATTTTCCCACAAGTCGCCGGCATCCGCCGTCAACACCTTCACGCCTTCGTTCGGCAAGGTCACGACAAGCGATTGATGGCCCGGCATGTGGCCACGGGTGAAGATGCCCTCGATCCCCGGCATCATCTCCCAGTCGCCGTCGACGATCTGCCAGCGCATGTCCGGGAAATCGAAGTCGTCGTTGAACACGGCGGGGCTTCGGTGATCGGAGAAGGCGAATTCATGCTCCAGGCGCTGGATCCATATCCGTGCATGCCGAAAGTGCTTGAGATTGCCGGTATGATCGCAATGAACATGGCTGAGCACGACGTCGCCGATATCAGCCGGCGATACGCCGGCGGAAGCCAGTTGCGCCAGGAAGTCGTGCTCCGGCAGCACGATCGGCGGCGCAAGCCAGCCCCGGCGCATGAAGTAGGCCTCTCGGCGGACCGGATCGCGGATATTGTCGACATTGACGCCGGTATCGAACAGGACGAGGCCGCGTTCCGTTTCGATCAGATAGGCGCAGATCGGCTCGGCCATGACAAAGCGCGCGCCTCGATCGCGCGTCGAGACCGTTTTCGGAATGACCTCGTAGCCGAGTAGAAGGATAGTGATCTTCCTGGCAAGCGTCACAATTCTCTCCTTGTCCGCTCCACGCTTCGCGGGATCATGCGCAACTCCAAATTTGCCCGTCAATAGACGGCGGTTTTTTGCATTTTTTTGAGTTCTGCGCGTAATTTTTGCGTATTGGGATGTTTTTTACAGATTTTCCGCGTTGGCCTGGTGTTACCTTTCGATGGAGGGGAATGATCCAGGTGGGAAATCGGGAGGAACGGATGAACCACAAGCGACGCGATCTGCTGAAATTCACTGCACTCGGACTGGGTGTCTGGGCCACCGGCCTGCCGGCGGCCAGGGCGGCCAATGCGACGCCCCGTATCCGCGCCATTTTCGAAACGCCGATGGAGGAGCCGTTCGTCACGCAGCTTCATGTGGCGATGAAGCGGATCGCCTCCGAGAAGGGTCTCGACTACAAATATTCGGAGTCCGTGAAGGCCGCCGACTTCCCCCGGGTGCTGCGCCAGTGGTGCGAGGAAGGTATCGAGCTTATCGTCGGAGACGCCTACGGCACGGAACAGATGTGCCGGCGCGTCGCCAGCGGTTACTCCGGCACCGCCTTCACCCTCGGCTCGGCGATGGGGCCGACGGCGCCGAATGTATCGACCTTTTACGGACAGAATTACGAGGCGGCCTATCTCGCGGGCATGCTGGCCGCGGGGCTCTCGAAATCCGGCAAGATCGGCGTGGTCGCCGGCATTGCCGTACCCACGACCTACGGCCTGCTCAATGCCTACCGCGACGGCGCGAAGGCGACGCGAGCCGATATCCAGCTGAAAGTCGCCTATATCGGTTCGATGTTCGACCCGCCGAAGGCCAAGGAAGCCACCATCGCCATGGCGGACATGGGTGTGGACGTGGTCTTCGCGGAACGCATCGGCGTCATCGAGGCCGCGACCGAGCGCGGTATGATTGCCATCGGCAACATGACCGATCAGTCCGAGATCAATCCGCAAACGGTTGTCAGCAGCGCGATGTGGGATCCCTATCCCATCATAAAGGCGTCGGTCGAGGCGGTCAGTTCCGGCACCTTCGCGGCCCAGGACTACAGCGTGCTCGAAAATATCGCCAACGGTGTGAATTACCTTGCATCCTACAAGGCTTTCGAGGACAAGGTCCCTGCCGAACTGAAGGCGGCGATCGAGGCAAAATCGAAAGAGATCGCAAGCGGAGCCACAAAGGTCGCTTACGACGAGAGTGAGACGAAGTCCGACTGACGGGGCCTGTGGAGACCACGATCATGCCCAAGGATACGCCGATCCTGTCACTGTCGGGCATCACGAAGCGTTTCGGCGGCGCCGCAGCCAACAAGGCTGTGAATTTCGAGCTGGGCCGGGGAGAGATCGTCGGCCTGCTGGGCGAGAACGGGGCCGGCAAGACCACGCTCATGAACGTGGTTTTCGGCCTCTACCAGCCGGACGAAGGGACTATCCGGGTCGATGGCGTGCCCGTTGGCATCAACACGACGGCCGATGCGATTTCGCTGGGCATCGGCATGGTCCATCAGCACAGCCACGCCGTGGCGCGCCATACCGTGCTGGAAAACCTGATGACCGGCCTGCCGGGCCGGCGCGGCCTTCTCGACCGCCAGGCCGCCTTGCGCAGGCTGTCCGAAATTGGAGAGGCCTATGGCCTCCAACTGGATCCCGGCCGGCTCGTCGGCGATCTCGCGGTCGGAGAGCAGCAGCGGCTGGATATCATCCGCGCGCTTTTCCGCAAGGCCCGGGTGCTGATCCTCGACGAACCGACCTCCGTTCTGACCCCCCAGGAGGCCGAGGGGCTTTTTTCCGCCCTGCGCGCGCTCAGGGAAGACAATGTCGGAATCGTCTTCATCAGCCACAAGCTCAACGAGGTGCGGGCCATCACCGATCGCATCGTCATCATGCGCCGGGGCGAGGCGGTCGCCGACGTGCCGAATGACGGGACGCTCACGAATGTCGGGCTGGCGACGCTCATGTGCGGGCACGAGCCCGAACGGGTGGTTCGCCAGCCCGGCCGAAAGGGTGAAACGCGACTTTCCCTGAAAGGCCTGAAGCTGAACGACGCCAGGCATCGTCATGGCGCCAGCCAGCCGATCGATCTCGATATCCATGCCGGTGAGATCGTCGGCATCGCCGGCGTCTCCGGCAATGGGCAGGTGCGTCTCGCCGAGACCGTATCCGGCGTGGAGCCGGCCTTCGCCGGCGAAATCCGCATGGATGGACGCGCGATCCGCAACCCTTCCGTCCGGCACATGCAGGCGCGCGGCCTGGCCTATATTCCCGAGGATCGGATCGGGGCCGGTCTCGTCGGCGCGCTGCCGCTGCTCGACAACATGGTCCTGTCTCGCTTCGCCGAGGCGCCTTTCGCACGTCGGGGGTGGCTGGACTGGCGCGCGATCCTCGACTTCGCCACCAGGCAAATCGAGTCCTACGACGTGCGCCCGCCGGATCCTCGGATACCGGTCGGCCTGCTCTCCGGCGGCAATCAGCAGAAGGCCATCATCGCTCGCGAACTGGCTTTTTCGCCGCGCGTCCTGGTGATCGCGCAGCCGACCCGCGGGCTGGATGTCTCCGCCATCGCATTCGTCCACCAGGCGCTCATGAAACTGAGAGGCGAAGGTTGCGCCATTATGCTGATCTCGGATGATCTCGATGAGCTCTTCCAGCTTTCGGACCGCATCGCGGTCATGTACGAAGGCGAGATCGTCTGCGACATGCCCATCGAGGAGGCGACGGTTTCCACGATCGGGCTCGCGATGACCGAAGGCCGGGCCGCAGAAAGGCGGGCGGCATGAGGCTGGTCGCCAAGACGGAGCGGAACTCCCCGATGCGCGACGCATTGATGCCGGTCGTGGCCGTCGCCGCGAGCCTGTTGGTCTGCGCGCTCCTCATTCTGTTGGCGGGGGCCAATCCGGTCGAGGCTTTCGGCATCATGATTTCGGCGGCCTTCTGGGGAAAGTTCGCCCTGACCGAGACCCTGGCCCGCGCAGCGCCGCTCATGCTGTCGGGCCTTGCCGCGCTCGTGGCGTTCCGCACACGCTTCTGGAACATCGGCGGCGAGGGACAGATCATCGTCGGCGCCATGGCCGCGGCCTGGATCGGCGCGCTGACCCTGCCGACGCCGCTTCTCATTCCCTTCATGCTGATCGGCGCCGCGCTGGCCGGCGCCGCGCTGGCCGCCGTTCCCGCGTCGCTCAAGACGCGCTTCGGTGTCGATGAGGTCGTCAGCACGCTGATGCTCAATTTCATCGTCATGTATCTCATGCAAGCGCTGTTGTCCGGCCCCTGGAAGGATCCGGTGACGGGGTGGACGAACAGCCCCAGCATCCTGCCCGCCGCGGAATTCCCGGTGTTCTGGAGCGGCACGCGATTGCATCTGGGTGTCCTGCTGGCCTTCCTGTCCGTCGCCGTCATCGGCATCGTCATGAAGCGGACGACATTCGGCCTGTCGATGAAAATCGTCGGGGAGAATCCGAAGTCGGCGCGCCATGCCGGACTCAACGTCTCATATGTCACGCTTCTCGCCGCCCTGCTTTCCGGCGCCCTTGCGGGACTGGCGGGCGCCGGTGAAATCGGCGGCATCCAGTTCCAGGTCATCGCCTCGATCTCGTCCGGCTACGGTTATGCCGGCATTGTCGTGGCGATGCTTGCCCGTCTGTCGGCCGCGGGAATCATACCTGCCGCGCTGTTCATCGCAGCCATTACGACGGGCGCGGATGAAATGTCGCGCCAGACCGGCGTCCCCTTCTTCATCGCCGACGCCATGCAAGGAATCTGCCTGATCGCCGTTCTGGTGGCGATGACGCTGTCCCGCTACGAGATCCGGTTCCGTGCGTCCCCCGAAACGAAGGCAACCCCGTGAGCATTTTCGATCTTGTCCTGGATATCGGCTTCTTCTCGGCGGCGGTCAGACTGGCCATTCCTTTGCTGTTGGGAACGCTCAGCGAACTCACCGCGGAACGATCGGGCGTCCTCAATCTGGGTATCGAGGGCATGATGCTCTCCGGCGCGCTTGCCGGCTTCGGCACGGCGTTCGTCACGGGTTCGATGTGGCTTGGCGTCGTCGCCGCGATCGCGGTCGGCATGCTGATCGGGGCATTCATGGCGGTGCTCGTCGTGAATTTTCGCCTCGACCAGACGGTGACCGGCCTCGGCGTGAGCATGGCCGCCACGGGTCTGGTTTTCTACAGCTACCGCCTGGGCTTCGGGGAAAGCAGCACGCCGCCCTCGATCGCGCCGTTCAGCACCATCCCGCTGCCCTTCCTGTCGGATATCCCGGTGATCGGACAGGTGTTCTTCAATCAATATGCGCTGACCTATGCCGCCTATCTGCTTGTGCCGGCGCTTGCTTTTTTCCTCTATCGGACGCCGGCCGGCCTTTCGTTGCGCACTGTCGGGGAAAACCCGCAGGCCGCCGCCGCCGCCGGCATCGACCCCATCAGGATGCGTGTGTTCGCCTTGATCTTCGCCGGCGGCCTTGCGGGACTGGCGGGCGCCTATCTCAACCTGGCCGCCTTCGGTTCCTTCACATTCGGCATCATCTCGGGGCGTGGATGGATCTGCCTGGCGCTCGTCGTGCTCGGGCGCTGGAATCCCGTCGGCTGCGCCTGCGCCGCGCTGTTGTTCGGCGCGGTCGACGCCTTTCAGTTGCGCTTGCAGGCAAGCGGCACGGTCGATCTTCCCTACCAGCTTTTTCTGGCGCTGCCTTATGCCGCGACACTGGTGGCCATGATCTTCAACTCCAGGCGCGCGGGCGGTCCCGCGGCACTGATGCAGCCCTACAATGCCGAACAGCGGTAGAGACTGGAGTCCGGGGCGCCGACTGCGACCGCCACATGATCGAGCGGCGACCGGGTTCTCCGGCTGACGGGCAACCGCTCTCGTCGTGACGGCCCGAACGGATCGGAGGTCGATCATCCGCGATCGCTCGATCCTGTCCCGCTGCCATGAACAGGGGATGGCCTTCACCGTCCGCGCATCGTCGAAGATGCGACCGGTATGTGCTTCAGGTTCGGACGGACTATTCGGCTCGAACGAGACGCCGTTGGACAGCATCGCTTGAATCATCGGAAAAAGACGGCTTAAATCGACCTCCAGGCCGAGCGGGAAGGCCGATCTACCCAAGCCCGGACATCTCGGTTCATGTCACGCGATGGACAGGGAGAGGCCTGCGGAGTTCAGGGCGGCATCATGAGAGGAGATCTCATTTGAGCATCCCAGACGGAATGGCGGATGTTTGGGAAATCCTCGATCCCGAATATTCTGCGGGGCTGGCGACCGCATTGAGCATGCAACTCGCGGAGCGGGGCGGTCGATGCGTCCCGTTTGCGCGCCGCCGCGACGATGACGATCTGGCCTGTCTGTCGGGCGACGGCCGAATCGCGATCGTTCACCCGAACTGGGGCGACGGTCGTGAATCGGGATGGTCGCGGTTTCATGTTCCGGACGATCAAGGCACGATGCGCCTGAAGTTCTTCAACGCGCCACGCAGGGTTGGTTGCCTTGCCTGCGGCGCGCGGTGCGGGGCGGTATGGAACGTTACGTGTTCGAATGACGAACTCGAATATCTCGGATCATGCCGGATGCCTGTGGGGGAGGCGGTAAGCGATGAGCCATTTCACATTTTCCGGATCGTGGCGCGCCGTCGTTTCGCTGCTGCTACTGGCGGCCGCGTGCTTTGGGCCTCAAGCGGCATCGGCGCAGGGCCGGCACGTCATCTTCGATGATCCGCTATACGGCACCTGGGACGTCGAGGTGATGCAGCGTCGCGAAGCGCCGACGACAGGACGTGTCAGCTACTGGCCCAAGGTGGAAATCGAATGCCGCCACATCGAACAGGGCTGCATATATCGCTGGATGCGCTCCAAGCTGATCCCCGATCCAGGATACGATGCCGCGGGCTCGCCGACGCATACGGCGTTAAGCTATTCCGGTGTGAAGGCCCTGGCCGACAGCCCTGGCAACCTCGTGCTCGAGCATGTTTACTTTCCCCGCACCAAGTATCGCGACACCTTGCGCACGGACCGCGACCGGATGTTCGGGCACTGGACCGATTCGACCTTTTCGGATTTGAGCGACCGCATCACCTATACCCGACGAAGGGCGCGTCTGGTTGAATATGGCCTGTCGGACATTGTCAGCAGCCTTTCGCCCCTCGACACGCGCCGCGTAAGGCCCGGCGATCCGCTGATCGTGAGCGGCCTGTTCGATGCCTTCAGTTTCGGCCCCGACGCCAGGACGCGCGGTTACCGGCCGAGCTTCGTCGTTGCACAATACGGCGATAATTTCGACGGCTTTCACACCGTGGAATTTATCGACGCTCCGGGATACGAGCCAGGCCTGCCATCGCCGATCCATGCTCCAGGCGACAAAGGCAAGATCATCGGCAGCCGCACCGAGGTGATCATCTGGTCCGAGGCCACTCCGGGGATCAAGCGCGTGCTGATCGACGGCGAGCCGGCCTTCATCGAGGTGCGGTTCATCAATTACGACGGCCCCCTCGTGAACAGCAGGCAGGACACGTGCCCCGCCGAATTCTACGAGAGGATCAAGGCCGAGGGCCACAGGCTGGTCGACCGCTACCTCGCCGAGACGGCGGGCGCGGCCGCCGCCAACCCGCGCTGGCCGGCGAAGAAGGCCTATAGCTACGAGCGCAGCCCCAATGTCGGCGGCGACGATGATGCGACGATCCGCAAGATGGAAGTTCTGGTCGCGGAATCCCAGGCCAATGGCGGACCCGATGCATGGCTGGCGCAGGCTCGCATTCACCTGGCGGCGGACATGCGGATCTTTATCGGCATGATCGCCGCGAGCCGGAATGGGCCGTGCCCGAAGTTTCTCAGCACCAGCCCGCTTCTGGACGAATTTCACGCCCGTCTCGCCGAGATGTCGCAGCCCCGTTACCGCGACTATGCGCTGCGGACGTCCGAGGCGCAGCGACTGGCGCAGAAATATGCGCTGAATGTCCGCAAGAAATACTACGCGGCAAATGTGTCATGGGGCGATTTATTGACTGGCAAGGGACTCTCCTTCGCCGAAACCGAAGC
>JAGRLJ010000114.1:43240-43701 GCA_020441805.1 Rhizobiaceae bacterium
GTCCCGACAGAGGAAGGGATCCGGCTGCGGGTGGAAAAGGCCTATGCCTCGGTGGGGATCGAAAAAGGGCGCATTCCGGCCGAGTCATTCGATCAAATGAAGATGAATGCCGCGCAGTCCGGCCTCGGCTATCTGCTCGACAAGAGTTTCGAGTCCCGGTTCCCCACGGGCGATCCGCAATTGGGCCAATCGATGGTCTCCCATGTCACCTCCGCGATTGCGTTGACCGACCTGGTATTCGCCGGGCTGGATTTCGGCACCCTCTCCAATATCGAGAAGCAGGAGCTGCCAGCCGCGCAGGCGCTTATGGAAAATGCGGCCTACATGGCTTCCTTGACCCGGCGCTACGATTTCCTGCGCAGGCGAACGTCGCTTCTGGAGGATGAAATCCGAGCGCTGTTCAGTCCGGACTGAACGGCGGGAAATTACATCGCGGAGTTCCGGCCAAAGACTCTCCGGCT
>JAGRLJ010000115.1:0-394 GCA_020441805.1 Rhizobiaceae bacterium
TGCCCATCGAGCCGTCGTGGCCGGTATTCATCGCCTGCAAGAGGTCGAACACTTCCGGACCGCGCACTTCGCCGACGATGATGCGTTCGGGGCGCATGCGCAGGCAGTTCTTGACGAGGTCGCGCATCGTGATCTCGCCCTCGCCCTCGATATTGGGCGGACGGGTTTCAAGGCGCACGACATGCGGCTGCTGGAGCTGGAGTTCGGCGGAGTCCTCGCAGGTTATGATGCGCTCATGGCCGTCGATATAGCGTGTCAGGCAGTTGAGCAGCGTCGTCTTGCCCGAGCCGGTGCCGCCGGAGACGACGATGTTGCAGCGGACGCGACCGATGATCTGGAGGAGCGTGGAGCCCTCGGTCGTGATCGAACCGAAGCGGACGAGCTGGTCGAGGGT
>JAGRLJ010000115.1:407-1722 GCA_020441805.1 Rhizobiaceae bacterium
TTGAACTTGCGGATGGTGAGCGCGGCGCCATCGATGGCGAGCGGTGGCGCGATGACATTGACGCGCGAGCCGTCGGGCAGGCGCGCGTCGCAGATCGGCGACGATTCGTCGACGCGGCGGCCGACCTGGGAGACGATGCGCTGGCAGATCGAAAGCAGCTGGCCATTGTCGCGGAAGCGGATATCGCTTTCCTCGATCTTGCCGTTGACTTCGATGAAGGTCTGGCCGGCGCCGTTGACCATGATGTCGGCGATGTCGTCGCGGGCGAGCAGCGGTTCGAGCGGACCGTAGCCGAGCACGTCGTTGCAGATATCCTCGAGCAGTTCCTCCTGCTCGGAGATCGACATCGCATAGTTCTTGATGGTGATGATGTCGTTGACGATGTCGCGGATTTCCTCGCGCGCGCTCTCACTGTCGAGCTTGGCGAGCTGGCTGAGGTCGATCGTGTCGATGAGCGCCGAGAAGACCTGGCTCTTGGTATCGTAATAATCCTCCGAACGGGTCGAGCGGCGGCGCGCCTGGGGCTGCGGCGGCACGGCGCGCGCCGGCTGGGCCTCGCGCGCGGGCTCCTGGAGCACCGGAACCGGGTCGAGCGGCGGCGGCTGGAGCGACACGGGCTGTTGCTGCTGCACCGGCGGCGGGGCGGTTATCGCGCCGCCCGCCGGTCTTGCCGGGCCATCATTTCCACGTTTTCCAAACATCGGACGCTACCAATCGAGAAAATCACTTACTTCTTGCCGAGGCGGCCCAGGATGCCGCCAAGGCCGCTCTTTTTCGGCTTCTTCACCGTGGCCCGACCGGTCACCACATGGGCGATCTGCGACATGATCTCGGCCACCGGCGACTTCGCATCCATCTCGGCGATCATGCGGCCCGAATTGGCGGCCTGGCCGAAAAGCTGGATATCGAAGGGAATGATCGCCATCGGCTCGGTCTCGAGTGTCTGGCAGAAATCGGCGGGCGCGATTTCCGGCCGCTTGGGCATGCCGACCTGGTTGAGCAGCAGATGCGCCCCCCGGTCGTTGGGCCGGAGCTTGCGGAGCTGGTCGAACAGGTTCTTGGCGTTGCGGAGATTGGCGAGGTCGGGGGCCGCGACGATGACGATATCGTCGACATCGGCCAGCAGCGAGCGCGTCCATTCGTTCCAGCTATGCGGCACGTCGAGGATGGAGACCGGCGCCGTGCGCTGGAGCAGTTCCACGATCGGCTGGAAGGCCATGCGGTCGAAATCGTAGGCGCGGTCGAGCAGCGACGGTGCGGCCAGGAGCGACAGATGCTCCGAGCACTTGGTCAGCAGGCGGTCGAGGAAGACCTC
>JAGRLJ010000115.1:1820-12755 GCA_020441805.1 Rhizobiaceae bacterium
GCGAGGACGGTCTCCGACGTGAAAAGGGTGGAAACGCCCCAGGCGATATTATGGGCGACGGTCGAGGACCCGACGCCGCCCTTCGCGCCGATGAAGGCGACGGTGCGCCCGAGCGGCTCGGCCTCCGGATCGACGAAGATCGACGATATGGCGGCGATGATATCGGCGAGCGATACCGGCGTCACCATATATTCGGAGATGCCGTTGCGGATCAGGTCGCGATAGAGCGGAATATCGTTGTAGCGGCCGATGATGACGACCTTGGTCGACGGGTCGCAGACCTCGGCGAGCGGCGCGAGCTCTTCCATCATCGCCGCTGGCAGAGCGTCGGTCTCGAGAATGATCAGGTTCGGCGTCGGAGCCGAGGCGAACATGTTGGCGGCGGCCTGCGTGGAGCCCTGGGTGATACGGAAGCTGACCTTCGCCATCCGGCGGTCCTGCGCCAGTTTCTCCATGACGGCGAACATGCCTTCCGAATCACAGAAGGCATGCACGGAGATGCGGGGAAGCGGGCGCAGATGGTCGAGATCGCCCGGGCGGGTCTGGATTTCGGCGTCCGGCTCGTCCTCGCCGTTCTTGATGCCATATTCGACTGCGCTCATGGTCATGGTGCTTTCGTTCCTGTTCCTGCCCGCCATTCAACCCGGTCCGCCGGTCAACCGGCGGGGTTGCCGTCCTTGCGGTAGATGCTGATGACCTCGGCGCGCCGCTGCGCATCGATCGGCGTCATGCCGCGCGGACCGACGAGATCGGCCGGATTGGCGATCTGCGCCGCGAGGTTCTGCTGCGTCGCGCAGCCGAAATTCTCCCAGTTGGTGTTGTCGCGGATCGAGGGGCCGAAGAGGTCGGTCGGCCATTGGCCGCAATCGCCGGTGATCGCGGTGACGGCGACGAAGCCGAGCCGGATCGGCGACGATGCCGAGGCCTGCGCCGGATCGTAAGTGGTCATGACGATACGGTTCGGCTTGACGCCCGCATCGATCAGGACCTGCCTCACCTCGGACCGGACGGCATGGGCGGCCCCGGCATTGACAGAGGATGCCGGCAGCGCGACCGACACCGTGCTCGACGACAGCGCGAGGTAATCCTGCGCGAAGCCGCGCACGAGATCGCGAAGCGGGGTCGTGAGCTTGCGCTCGCCGGTGCCGACGGGAATGTCGAGGCTGTGCTGCACTTCGGCGAGCGTGATCGGATGGCGCGTGCGGTAATCGTCCGGCACCGAGCTGGTCGTGACCCGGTCGGGCCGCGCGGCGCAGGAGGTCAGCGCGGCGGAAACCGCGAGGATGGAGGCGGCGGCCGCAAGCCCGAGAAAGCGGAACCTCGTGTTTTCGTTGGTCATCTGACGCTCTTTCTCACTTGTAGATGAAGCCGATCGTGCCGTTATAGGCGCCGGGCTGCTTTTCCTTGCGACCGTAGATCTTGTTGACGCGGCCCAGGAAGAAACCGGTCACGTCGTTCTCGGGATTGAAGTTGTCATCGGGGCGGGCGAGCTTGGAGCGCTCGACCGGCCGAACGAGATAGGGTGTGGCTATGATGACCAGCTCGGTCTCGTTGCGCTGGAAATCGCGCGATCGGAAGAGCGATCCGAGGATCGGAACATTCATCAGGCCCGGCGTGCCGGATGTCGCCTGGCGGATATCGTCGCGCACCAGGCCGGCGATGACGATGGAGCCGCCGGAGGGCAATTCGACGGTGGTCGAGGCTTCGCGCTTGCGGATGCCGAGCAGGGTGGAGGCCGGGATATCGACATTCTTCTTCTTGCCGAGGATCGGCCAGATCGCACCGGCAGACGTGACCGAGCCTTCGAATGTGGGTTCGGAGACATTGGTCTCGACCGAGAGCGATATCCGGCCGGGCGAGAGCACCACCGGCTTGAAATTCAGCCGGATGCCGTATTCGACGGAATCGTGCGTGCGGGTGACGCCGCCGTCGCTGACATCCTGCTGGCTGAGCATGCGGAACTCGCCGCCGACGTAGAATTTCGCCTGCTCGCCGGAGATCGCCGTCAGGCTCGGTTCGGCGAGCGTGCGCATCACGCCCGCCTGTTCCATGGCATTGACGAAGGAGGTGATGTCGAGACTGCCCAGCGTGCCCGATGCATTGGTGGAGTTGATCCACTTGGTCGAGCCGCCGAGATTGGTCGGATACTGGAAGGCGATGTTGCCGTTGGTGCTCGAGACGGAACTGTTGAAGCCGAGCTGCTTCATGACGGAACGGCTCACCTCGGCGACCGTGACCTTGAGCGTCACCTGGTCCTCGGCCTCGATGGTCAGCATGTTGACGATCTGCGAGGTCTGCCGGTCTTCGTTGAAGAGAGCGACCGAGGCGTCGCCGGTCTGGGAGGTGGCCGAGGCCGACACGTTGCGCGTCGTCGCCTCGCCGCCCTTGACGAAGAGCTCGGCGAGCTTCTGCGCCTGCGCGGCGTCCTGCGGGGTGCGCACCCTGCCGGACAGCACGATATTGTCCGAGATGATCTCGACCTTGATGTCGGACTCGGGAATGAAGCGCCGGAGATTGGCTTCCAGCCCGGAAATGTCGCGCTCGATCTCGAGATCGACGGAAACGAGTTCGACGCCGCCCGGCCCGAAGATGAAGACATTGGTCTGGCCCACCTGCTTGCCGAAGACATAGAGGCGGCGCGAGGTGCGGGTCACGGCATCGGCGATGTTCGGATCGGCGACGAGGATATCGTGGGCATCTGTGGGAAGATCGATGACGATCGCCTTGTTGAGCCCGAGCTTGACCTTGCGGGTAACGCCCGGCCCGACCTGGGAAATCTTGATCATCGATTGCGCCGCGGCCGCATCCGGCACGCCGCCGACGAGGCCGGAAAGGCCGTGCCCGTCGAGACCCGGAACGCCGGCAAAGGCGAGCGACAGGCCGAGCGCGATCTTGAACGGGGCAAGAATGCTGGATCTCATCGTCATGGTTCTCTCACTCCCGCCTACTGCGCCTGCTGGCTGGCGGCATTGTTCAGCTTCTGGATGACGCCGGATTTGATGATCTGGATGGTGGCCTGGTTGCTCTCGCCGGAGAGCAGATGCCGGGCGACGAGCGCATCGGGCTCCTGCGCGTCCGCCACCGAGCGGAGCGCCAGCGTCAGCCGGTCCGCCATCTGCTGGGCCACCGCGATGACCTTGGCCTGTTCGGGTGTCAGTTCCAGGGTGGCGGTGGTTCCCACGACCGTCTTGCTCTCATCCTTCTCCTGGACTTCCTGGTCGATGGCGAGGACGCGGATATTGGTCAGGATCGTCTCGGTCTGGTAGCCGCCGTCCTCGGCCTTCTTGACCATGATGACATCGACGCGGTCGTTGGGCAGGATGAAGCCGCCGGCCGAGGTCGAGACGGTGATCTCGGTGGCCACCGCGCGCTTGCCCGAGGGAAGCAGCGAGGACATGATCGCGCCATTGGCGTCGGCGATCTTCTCGGCGCGAACCGGCTCACCCTCGAAGATCGGCATGCGCACGATCGCGCCCTTGAGTTCGGCGAGCGCCTGCGGGCGGTTCGCCTCGGTGATGAAGCCCTCGACGATGCCGTTTTCGGGGAAGCCCTGCCAGCGCAGCGACTCCTCGGTGAGCCGCGAGCCCACCGGCAGGCTCGCCGCCGCCACCAGCACATTGATCACCGGCTCCTTCTTGACGATGGTCTCGGCCTGCATCTGCACCACGCGCTCGCGGCCGGTCAGCTTCATGGCGAGGAAGGCAGCGGCGCCAGCGGCGAGCAAGGCGGCGGAAAGGATGATGACGCGAGCGGGCTTCATGAGCGATCCCTGCGGATTGACTGATTTCAACGCGCAGAATGCCCGGCAATTGGTGTAATTATGGTTAACGGGAAGCTTACAGCTATAGTTAATCAGTTCTGAACGCGGTCACGGCTGGACGAGGCCGAGCGCCGACTGCATCAGAGGGGCCGACGGATAGGCCATGAAGGCGGCCGCGCCGATGGCGACGCCATAGGGGATCTTCTTCTTGTGCAGCATGGTCTCCGGCACCGGAATGCCATAGACAAGGATGAGATTGTGCTGCGAGCGCATCATGAGGATGAGGATGCTGAGCAGACCCCCGAAGACGGATACCCATATGAGATAGGTCACGAGACTGTCGTTGAGGCCGAACCATACGGCGCTCGCGGTCAGGACCTTGGCGTCGCCACCGCCCATCACGCCAAACGCGAAAAGCGCGAAGCAGACGGCAAAGACTGCTCCTCCGGCGCCGAGATGCAGCAGAATCTGATGAAGCGTGAGGCCGACGAAGGGCGCGACGGCGAGGAAGGACGCCAGCAGGACGACCGAAATGCGGTTGGGGATCGTCATGGTGAGAAGATCGCTACAGGCCGCCATGGCCATGCAGAGGGGAAAGATCACCATGATCGCCGCGGAAATCATCTCGCTCTCCAGTTTCCGGCTTCCGAAAATTTCTCGGACAGCCATCGGGTTGGTGGCCATGGCTGCCCGTGCAAAAACCAGTCTCTCACGCCGGACTTAAGAAAATCCAACCGCGTCATGCATGATTCGGCGGACAAGCCGCCGTTCATGTCACTGTACGTCAAGTTGTCCGGCAATGCCGTTGAACTGGTCGCTCAGCGCGTTGCCGAGCGTGCTTGCACCCGCGATCAGCGCAGTGGCGATCAATGCGGCGATCAAGCCATATTCGATGGCGGTTGCGCCGGATTCGTCTTTGAGCAGGCGGGAAATCAGGGCAGCCATCTGTCGTTCCTTTCACGACCGGAAACAAGAATTCCGACGCTATCAACCGTTTGTTGAATAAGTTTTAAGAGCGGAGGTTAACGAACGGGCAATAAAGGACGCTCGTTTCCCCATTCGACACAGAGAAGAATTCATGCCGAGACAGGCATTCAAACGAAAAGACCCGCCTTGCGGCGGGCCTCTCCAGATCGATGTTTTCAGGCTCAGCCGCCGTTATAGTCCAGCTTCTTGGACAGGTTGTCGAACTGGTCGTTCAGGGCATTGCCGAGCGTCGTGGCGCCGGTGATCAGGGCAACGGAAATCAGGGCGGCGATGAGGCCGTATTCGATGGCGGTCGCGCCGGACTCATCTTTCATGAAACGTGCGAAAATTGCGGACATGATCGTCTCCTTGGTAGCTTTACATCAGCACTTCCGCCAACTGTTCGCCGTTGGATCGGATGAGCACAATCTACAGCGGGGCTCTTTCATACCGCTTAAGAAATTCGGTTAACGAAAGCTGAATCCCTTGCAAAGCCAGTTGTGGTGAAGGAATTCCAAACGCATTCGACAGAATTTTCAGTATAGTCCGGCAAAGAACTGGAGGACGCGGCATTCGTCCGCCTGCCCGGAATATGGCGGCGACCGGTCTCGCGGTCCGGCCGGATCGGGGCCTGTTCCGGATCGGGGCCTCAAGCCGGCGAAAACCGGCATGGGGTAAACAATCCTTGAGGCAGTCCCGTTTCGGCAAATCCCGATCCTGCGCACCGGACGCTGCGGCGGCCACGGGTTTAAGCCTTCATTCATCATTCTCGTCCACACTTCCTTCAGCACGATCATCTGGAACCAGCACCATGCCCATCCGGACTGCCCTTTCCCCTATACGCGCGGGAGCCGTCGTCCTTGCCGTCCTGCTCGCAAGCGCCACGGGCGCCCGCGCCGACGACGGGATGATGCGGGTCTTCCTGAACCATGCCAAGGTGCTGAAGCTCGACCAGCCGGTCTCCAAGGTCATCGTCGGCAATGCCGAGGTGGCGGATGCCACCGTGGCGGATTCGCGAACCATCGTGCTCACCGGCAAGGCTTTCGGAACGACCAATCTCGTGCTGCTCGACGCGAGCGGCAATGCGCTGCTCGACGAACGGATCCTGGTTTCCATCGACGAGGGCAACACGGTGCGCATGTACCGGCAGACAGACCGCACCGTGCTTTCCTGCACGCCAAGCTGCGAACAGCACCAGGCGCTCGGCGGCAACAAGGGGAACTGACGCGCGTCCCTCCGGCCCGTCCAGGGCTTGAGGCGGCCGCGCCGGCCTTTCTTAAGATCGGGTTGAGATAATCCCTAAGAAGCCCGACAGCCGGCAAACCGGCATTTAAAGCTTAGCCGCTAATGTGTCGCTTCACTTTCCGGTGGACGAGCGACCCCATGGTTTCAGACGGACGAGAAGAGAAAGAACGGCGGCCCGGTCTCCTGGGTCGTTTCCGCCGCGACCGCGACGGCGCGGCCGCGCTCGAATTCGCCATTCTCGTCGTGCCCTTCCTGATGCTCATGTTCGCGACCTTCGAGACCTTCCTTGCCTTTTCCGGCGAGCAACTCATGGCCAATGCGGTCGAGACCATGGCGCGGAAGATCCGCACCGGGGAAGTGACCTTCGGGCAGGGCAAGCCGACCGACGTGACCGAAGCCGAATTCCGGCAGATGTTCTGCGACGAAATCTCCATCCTCCGCATGTGTTCGGCGACCGAGGCGGTGACGCCGGAAAAGCTCTATCTCGATGTCCGCCAGTTCGCGAATTTCGCCGACATGCCGCGCGACGTGCCCAAGGTCTCCACCGCCGATTATTCCGATCTCGACACGAGCGGCTTCGCTTTCTCGCCCGGTGGCGCCAACAGCAAGAACATGCTGCGCGCCTATTACCGCTGGCAGGTCATGACCGACCTGGTGCGGCCCTACATCACCAATATCCGACCGGCGAACAAACCGGTGCCGACCGATTTCCTGATCGTCCAGACGGCGGCCTTCGAGAACGAGGATTACGATGATTGAGGCTGTCGCCCGGCCGAAGCCGACGAAGAGGGGCTTCCTCACCGCGATCGCCGACCGACTGCGGCGGCTTTGCCGGGAACGGTCGGGCGCGAGCGCGCTCGAATTCGCCTTCCTCGCACCGATCCTGATCGCGATCTATATCAGTTCCTTCGAGATCACGACCGGCTATTCGGTGTCGCAGAAGACGCTGAAGGCCGCCGGGTCGATCGCCGATATCGTCACCCGTCAGGACACCGTGAACAAGGCGTTTCTCAGCGAGATGATCGACACCGCCGAAGCGACGATCGCGCCGAGCCCCGCGCCCGGCCTCAAGCTGAAGATCACCGGCGTGACGGTGGACGCCGCCGGCAATGCCAAGGTGCTGTGGTCGTGGGACGAAAGCGGCGGCAAACCCTATGTGAAGGGCTCGTCGGTGAGCGTGCCCGTCGACATGCGGAAACCGAATTCCTTTCTCGTGCGGTCCGAGCTTTCGGTCCAGCATACGATGCTGCTTTTCTTCGGCGCGCCCTCGGGCCTCGAAAGCTCAAGCCGGACCATCACGCTCAACCGGGAATTCTTCTACCGTCAGCGGCTGGGCTCGGACGTGCCCTGCTCCGATTGCGGCTGATGTTGCAAATTGCCGGGTGCCGCGCTACCCAGATCTGACGCAGGCAAGCGGAGCAGGGCATGGCGCGGGCATTTCTCTTCGTGCTGGATTCCTTCGGCATCGGCAATGCGCCCGATGCCGCGGATTACGGCGATCTCGGAGCCAATACGCTCGGCCATATCGCGGAATTCTGCGCGGCCGGAGCCGGCGACCGCGCCGGGCTCAGAGCCGGGCCGCTCACGCTTCCCAACATGGCGATGCTGGGATTGCTCCATGCCCACCATGCCGCGTCGGGATACTGGCCGGCGGGGATGGATCGCCCGTCCAGGATCATCGGCGCCCATGCCGCCGCCAGCGAGACCTCGCGCGGCAAGGATACCCCCTCGGGTCATTGGGAGATCGCCGGCACGCCGGTGAATTTCGACTGGGGCTATTTTCCCAGGGAAGGCGACGCCTTCGACGCGACGCTGGTGGCCGCGATCTGCGACGCCGGCGCGCTTCCCGGCATTCTCGGCAACAAGCATGCCTCCGGCACCGAAATCATCGCCGAATTCGGCGAGGCGCATATGCGGACCGGCAAGCCGATCTGCTACACGTCCTCGGATTCGGTGTTCCAGATCGCGGCCCATGAAAAGAGCTTCGGCCTCGATCGGCTCATGGACCTTTGCGCCAGGGTGCGGCTTATCCTCGATCCGCTGAATATCGGCCGGGTCATCGCCCGCCCCTTCGTCGGCGAAGACCGCGACAGCTTCCAGCGGACGGGCAACCGGCGCGACTTCTCCGTCCCGCCGCCGGAGCCGACCCTGCTCGACCGCCTGGCGCAGGCAGGGCGGCAGGTCCATGCCATCGGCAAGATCGGCGACATCTTCGCCCATAAGGGGATAACGCGACTCACCAAGGCGAGCGGCAATCCGGCGCTGATCGAGGCCAGCCTCGCGGCGATGGGCGAGGCAGGCGACGGCGATCTCGTCTTTGTCAATCTCGTCGATTTCGACCAGCTCTACGGCCATCGGCGCGACGTGCCGGGCTATGCGGCCGCGCTCGAAGCCTTCGATGCCCGCCTGCCCGATTTCGCCCGGCGCATGGCGCCCAACGACCTGGCGATCCTCACGGCCGATCATGGCTGCGATCCGACATGGCGTGGAACGGACCATACGCGGGAGCGCGTGCCGGTGCTCGCCTTCGGTCCCAATATCGTGCCCGGCGCGCATGGGCTGCTCGGAAGCTTCGCCGATATCGGCGAGACGGTGGCAAGGCATCTCGGCATCGCGCCGGGGCCGCACGGCCGGAGCTTCCTCTGACGGCTCCAGCCGATCATCGCTGGGGACGACGGCATCCTTCACCGGCCTTGCCGCTTGCGAATGGCGGCGGGGCGTGGAAAGAGTTCGGCTGATATTCTCTTCTCGGAAGGCTCTCCCATGAACGGCGTCACGGTCATCGATCATCCGCTCGTGCAGCACAAGCTCACCATCATGCGCAAGAAGGAAACCTCGACGGCGGGGTTCCGGCGGCTCTTGCGAGAGATCTCCACCCTGCTCTGTTACGAGGTGACGCGCGATCTCGAACTGACCTACGAGGAAATCGAAACGCCGCTCGTGCCGATGCAGGCCCCGATCCTCGAAGGCAAGAAGCTCGTCTTCGCCTCCATCCTGCGCGCCGGCAACGGCCTGCTCGAAGGCATGCTCGACCTCGTGCCCTCCGCCCGCGTTTCGCATATCGGCGTCTATCGCGACCATGAGACGCTGAAGCCGGTGGAATATTTCTTCAAGGCGCCGGAGGATATCGACGAGCGGCTGGTCATCGTCGTCGACCCGATGCTGGCGACCGGCAATTCCGCCATCGCCGCCATCGACAAGCTCAAGGAGCGCAACGCCAGGAACATCCGCTTCCTCTGCCTGCTCGCGGCGCCCGAGGGCATCGAGAATTTCCACAGCGTCCATCCCGACGTGCCGGTCTATACCGCCTCGATCGACAGCCACCTGAACGAGAAGGGCTATATCGTGCCGGGGCTGGGCGACGCCGGCGACCGGATGTACGGCACGAAATAGGACAGGCCGGCGACACCGGCAGGGCGATGTTAACCCTGCCGTGGCTTCGATGCGCGGAAATCCCCTTGAAATCCCGGGGTTTACCATTTGCTCAGGAATTGAGCCTAGCGTTTCGGGTCTCCTCAACCCGGAATATCGTCATGATCGGTCGCGCACTCCTCATCTGGTCCTCGACCGTCGTCGTCGCCGTGAACGTTCCCAGCCTGGTCGGCTTCATCGACAAGGGCGGCAAGCCGGCGAAGACGATCGAGGCGGCGGCGCTGCCCGCTTCGACGCCCGTGGAAGACGGACGCAACTATGTGCTGAAGGCCAATGAACAGGGCCATTTCGCCGGCCGGTTCCGGATCAACGGCAAGCCGGTCGACTCGCTGATCGATACCGGCGCCACCTTCGTGACATTGTCCGAAACGACGGCGCGCAATCTCGGATATGGCGGCAACGAGCTGAACTTCCGCTACGAGATGGTGACCGCCAACGGCAAGGTGAAGGCGGCGCGGATCGGCCTCAAGTCGGTCGAGATCGGCACCGTTTCGGTCCGGAATGTCGATGCGATGGTGATCCGCGGCAAGGACCTCCCCTATCCGCTGATCGGCATGAGCTTCCTCAAGAAGCTGACCGGCTATCGTGCGGACAAGGACGAACTGAAGCTCGTCAACTGATCGCTTCCAGGATCGCCGGCGATGGGCGCGGCGCCGTTTCCGACAGGGTAATGCATGACAGGAAGGTGGCGATGGCGCGTGCCGCCGCGGCATCGTCGGCCGCATGGACCATGGCCAGCGGCTCGCCCTTCGCGACTTTCGTCCCCATGGGCAGGATATCGGCGAAGCCGGTGCGGTGATCGATCCGGTCATCCGGACGCAGCCTCCCGCCGCCGAGGCCGATCACGGCAAGTCCGATATCGCGTGTGGCATAGGCCGCGACGCAGCCGTCGGACGGCGCCGGCACGGGGCGGACGACCGGCGCGACGGGAAGATGAGCGGCCCAGCGCGTCGCGAAATCCGCCGGTCCGCCCAGCGCATGCACCATGCGCCCGAAGCAGTCGAGCGCGGCGCCGCTGTCGATCGCCTCCTGCGCCTGTTCCGCGGCCGCCTCCAGCGAGGGCGCGATCCTCGCATTGACGAGCATCCCGGCCGCGAAGGCCAGCACGACCTCATGCAGCCGGGTACCGGCCTTGCCGCCTTCGAGAAACCGCATCGCGTTGGCGACTTCCAGCGCATTGCCCGCGCAATCGGCGAGCGGCTCGTTCATGTCGGTGATCAGGGCGGAGGTACGGACGCCGGCGCCATTGGCGACATCGACGATCGACCGGGCGAGCGTCCGCGCCTCGTCCATGCTCGCCATGAAGGCGCCGTTGCCGACCTTGACATCCATGATCAGCGAACCGAGCCCGGCGGAAAGCTTCTTGGACAGGATGGAGGCGGTGATGAGTGGAACGGAATCGACGGTCGCCGTGACATCGCGCACGGCATAGAGCCGCTTGTCGGCCGGCGCGATCTCGCCGGTCTGGCCAATGATGGCGCAGCCGACGGCGCGGACGATCGCGCTGAACCGGTCGGCGCTCGGCATTATGT
>JAGRLJ010000115.1:12765-17059 GCA_020441805.1 Rhizobiaceae bacterium
ATCGATTCGAGCTTGTCGAGCGTGCCGCCGGTATGACCGAGGCCCCGTCCCGAAATCATCGGCACGGCCGCGCCGCAGGCGGCGACGATCGGCGCCAGCATCAATGAGACATTGTCGCCGACACCGCCGGTGGAATGCTTGTCGGTCACCGGACGGCCGAGATCGGGCCAGGACATGACGTCGCCGGAATCGCGCATGGCCAGCGTCAGCGCCACCGTTTCGTCGCGGGTCATGCCGTTGAACCAGACGGCCATGGCGAAGGCGGCGACCTGCCCTTCCGACAGCCGGCCGTCGGCAAGGGCCGCGACGAAGCCCGCGATATCGGCCGCCGGGAGAATCCCACCGTCCCGCTTGGCCCGGATGACCTCTTGCGGAAGCATCGCGCTACCCCCTGTCAATCGTATCGGTCTGGAACGAGAAGGGCAGCAACTCGTCCATGGTCATGGTCCTCGCGGTTCCCGCCGCATCGTAGAGATGGATCCGCGTGTCGGGGCTCGCAAATTCGAGGATCTTCTGCCGGCAGCCGCCGCAGGGCGGGCAGAAGGCCATTTTCTCGGCGATAACGCCGATCTCGACGATCCTTTTCGCCCCAGCCATGACCATGGCGCCGATGGCCGTGCATTCGGCGCACCAGCCCTGCGGGAAGGCGAGGTTCTCGATATTGGCGCCTTCGTAGACCCGGCCGTCTTCCGCGAGGATGGCGGCGCCCACCGGGAATTTCGAATAGGGGGCGTAAGCGCGCGCCATCGCCGCGCGCGCCGCCTCGAAAAGCGTATCGGTCACCGCCATGTCAGCGTTCCTTCACATAGGGCGTGCCGGAAGCGCGGGGCGGCATGGCCTTGCCGATGAAACCGGCGAGCAGCACGACGGTGAGGATATAGGGCAATGCCGTCCAGAGCTGGACGGGGATCGCGCCGATCAGCGGAATGGACTTGCCCTGCATGTTGATCGACATGGCGTCGAGGAAGCCGAAAAGCAGGCAGGTGAAAAGGATGTTGCGCGGCTTCCAGTTGGCGAAGACCAGGGCGGCGAGCGCGATGAAACCCTTGCCGGCGGACATGCCCTTGGTGAAGCCGGCGCTCACCGCCATGGAGACGAAGGCGCCGGCAAGACCGACGAAGACGCCGCCGAGCAGCACGGCCTGGTAGCGCAGACGGACGACCGAAATGCCCGCCGTGTCGACCGCGCCGGGATTTTCGCCGACCGCGCGGAGCCGAAGGCCGAATCGGGTTCGGTAGAGCACCCACCAGGTGATGGGGATCAGCGCATAGGCGAGATAGGTCAGCCAGTAATGGCCCGAAAGCACGCGCGCATAGATGTCGCCCAGGACGGGAACCGAGGCGACAGTATCGGCGAAGGGCAGGCGCCAGTCGCTCGCGAACTTGGCCTCGGCCGGCAGCGACGGCGTCCGGCCCGCCATGTTGAACCAGGCCTGGCCGATAATGACCGTGGCGCCCATCGCGATGAAGTTGATCGCGGTGCCCGACACAATCTGGTCGCCGCGCTGCGAGATCGATGCATAGCCGTGGATGGCGGAGAAACAGACCGAGCAGATGACCGCAGCCGCGAGCCCGAGCGTCGCCGAATTGGTGACAGCCGCCGCCGAGGCGCCGGCAAAGGCTGCCGCCAGCAGCTTGCCCTCGAGGCCGATATCGACCACGCCCGAGCGTTCCGCATAGAGGCCGGCCAGCGCGGTGAGGATCAGCGGCACCGACATGCGGATCGTGCCCTGGAGGATGGAGATGAGATCGGCATAGTTCATGGTCAGATCCCCGCGGTCGAGTTCGATGTCACCCGTTTGGTCCTCAGCCGCACGAAGCCCGATGTGATGGCCGGTCGGAAGAGATGTTCGAGCGCGCCGGCGAACAGGATCACCAGTCCCTGGATGACCACGATCATGTCGCGGGAGATATTGGGCATCTCGAACGCGATCTCGGCGCCGCCCTGGTAGAGCATGCCGAACAGCACGGAGGCGAGCACGATGCCGATGGGGTGGGATCGGCCCATCAGCGCCACCGCGATGCCGACGAAACCGGCGCCGGAGACGAAATCCTGCTGGATGCGATGCTGGTCGCCCATGATCGAATTGATCGCCAGCAGGCCGGCCAGCGCCCCCGAGATCAGCATGGCGGTCACGATGGTGCGCGGCTCGGAAATGCCGGCATAACGCGTGGCGCCCGCCGAGAAGCCGAGCGTTCGCATCTCGTAGCCTCGCCGGGTGCGCCAGATCAGCACCCAGACGAGGAAGGCGGCGATGAGGGCGAGCAGGAAGGAGAGGTTGAAGGGCGAATTGCGGTTGTCGAGGCCGAAGATCGCCAGCAGCCAGTCGAGCTTCGGCAATTCGCCGCCGGGGCCGAAGGTGCGCGATTGCGGCGCCATCTGGCCGACGGGCTTGAACACGTTGATCAGCATCCACAGCATCAGGTTCGACGCGATATAGTTGAACATGATGGTGGTGATGACGATATGGCTGCCGCGATAGGCCTGGAGCCAGGCCGGTATCAGCGCCCAGAGCGCCCCGAACAGCGCGCTGCCGACGATGGTCAGCAGGAAAACCAGGTACCAGGGCAGCGTATTGTCGAAGGTGAGGCAGGCGAGCGCAACGCCGATGCCGCCGACATAGGCCTGCCCCTCGACGCCGATATTGAACAGCCCCGCATGGAACGCCACCGCGACGGCGAGGCCGGCGAAGATGAAGTTGGTGGCGTAGAAGAGTGTGTAGCCGAGGCCCTCGCCCGAACCGAAGGCGCCGTAGACCATGAGGTAGGCGGCGCGCAGCGGGCTTTCGCCAACGAAGAGCACGACCAGGCCGGCCACGAGAAAGGCGACGAAGAGGTTCACCAGCGGGATGAGCCCGTATTCCGCCCAGTTGGGCAGTTTGGCAAAGGGTGCGCTCATTATTCCGCCGCCTCCATCTTTCCTTCCACGCCGGCCATCAGGAGGCCGAGCTCGCCTTCCGGCGTATCGGGCGAACGCTCGCCGACGATGCGGCCGGCAAACATCACCAGCACCCGGTCCGCAAGCGAACGGATCTCGTCGAGTTCCACCGAGACGAGCAGGATCGCCTTGCCCGCGTCGCGCATCTCGATGATGCGGCGATGGATGAACTCGATCGCGCCGACATCGACGCCGCGCGTCGGCTGGCCGATGATCAGGACCGCCGGGTCGCGCTCCATCTCGCGCGCCAGCACGATCTTCTGCTGGTTGCCGCCGGAGAAATTGGCGGTCTTGAGCCGGGGATTGGGCGGCCGGATATCGTATTGCTCGATCTTCTTCCTCGCATCCTCGCGGATCGCGTCGATCCGGAGAATACCGTTCGACTGATATTTCGGATCGTCGTGATAGCCGAGGATCGCGTTTTCGCTCTCCTCGAATTTCAGGACGAGACCGGCATGATGCCGGTCCTCCGGCACATGGGCGAGGCCGCGCCTGCGCAGCGCCGCCGCATCCGCTATGCGCGTGACATCGACAGGCGAACCGTCGAGCAGCACCGTGCCGGCCGTGGCGCGCCGCATGCCGGCGATCGCCTCCAGCAATTCCGACTGGCCGTTGCCGGCGACACCGGCAATGCCGACGATCTCGCCCGCGCGGACATCGAACGAAACGTCGTCGACCATGGTGACGCCGCGGCTGTCCCTGACCGTCAGTCCCTTGACCGAGAGCTTGACTTCTCCGGGATTCGCCTCGCCCTTTTCCACCTGTAGCAGCACGCGGCGGCCGACCATGAGTTCGGCCAGCTCCTCGACCGAGGTTTTCGCCGTCTCGCGCGTCGCCACCATCTCGCCGCGCCGCATCACCGAGACCTCGTCGGTGATCGCCATGATCTCGCGCAGCTTGTGAGTGATGAGGAGGACGGTCTTGCCCTGGTCCTTGAGCTGCCCGAGGATGCGGAACAGATGGTCCGCCTCGGCCGGCGTCAGCACGCCGGTCGGCTCGTCGAGGATGAGGATATCGGCGCCACGGAACAGCGCCTTCAGGATCTCGACGCGCTGCTGGATGCCGACGGGCAGTTCCTGGATCACCGCGTCCGGATCGACCTCCATCTCATATTCGGTCTCGAGGCGCTTGAGCTCGGCGCGCGCCTTGGCGATGCCCTTGTTGAGGATCGGACTGTCCTCCGCCCCGAGCATGACATTTTCGAGTACCGTGAAATTTTCGACCAGCATGAAATGCTGATGGACCATGCCGATGCCCGAGGCGATGGCGGTCGAGGGATCCTTGATGTCGATCCTGCGGCCACCGACATGGATCTCGCCCTTGTCGGCCTGATAGAAGCCGTAGAGGATCGACATCA
>JAGRLJ010000001.1 GCA_020441805.1 Rhizobiaceae bacterium
CAACATCCTGCTGACGATCGTCACGTTCGGCATCTACTCCGCCTGGGCCAAGGTGCGGCGGATGCGCTATTTTCGCGGCAACACATTCCTGGACGGCCATTCCTTCGATTACCATGCCCGCGGCTTGCAGATCTTCCTCGGCCGCTTCATCGTCTTCATCGTGATCTCGATCATCAACGTGATCACCACGGTCTATCCGCTGCTCGGCATCGCCACGCCGTTCATCTTCCTCTTCATCCTGCCGCTCTTCATCGTCCGGAGCCTGCGGTTCAATGCGCGCATCACCAGCTACCGCAATATCCGCTTCGACTTCACGGGCAATGCCTGGGGGGCGTTCCGCAGCGTGATCCTCGGCAGCCTCGTCTCCGTATTCTCGCTCGGCATCCTCGCGCCCTTCGCCAGCCGCTGGATGTATCGCTACGTCTTCAACCACCTGCGCTACGGCGACCGGGGTTTCGAGACCGATCCGAAGGTCGGCGACCTTTATCGCGGCTGGGTCGTCCCGGCGCTAATGGTGCTGCTCGGCCTGCTGATCGCCGCAACGGCCGCCTGGATCTATGTCGCCCCCTTCGTTCTCGACCTGATGGGACAGATGGACCGCTACAACGACGAGCAGCGGCTGGGTTTCACCGTGCTGGCGATCTATGCGGTGCTGATCCCACTCATCCTGATCTTTACCGTCGCCGGCTTCGTCTATCGCGTCGCGGTGCACAACATCGTCATGAATTCAGCCCGCTTCGACGCGATCCACCCGCTTCACAGCGACCTGTCGCGCGGCCGCTTCTTCTGGATCTATCTCTCCAATTTCGTGCTGACCCTCGTCACGCTCGGCCTGATGCGGCCCTGGGCGGCGGTGCGCGAGGCGCGCTACCTGGCGGAGCACAGCGGCATCGTGCCCAGGGGCGATATCGGCGAGATCATGGCCTCGATCCAAGCCTCGGGCTCGGCCATCAGCGCCGAATACATGGACATGGAGGGCATGGATTTTGGCTTCTGACGGCGTCGAGGTCGCGCGTGGCATCTGGCATCCGCCGCGCTCCAACGCGGCGATGGCCGCAAGCCTGCTGGCCGAGGGCGCGCGGCTCTCGATCCGGCTGGAGGACGGCGCGATCGCCTGTCGCGACGACCTTAAATCCGTAAAGGTCTCCGACCGGATCGGCAGTATCCCGCGCCGCATCGGCCTGTCCAACGGTTCGCTCTTCGAAACGCCCGACAACGACGCGATCGATCGTTTCCTCAAAATGCACAAGGCAGACCGGACCGGCTGGATCGCCGGGCTCGAACAGGTTCGGCCCCGGCTCATCGGCTTCGTCGCGCTCGTCTTCCTGCTGGCGGCGCTGATCTACCGCTATGCGCTGCCGGCGCTGGTGGAGGTTGCCGTGCTCGTCACCCCGCCCGCCGTTCCGCAATGGCTTTCCGCCGGCACGCTCGCCTCGCTCGACCAGACCGTGCTGTCGCCCAGCACGCTGAACCCGGCCGAGCAGCGCAGGATCCGAGACGGCTTCGACCGCATCGCAAGCTTCTCGACGCGCGGCACGGCGGGCTACACGCTCAATTTCCGGGACGGCGGAGCGATCGGTCCCAATGCCTTCGCGCTGCCCGACGGCACGCTCGTCGTCACCGACCAGCTCATCCGCATGGCGGGACAGGACACGGAAATGATCCTCGGCGTGCTGGCGCATGAGATCGGCCATGTCGAGCGCGAGCATTCGCTGCGGCAGATGTACCGCGCCGCGGGCATTGCCGGCCTCGTCATGCTGATTGCGGGCGATATCGGCTCCGGCGGCGAGGAAGCCCTGACCGACGGCGCCGCCCTCCTCGCCCTCTCCTATTCCCGCAGCGCCGAAAGCGAGGCGGACCGGATCTCGGTGACGCTGATGGCAAAGGCCGGCCACGACCCGGCCGCCATCGGCCGCTTCTTCAAGCTGCTGGAGGAAAAGCTCGGCGACCGTGGCGGCACGAGCATGCTCTCGACCCATCCCGGCACGCCCGAGCGCCGCCAGCAGATCGAGGACTGGGCGAAGGAATGGGGCGGGAAATAGGGTCGCGGCGGCCGACGATCGCGCGGCCGCCATCTCTTTCCGGGCCTACAGGCAAGCCCCCGCGGGGCCTTGCCATCGGCAATCCGGCCTCACTCGGTCGGACCGTCGTTCAGCCCCACCTTGTCGACAAGTTCGGAGGCAAGCTTGCGGTTCCTGGCAATTTCGATCAGCGGCAGCGTATCGGGCTTGATCGGGCCGAAGGACTTGACGATCTCCGACGGTTCCACGCCGGGCAGCACCGGATATTCGAAGACCTGCTCGGCATAGATCTTCTGCGCCTCGCCCTCGGCGAGGAAGCGCATCAGCCTGAGCGCATTGTCCTTGTTCGGCGCGTATTTCGCCAGCGCCATGCCGGAGATGTTGACATGCGTGCCGCGATCGGCCGCGTTGGGGAACAGGACCTTGAGGGCGCCCGCCCATTCCTTCTGCTCGGGCTCCTTGTCGTTCGTCATCATCACGCCGACATAATAGGTATTGCCGAGGCCGATATCGCATTCGCCCGCGAAGATGGACTTGGCCTGGCTGCGATCCGACCCGTTGGGCCTGGAGACCAGGTTGGCCTTGAGGCCGGTCAGCCACTTTTCCGTATAATCGGCGCCGTGATGGGCGATCATCGAGGCGAAGAGGCCGATATTGTAGGAATGCTGCGCGTCGCGCATGCAGAGCTTGCCCTTCCACTTCGGATCGGCAAGTTCCTCATAGGTGATCGAATCCTGCTTCACCCGCTCGCGGGAAGCATAGATGACGCGGCCGCGCGTCGTCAGTCCGAACCATTCGCCGTCGGGATCGCGAAAATTGACCGGAATATCCTTGTTGATGATCTCATCATCCACCGACTGCGTCACGCCACCCTCCTTCGCCTCGGTGAGGCGGGCGATATCGACCGTGAGGATAACGTCGGCCGGGGAATTCTCGCCCTCGGCCCGAATGCGCTCGACGAGGCCCTTGTCGAGGAAAAGCACGTTGGCGGCGATGCCCGTTTCCTTGGTGAAGGCATCGAGCAGGGGCTTGATCAGTTCCGGCTGGCGATAGGAATAGATGTTCACCTCACCGTCCGCGCGCGCGGAGCCGGCCGCCGCCAGCGCCGCCGAGAGGGAAAAAACGGTAAGGCTCAGGATATTTCTCATGGCATCCCTCCAAAACTTGACTAATTGAGTGTTGTTTTTGCTCTCATACGCCAAGTGCATCCGTGGTCAATAGGTCAATCGGTCGCAAACGTGAATGTGATATTCATATTTTGGAATTGTTCAAAACTACCGAAGCGTCTATAAAGGGCTCGAAGAACCGATCAGGAGAACGGCATGCGGCTGACGAAGCAGACGAATTATGCGGTGCGCATCATGATGTACTGCGCCGCGAACGGCGACAAGCTGAGCCGAATCCCCGAGATCGCCAGGGCCTACAATGTCTCCGAACTGTTCCTGTTCAAGATCCTCCAGCCGCTGCACAAGGCTGAACTGATCGAGACGCTGCGGGGCCGCAATGGCGGCGTCCGCCTCGCCCGGCCCGCCAAGGACATCACGCTTTTCGACGTGGTGCGCGTAACCGAGGACAATTTCTCGATGGCGGAATGTTTCGAGGACGGTGCGGCGGATTGTCCGCTGATCGACAGTTGCGGCCTGAACACGGCGCTGCGCCGGGCGCTGAACGCCTTCTTCGACGTCCTGTCGGAATATACGATCGACGACCTCGTGAAGGCGCGGCCGCAGATTCACATGCTGCTCGGCCTGGACGTTCCGGCAACGGCCGCCGCCTGACGGCCCGCGAGGACTCCGAATTCCGCTGGCATTTTTCCGAATGATGCTCTAATCGATTGAAAAATCGAACGGGGAGGCTTTGGACATGATCCTGTGCTGCGGGGAAGCGCTGATCGACATGCTGCCGCGTCAATCGACGCTGGGCGAGAGCGCTTATGCGCCCTATGCGGGCGGCGCCATCTTCAACACGGCGATCGCGCTCGGCCGGCTCGGCATTCCCACCGGCTTTTTCACCGGCCTGTCCGACGACATGCTGGGCGATGTGCTGCGGGAAACGCTCGACGCCTCTCACGTCGATTATCGCTTCTGCGCCGTTTCGTCGCGACCGACGACGGTCGCCTTCGTCAAGCTGGTCAACGGGTCGGCCACCTATGCCTTCTACGACGAGAACACCGCCGGGCGGATGATCACCGCCGACGACCTGCCGCCGCTGGGCGACGGTGACGATATCGAGGCGCTCCATTTCGGCGCGATCAGCCTGATCTCCGACCCTTGCGGTGGCACCTATGAGGCCCTGCTCGCCCGCGAGCGGCAAAACCGCGTCATCTCCCTCGATCCCAATATCCGGCCGGGCTTCATCCGCGACAGGCAGGCTCATCACGACCGGATCATGCGGATGGCGGCGCAATCCGACATCATCAAGTTTTCCGACGAGGACCTGGACTGGTTCGGCGTGGCCGGGGACCATGACGCGCTGGCCGCCCGGTGGCTCGATATCGGGCCGAAGCTGGTCGTGATCACGAAGGGCGCCGAGGGCGCCACCGGCTACTCGAAGGCGCATAAGGTGGATGTGCCGAGCGAGAAGGTCGCCGTGGTCGATACGATCGGCGCCGGCGACACATTCGACGCCGGCATCCTCGCCTCGCTCCGCCGCGACGGCTTGCTGACCAAGACCGGGGTCGCCAGCCTCGACGCCGCCGCGATTCGCGACGCGCTGGCGCTGGCGGCGAAGGTCGCCGCCGTCACCGTATCGCGCGCCGGCGCCAACCCGCCCTGGGCGAGCGAGATCGGCCTGTAACTTTTCGGAAGATCGCCCGGGACTTGATCCAGTTCAAGACGCGCCGCCGGGCTCCGTGTCATAATCGTGCTCGATCCATGCGGCAAAATGGCGCCTTCGACCGGAGCCGGCCGGGGCACCTTGAACGGGAGGCCGAGATGACCAGGGAATTCGAGGATAGAGCCAGCATCGTTACCGGCGGCGGATCGGGCATCGGGGAAGCCTGCGCCCTGCATCTCGCCGAGGCCGGATCGCGGGTCGTCGTCGCCGACATGAATCTCGACGCCGCGCGGCGCGTCGTGGACATGATCGCCGCCAAGGGCGGCCATGGGTCGGCTTTCAGGATCGATGTCAGCGATCCCGGCGCCGTCAAGGCGATGGTCGACTATACGGTGGACAGCTACGGCCGGCTCGATTGCGCGGTCAACAATGCCGGAATCGGCGGGCCGCTGAAGCCGCTGGCCGATTACGAGATCGACGAATGGAAACATGTCCTCGACGTCGATCTCAACTCCGTCTTCTACTGCATGAAATACGAGATCCAGGCGATGCTGAAGACCGGAGGCGGTTCGATCGTCAACATGTCCTCGATCCTCGGCACCAACGGCTTCGCCAATGCGCCGGCCTATGTGGCCTCCAAGCATGCGCTGGTCGGCATGACCAAGAATGCCGGCATCGAATATTCGGCGCAGGGCATCCGGGTCAATGCCGTGGGTCCGGGATTCATCAAGACGCCCCTGATCGAGAATTCGCTGGACGCGGCCATGCAGGATTTCCTCGTCGGCAAGCATCCGATCGGCCGCCTGGGCCGGCCGGAGGAGGTCGCCGCCCTGGTGCTCTTCCTGCTCTCCGACAAGGCGTCCTTCATCACCGGCAGCTATCATCTGGTCGATGGCGCTTATTCGGCGCAATGACGGGCGGCCGGGATCTCCAGGAACTGCTGGCGACCATGGAGCCGACGCTCCGTGACGGCGCCTACGTCTTCGCGACCGTTTCCGGCACGGTGGTTCCGGCGGGCATCGATCCGATCGGCACCTTCCGCGAGGCGGAAGGCCTGACGCTGATCTTGCCGGCGGCGGAGGCTGCGCGGGCCGGCCTCGACGCCAGTCCGCCGATGCGCCTGATCACGCTTTCGGTCCATTCCTCCCTGGAAGCCGTCGGCCTCACCGCCGCCTTCGCAACCGAGCTGGCACGGCACGGCATCAGCGCCAATGTGGTTGCGGGCTACTATCACGACCACATCTTCATCGGCGCCGCCGATGCCGAACGGGCCGTGGCGGCGTTGCGGATGCTCTCGATGCGCCACCGCTGAGAGCAAGGCCATTCCGCGATTACATCATGTCGCGCGGCACGACCTTTTCGAAGTCCTTTTCGAAAATCTGCTCGTCGCCGTCGAAGGCCCGTATGGTGGCGCTGATGATCCAGCTGTCCGCGGAACAGGTTATCCGCGCGCTCGACATGGTGCGGACGAACCAGCCCTCGCGCGCCATGTCGCAGATCCAGCGCGCGTCGCCGGTCATCGAAAGCGGATCGCCCTCCTCGATCGACCATTCCTCCTCCCGGACCTGACGCGTCGCGAGCCCGGTATCGGGATGTTCGTGGCGGCCGGTATCCTCATGGATGCGATAGACCGTGCGGCCGGTCGAGAGTTCCCGGGTGACGCCGCGGCGCGTCGCCGCCGGCAGATGTTCGATATAATCCGGCAGCGGATCGGGATCGTCCGGCTCCTTCATCTCGATCCGTTCGGCCGCGCCAAGTTTCGGCAGGCGCAGTTCGATCGAGCCGGTATCGATCGCGAGCGTCGCGTCATAGGGCGGCGGCAGCATGATCGGCCAGTAACTGGTCGACAGCGAGAGCCGGATGCGATGGCCCGGCGCGAAACGGTAACCGAGCGCATCGAGATCCATCTCGATCTCGGTCGCCTCCCCCGGCGCGAGCGGTTCGGGATGTTCGCTGGAGCGGCGATGGGCGAGGTTGAGCACGCCATAGGCAACGCGCAGCGACGAACCGTCCGGATGGACATCGACGATGCGGGCGCAGAGATTGGCGAGCGGCGCATCGGATTTCAGCACCAGCCTCAGCCGCGGCATGCCGAGATAATCCCGCGCCTCGGCCAGTGGCCCCGTCTCGAAGGTGAGCGAGCCGGCATCGTCGGACCGCTGGTCGATTGCCATTTCGGCATCCGGCTTCAGCGTGAAATATTCGCCGGACGCGGTGCCGGTATCGAGCGGCGAGCGAAGCAGGGCCTCGCCCGTCCCGCCCCTGCCCTTGCCGAGCCTGCCATCCGTCCCGACGGCGAGGATATCCGGCTCGGGTTTCGACCAGCGCTCCCTCGCCACCCAGAAACCCGGGTCGAAATCACGCCGGATCGCCGGCTTCACCGCGTCCATGATATAGGCGCGGACCTGCGGAAGGGCCTCGGCGCCATTCTCTTCCCCGCGCAGCCAGCGGTTCCACCAGCGGATCGCCTCGCCATGGAAATCGGCGCGCGGCCCGGGCCAGGCGAAATGCGGATATTTGTGGATCCATGGGCCGATGATCGCCTTGGATTTGGCGCCGAGCCCCTCGATCGCCTTGATCGGCGTGTTGCGGTAGCCATCGGCCCAGCCGGCGATGACGAGCGCCGGGATTTCCACGTCGCCGAAGTTTTCGCAGATCGAACCGTGTTTCCAGAAGGCGTCGCGGCGCTGGTGCTGGAGCCATTCCTCCATGAAGAAGGGTTCCTTCTCCAGGCGCTCCTGCCACATCTCGCGCCAGCGGTTGCCGGCCAGCGCCGGGTCGGGCGAACGCGACTGGTAGGCGAGCATGGTCGCCGCCCAGGACAGCTGGGCGGAGAGATGCGCGCCGTTCTTGTAATGGATATCGTCGTTGTAGCGATCAACCGTGGAAGCGATGGAAATCACCGCCTTGAGCGGTTCGGGCCTCAGCGCCGCGACTTGCAGGCAGTTGAAGCCGCCCCAGGAGATGCCCATCATGCCGACCGACCCGTTCGACCAGGGCTGGGCCGCGATCCATTCGATCAACTCACAGGCATTGGCCAGTTCGAGCGGCGTGTATTCCCCGTCGATCACGCCATCGGATTCGCCCGAACCCCGGATATCGACGCGCACGCCCGCGATGCCGGCGGCGGCGAAGATCGGATAGGTCGATTCGTCCCGGGCACAGGTTCCGTCCCGCTTGCGATAGGGCAGGAACTCGAACACGGCCGGCACCGGGTCGTTCCCGGCATTGTCCGGCATCCAGATACGGGCGGCGAGCCGCGTGCCGTCCCTGAGCGTGATCCACTGGTTTTCGATGGTGGTGAAGGAACGGCCGGTCATGGAATGCCTCATCATGGGTGAAGGCCCTCCCCGTTTCGCCCCGCGCGGGAGGCTAACCGGCGGTACCGCCCCAGCCAGATCGCGGTCTTGCCCTGTCGGGCAAGATCGATGAAGGCACGGCGGCGCCGGGAATTAGCCCTGTCCCTTGCGGGAGGGATGGGGAAGGGTTCTATCGGGATGGAGATTAGCGCGCGGGCTCCAGGATGCAACGCCAATCGCGCCCCATCCACGCCATTCACCAGCCGGGCGTCAGCGCTGGCGCCAGCACCCGGCCGGTGCGCAGGATGTTGAGGTCCCGGCTCAACTCGTCCTCGACGCTCGGGGGCGTGATATTGTCGAGACAGGCGCTGATATGGGCGGTGATGGCATTGGTGAGCGAGGTGGAGAGGCCGGTGCGCTTCATGATGCCGATCTGCACGGGAGAGAGCGGCGGGAAGCCGTCCGGCTGGCCGAGCACCTTCATGCCGGGACGGAGCGCTGATTCCGGCAGGACGGACACGGCCATGCCGGCCAGCACCGCCGAGGCCACGACGGTGGACGACCAGCTCGTGAACAGGATCTGGTATTCGCGGCCGATCGCGTCGAGCGAGGCGCAGGCGAGCCGGCGCCACTGGCAGTCGCGCCGGCCGACGGCGAGCGGTACCGGCGCGTTTTCCGGCAGGGGATGGTTGGCGGACATGACCCAGCAGAGCGGCTCGGTACGGACGACCTCGGATTCGCGCTCCAGCGGATTGTGGGTGACGAGCGCGATGTCGAGCTCGCCCCGGGTCATCTTCTCGGCGAGATCCACCGAGGGCTCGCAGACGATGTAAAGCTCCACATTGGGATGCGAGCGGGCGAAGCGCTGGATGATCTCGGGCATGTAACGGTCGGCATAGTCGTCCGGCGTGCCGATCCGGAGCGTGCCTTCCAGCCGGTTGTCGTCGAAGGCGGCCACCGCCTCGTTGTTGAGCCTCATGATGCGGCGGGCATAGTTGAGCAGCTTCTCGCCTTCCGGCGTCAGCCGGTTACCGCGCCCGTCCTTGACAAAAAGCGGCTTACGGATCCGCTCTTCCAGACGCCGCATCTGCATGGAAACGGCCGACTGGGTCTTGAACACCCTGTCCGCCGCCTTGGTGAAGCTCCCCGCATCGGAGATGGCGACGAATGTCTGCAACTGATCGATATCGAGGGGCGCGACCATGGAAAAACTCAATCATAAAGACGATTGATGATTATCATTAAAAACATTCGTTGGACTGATCAATAGATTTCTTGCATCTTTTCTACATCGAAACGACGGCCCGAACAACCCGCATGCAAGGCGGTGGGCCGGCAAGGAGAGCCCCATGTCCATCTGTGAAGACGCGCCCGCAAGCGCTGTTGCGGGCAGAAGTGCCTTTTTGACCAAATTCCGCGTGACCACGCTTACCGGCGGTCTCGCCGCCTGGCTCGCGACCTGGCGCAATCGTCGGATGGTGGCCAGCATGCGCGATTTCGACGACGCGCAGCTCGCCGACATCGGCCTGAGCCGCCATGACGTCGAAACCGCGCTCAGCAATCCGGGGGTCGATCCGACCCTGCATCTCATCCGGGCTCGGCAGAATCCGCTGAGGGGAGTGCGTCACCGCTGACACTTTCTTGTCAGTAGTCGTCGTATGACGGCGCGGAACGTTCCGACCTCCCTTCGAAACCGTTTCCCCGCAGGGCGTCCGCCAAGCTGCCCTGCTTTCTTGCCCGGCCCGTTGCCTCCCAGCAACCGGCCGGGCTTTTTCTTTTCCGCCGCGTGCGGCTTCGTTTCCATTGTTTCAGCCATGTTTCAAACCTGTTACCCGCGAGACAGACGGTGGAATTCTCCATCCGTATAAACCTGTCCAAGCAATGGAGAACACGATGATGACCATGATCACCGAAAGCCGGGCCACTGTCCGCCCCCTGTCCGCCACCGGCCTTTTGGCCACGATTGCCGACTGGCTTTCCGCCCACCGCCGCGGCCGGGACATGCTGCGGGACCTCGAGGCGATGGAAGACCACATGCTGAAGGATATCGGCCTGTCGCGGCTGGATGTGATGCAGGCTTCCGCCGCCGAACCCGGCACGGATCGGATCGCCATGCTCAGCCGGGCGCGCGGGCGCCGCATGGCCTGAGCCCGCGCCGTAGTCGGACCGGTTTCAACCGGGCGCGGCGAGCAGCGTGATCTGCCCCCGGATGATGGCCTTGAAATCGCCGAGTACCGAGCCGTCTTCCGGCTTGTCCCACAGCGCCATGCGCACGACGCCGAAGGCGAGATGGAACATCAGGAAGGTCGAGCGCCGGAACTCGGCGTGACGGGATTGCGGGATGAAGCGCTCGCCCGCGGCGCAGAACCATTCAGCGTGACGGCGCGACGCCGCGAGATCGATATCCGAAAGCGCCTTGTCGGCCTGCACCGCGTTGAGCAGGTCGAGGATGCCCGGATCGTCGGCGATCCGGGAATGGAAATGGTCGAGGAGATCGGATGCGGCGGACATCAGCCCGTCGATGTCGCCCACACGTTCCAGCCGTTCCCGGATCATGATTTCCAGCCCCTCCGACCATTGCTCGAAGAGCATGGCCAGGATAGCGGACTTGTTGGGGAAATACTGGTAGATCGATGAAATCGGGCCACCGGCCAAGACCGCGATCTCACGCATCCTGACTGCGTCGATACCCTTTTCTCCGATCAGCCGCCGGGCCGCCGCGAGAATTTCCTCGATCCGCCCGCGGCTGCGCCGCTGCTTGGGGGGACGTCTGAGCCTGGTATCCATGTCCGATTGAATTTCCGATTCCGCGCCGCGAGGCGTGGAACAATTTCATGAAGATGCCAAGTGCCTGTGCGCGCATACCGAAAATATTGCGGCGATTTCCTGACGAATGTCAGGGGCCGGCACAGAATTGTGGGACCGGCCCGGGACTGCTATAAGACGCCGCCGCGTTTTCCATCGGATTTCCTCATGCCTCATCCCGATATAGCCTTTCTCGGAACCGGATTGATGGGCGCGCCCATGGTCCGAAACCTTCTCCGCGCCGGATATCCGGTCACGGTGTGGAACCGAAGCAGCGAGAAGGCCCTGGGTCTCGTTCCCGACGGCGCCCGCCTCGCCGGAACGCCCGCGGCGGCGGTCGGGGATGCGACGATCGTCATCACCATGGTGTCGGACGGCGCGGCCGTGCGCGGCCTGCTCGATGGCGGCTTGGCGGGTGCTCTGCGGCCGGGCACGATCTTCATCGACATGAGCTCGATCCGGCCGAGCGAGGCGCGCGCCCATTTCGAACTGCTGAACGGCCTTGGCGTGCGGGCGCTGGACGCACCGGTCTCCGGCGGCACGAAGGGTGCGGCGGATGCCACGCTCGCCATCATGGCCGGCGGCGAGGAGGACGCGTTCGAGACGGCACGGCCAGTGCTCTCGGCCATGGGCCGCCCGACGCTCGTCGGCCCGCCCGGCACGGGGCAACTCGCCAAGCTCGCCAACCAGGGCATCGTCGCCACCACCATCGGCATCGTCGCCGAGGCCATGCTGCTGATGCGCTCGGCAGGCGCCGACATGAACCGGCTGCGCGAAGCGCTCAGGGGCGGCTTCGCCGATTCGGTGATCCTCCAGCAACATGGAAAGCGCATGGCGGATGGCGATTTCGCCCCCGGTGGCCGCTCGGCCTTGCAGCTCAAGGACCTCGACAATCTGCTCGACGAAGCGGCGAGCCTCGGACTGACGCTGCCGCTCTCGGAACTCCAGCGGACGCGCTACCGGCGCTTCGTCGAGGATCTGGACGGCGGCGACCTCGATCATGCCGGACTGTTTCTGGAACTCGAGGACCGGCAGCGGCGCTGACCTCCCGGCCGACCCCGCAAGGGGCCGGTTGGGTCATGGCTGTCAGGACTGCGCATCCAGCCGCTTCGGCGCCGGCAACGCCGGCAGCGTTTCGGCCGGCCTGATCCTCAGTCGCGTGATCCTGTTCTTCACGCGCTTCATGACGATGAACCTTTTGCCGTGGAAGGTGAAGGACTGCCGCTCGTCCGGGATGGAGCGGCTTTCATGGATCACCAGCCCCGCGACGGTCGTCGCATCCTCGTCCGGCAACGACCAGCCCATGGCGCGGTTGAGGTCGCGGATCGAGACGGAACCGTCGACGACGATCGAACCGTCCGCTTCCTTGCGCACGCCAGTGAGGTCCGGCTGGCGATCGTCGGAAATATCCCCGACCACCTCCTCCAGGATGTCCTGCATGGTGATCAGGCCCTGGACGTCGCCATATTCGTCGACGACCACGGCGAAATGGGTGTTGCGGCGCAGGAAAGCGGCGAGCTGGTCCTTCATGCCGGTCGTGTCGGGCACGAACCAGGGCCGGTCGGCGATCTTCATGATGTCGAGCGTTTCAGGCCGCGCCCCGACGGCGGTCAGCGCCCGGAGAATATCCTTGGCATGGATGACGCCGACAATATTATCGGTCGAATTCTTCCACACCGGCATGCGGGTGAAGGGGCTGTCGAGGATGGTGCGGACCACCGCCTCGGGCGGATCGTCGGCATTGACGCCCTTCATCACCGTGCGGTGGATCATGACGTCGGAAATCTCGCGCTCGTCGAGTTCCGCCCAGCTGTCGCGCTCGCGGTTCGGCGCGGCGGGATTGTCGCGCGGCGGGTTGCCATTGGGCTCGCTCTCGCGCCGGCCACCGTCGCGCACGCCCTCACCGGCGATGCGGACCAGCCAGCGACCGAGGGAGGCAAGCCAGCGCATGGGTCAGCCCCCCAGCTTCTCGCGGAGGAAGGACAGAACCTCCGAGGGCGGCACATCGTCGGCGACGAAGGACTGACCGAGGCCGCGCGTAAGGATGAAGGTCAGCTTGCCGCCCTTGACCTTCTTATCCTGGGCGATCGCCTCGAGCAACGTCTCCGCCGACGGCAGGCCGCCCGGAATCTCGTCCATGGAGACCGGCAGGCCGACCGCGCGCAGATGCGCCTCCACCCTCCGGGCGAGGTCGGGGCTCGCGAGGTTCATCCGTGCCGAGAACTGGTGCGCCAGGACCATGCCGATCGACACGCCCTCGCCATGCACGAGCCGCGCGGAATCGTAGCCCGTCGCCGCTTCCAGCGCATGGCCGAATGTGTGGCCGAGATTGAGAAGGGCGCGAAGCCCCGCCTCGCGCTCGTCCTGCGCGACGACGTCGGCCTTGGCCTGGCACGAGGCGGCGATCGCCCGGATGCGGGCCGGGCCGCCCGCGGCGAAGACGTCCCGCCAGCTCTTCTCCAGCCATTCAAAGAAATCGGGTTTGTCGATCAGACCGTATTTGGCGACCTCGGCATAGCCCGCGCGGAACTCGCGCGGCGGGAGCGTGTCGAGCACGTCCGTATCGGCGAGCACGAGATCCGGCTGGTGGAAGACGCCGATCAGGTTCTTGCCGTGACGGGAATTGATGCCGGTCTTGCCGCCGACCGAGGAATCGACCTGCGCGAGCAGCGAGGTCGGGATCTGGATGAAGCGGGTGCCGCGACGGACGATGCCGGCGGCAAAACCGGTCAGGTCGCCGATGACGCCGCCGCCGAGCGCGATCACCGCGTCGTTGCGCTCGATCTTCGCTTCGAGGACATGGTCGCAGCATCGGATCAGGGGGTCGAAGCTCTTGGTCCTCTCGCCGGCCGGCAGCGTGAGCGGAAAGACGGAAATGCCCTCGGCGGCGAGGCTCGCCGTCAGGGCGTCGAGATAGCGCGCGCCGACATGCTCGTCGGTGATCACCGCCATGCGCCGGCCCTTCAGGCGCCCGGCGATCTCGGCGCCCGCGCGGGCGATGAGCCCCGGTCCGATCAATATGTCGTAGGAACGGTCGCCGAGCTCGACACGCACCGTCTTTTCAAGGTCATCCATGGTCATTCCCGTCTGCCAGCGCGGCCACGGCGGCGATCGCCTCGGCCGCCACGACCTCTTTCTTCACATCGCGCGACTTGACCGCGAGATCGGCCAGCGCATAGGTCGGATACCGGGCGATCATCAGGTTTTCGAGAGTCTGCCTCGGATTATCGGTCTTGAGCAGCGGGCGGTTGTCGCGCCTGATCACCCGTTCCCAGAGCGTGTCGAGATCCGCGTCGAGCCATAGCGACAGGCCGGCCGTCTTGATCGAGGCCCGCGTGTCGGCATTCATGAAGGCGCCGCCGCCGGTCGACAGCACGCGCGGGCCGGTGCGCAGAAGGCGCCTGATCACCCGGTTCTCGAGCTTGCGGAATTCCGGCTCGCCATATTTCTCGAACAGTTCGGGGATCGTCATGCGCGAGACGCGCTCGATCTCATGGTCGGAATCGATGAAGGGAATGCCGAGGTCGGACGCGACCAGCTTGCCGATCGCCGACTTGCCCGCGCCCATCAAGCCGACGAGCACGAGATTGCGCTTGCCGAGCACCCGCTTCGCGCGGGCGGCCGGAGCGCTTGCGCTGACAGTGGTCTGCATATGGCCCTGCTCCCGCGATCCCTGTGGAGTTCCTATGGGTGATGGAGCCCCATGCGTCAAGGTGGCCGCATGCGGCTTTCGCCCTTGCGCGCAAGCCGCCGGGCGACCATAACAGGGCGTCCGCCCCGAATCGCAGAAGGACAAACCGGCCGGCCGATGCCCACACTCTTCCGCTTCCTCTATTGGTGCGCGCTGATTGCCGGTCTGATCTATGCCATCCTCTTCGCGCTCGCCTATCTGGTGGAGCCGACGCCGCGGGACGCCACGATCGAGATCCCCTCCGAGCGCACCAACCCGCCCCCGCAATAGGTGAAGCGATGCGCGATCTCTCCGCCGCCCATGCCGAAGCCTTCCTTGAAATGATGAGCGCCGAACGCGGCGCGGCGAAGAACACGCTTGCCGCCTACGAGAAGGATCTCGACGAACTCTCCGCCTTCCTCGGAACGCGCGGCGCGACGCTGGGCTCGGCGGGCACGGCCGACCTCCAGGCCTTTCTCGGCCATATGGCGCGGGAAGGATACAAACCGTCGTCGCAGGCGCGGCGGCTCTCCGCCATGCGGCAATTCTACAAGTTCCTCTATGCCGAGAATATCCGCGGCGACGATCCGACCGGCATCCTCGACGGGCCGAAGAAGGGCCGGCCGCTGCCCAGGACGCTGAGCCAGGCCGATATCGACAGGTTGCTGGCGCTTGCAACGGAGGAAGCGGCCCGGCCAGGCGCCGGAAAACTGGAGCGGCTCAGGATGCTGGCGCTGCTCGAACTCTGCTATGCGACCGGCATGCGCGTGACCGAACTCGTCTCGCTGCCGGCACGCATGCTCGCCGAGAACGGCCGCTTCCTGATCATCCGCGGCAAGGGCAACAAGGAGAGGCTGGTTCCGCTTACCCGGGCGGCGGTCGCAGCGGTAGCCGCCTATGGCGCGGAGCTGAAGGCCGTTCACGGCGACCGGGAATTCACTCATCTCTTCCCGTCGGAAAGCGCGACGGGATATCTGGCGCGCCAGGTCTTCGCGCGCGACCTCAAGAGGCTGGGCGCGCGGGCGGGCCTGCCGGCATCGGCGCTCTCGCCCCATGTCATCCGCCACGCATTCGCGAGCCATCTGCTGGCGAACGGCGCGGACCTGCGCGTGGTGCAGGAACTGCTCGGCCATTCGGACATTTCAACCACCCAGATCTATACCCATGTTCTCGATGAAGCGCTCCGGGAACTGGTCGAAACGCATCACCCCCTTGCAAAAGCCACAAAAAACGGGGATTAGGGTGCCCAATGACGGGAAAAATTCCGAGCGCCGCGAACGGGTGACCATGCACAACTATCTCGATTTCGAAAAGCCGATCTCCGATCTCGAAGGCAAGATCATCGAACTCAAGGGCCTCGCCGAGCAGGACGAGAGCATCGATACGTCCGACGAGATCAACCGACTCGAGGCCCGCGCGCGCGACGCCATGATCGACATCTATTCCAAGCTCACGCCCTGGCAGAAGACCCAGGTCGCGCGCCATCCGGACCGGCCGCATTTCATCGACTACCAGCAGCAGCTCTTCTCCGAATTCACGTCGCTTGCCGGCGATCGTAAATTCGCCAATGACGACGCGATCCAGGCGGGCTTCGCCCGCTTTCGCGGCGAGCCGGTGGCGCTGATCGGCCAGGAGAAGGGCAACGATACCAAGAGCCGCATACGCCACAATTTCGGCTCCGCCCGTCCGGAGGGCTATCGCAAGGCCATCCGCGTCATGGAACTCGCCGACCGCTTCAAACTGCCGATCGTGACGCTGGTCGACACGGCCGGCGCCTATCCCGGCATCGGCGCGGAGGAGCGCGGCCAGGCCGAGGCCATCGCGCGCTCGACCGAGATCTGCCTCAATGTCAGGGTTCCGATCATTTCCGTCATCATCGGCGAAGGCGGTTCGGGCGGCGCGATCGCGATCGCCACCGGCAACCGCGTCTACATGCTGGAGCACGCGATCTATTCGGTGATCTCGCCGGAAGGCGCGGCCTCGATCCTGTGGCGCGATTCGACACGGGCGAAGGAAGCGGCGCAGAACATGAAAATCACCGCCGAGGACCTCAAATCGCTGGGCATCATCGACGGCATCATTCCCGAACCCGTCGGCGGCGCCCACCGCGCGCCCGAAAAGGTTGTCAGCCAGACCGGCGATATCATCGCGCAGGCGCTTTCCGAGCTCAAGGGATCGAACGATCTGCGCCAGGAACGCCGGCAAAAATTCCTCGATATGGGCCGTCAGCTCGGCTGAGGCGGCTCGAGCCCGAATTCCGCCCAAACTCGGCCACATTCCTTCTCTTTGAAACAACTGTAGTTTCCGGTTGCCGCGTTGAGTTGCACTGGTTAACCGGATGTGAATAGTCCGGTAACCACTTTTGCCTTATAAGCGGGCTGGATTCGCGGCGCCGCGCCGGCGGCGCGCAGGCAGGATGGTTGGACACGTTTGGGCATGCGTTTCTCTCACGGACTCGTATTGGCGCTGGGGCTCGGCCTGCTCGCAGGCTGCAACAGCCAGGACACGCTCGGTATCGAAAGCGTCTCGAATCGCGTGGAACATCCGCTTCCCGCGAAGATGCGGCAGAAGCTCGCCAGGATGCACCTCTCCATGTCCTCGCCGATCATGATGCGCATCTTCAAGCAGGAAGCGATCATGGAGGTCTGGAAGGCCAATTCGCAGAATCGCTACGAGCTGGTGGCAACCTATCCGATCTGCGCCTGGTCGGGGCAGCTCGGCCCGAAGAAGAAAGAAGGCGACCGGCAGGCGCCGGAAGGCTTCTACACGATCACGCCCGCCCAGATGAATCCCAATTCGAACTATTACCTGTCGTTCGACATGGGCTATCCCAACCAATATGACCGCGCCTATGGCCGCACGGGCCGCAACCTCATGATCCACGGCGCCTGCTCGTCCTCTGGCTGCTACTCGATCTCGGACGCCGCGGTGCTACAGGTCTACGCCTTCGCCCGGGATGCCTTCAAGGCCGGGCAGAAAAGCTTCCAGATCCAGGCCTTCCCGTTCCGCATGACCGCCGAGAACATGGCCAAGCACCGTTCGTCCGAACATTTCGAGTTCTGGAAGAACCTGAAGGTCGGCTACGACTATTTCGAGATTACCCATCGTCCGCCCGAGATCGACGTCTGCAACAAGAAATATGTCTTCAATCAGGTCAATGGCTGCGGCTCGGGCACCCCGCCGGCCCTGACCGCCGCGTATCAGAGCTATTCGAAGAGCTACGAGACGGCCTTCAGCGCCGCCACCGCCAAGTTCTCGGCTTCGTGGAAGGATACGCCGGAATTCGAGCGCAAGGCGCAGGAGCGTCTCGCCCGGCGCACCGGCAAGCTGCCCAATACGCCGAACGACGCCAATTACGTGGTGGTCGATCCCACCGCCAAGCGTACCGAGACATCCGATTCCGTGGCATCCTATTCCGAGGCGAAGGAGAAGATCGACGCGAAGATGCGCGGCCTGCCGCCGACCGTCGAATATATCTCGGTCGCCGAGGTCGCCTATCGCAAGAAGATCGAGGAAGAAAAGCGCAAGGAAACCGAGAAGATCGAGAAGCGTCTCGCCCGTGCGAAGATTCCGGTTCCCGAATCCAACCCCATCAAGCCGGTGATGCAGGCCTATGCCGCCGAGGAACAGGAAGTGGCGGCGCCCTTCTGGAAGATCTGGGAGAAGAAGATCAAGGCCGCGCCGCCCGCCGAGGTGACGAGCGACGACCCCGCCAGCGTGCCCGTCGCCTCGCGGGATGCCGATGGCGCGAAGACCAGGACCGACAAGGCCGAGGCCACCGCCAGGAAGCCCGCCGAGGACGCGGAAGCGCCTCCGGCCGAGGCGCCGGTCGCCGTGACCGAGGACGACGGCGGACCGAAGCAGAAGCCGTTCTGGAAAATCTGGTGAGCCGGGAAAACGCCGCGGTCCGGCTCGACCTCCGCGGGCTCAAATGTCCCTATCCCGTGATCAAGACGGAGAACCGCATCGCTTCGGTTCCCGCCGGCGCGTTGCTCGAGGTCGAGACCACCGACCCGCTCGCCGGCCTCGACATCCCGCATTTCTGCAACCAGCACGGCCATGAACTGGTCCAGCAGGAAAAGACCGGGACCGGGCATCGGTTCGTGATCCGCAAACGCCTTGACTGAACGGCTGGATGTCATGCCTCCTGCATGAAATGCATGAGCCATGGCGGCGCGAATGATCAAGGTCGGCGCCGCCGAATTTCAACGCAATATCG
>JAGRLJ010000116.1:0-3149 GCA_020441805.1 Rhizobiaceae bacterium
CCTTGGCGCCGCCGACAATGGCGACGACCGGCCGGGCCGGATTGCCGAGGCCCTTTTCCAGCGCCTCGAGCTCGGCCTGCATCGTGCGGCCGGCATAGGCGGGAAGCCGATGGGCGAGACCTTCCGTCGAGGCATGCGCGCGATGCGCGGCGGAGAAGGCATCGTTGACATAGATATCGCCGTTGGCGGCCAGCGCCGCGACGAATTCGGGATCGTTCTTCTCCTCACCCTTGTGGAAACGGGTGTTTTCGAGCAGCAGGATGCCGCCATCCTCCAGCCCGGCAATGGCCGAGGCCGCCGGCTCGCCGATGCAGTCATCGGCGAAATGCACCCGGCGGTCGAGCACCGCCTCGACGGCCGGCGCCACGATCCTGAGCGAGAATTGCGGATCGGGCCCATCCTTGGGGCGGCCGAAATGCGCGAGCAGGATGACCTTCGCGCCCTTGTCCGCCAGTTCGAGGATCGTCGGCGCGACGCGCTCGATGCGGGTCGTATCCGTGACCTCGCCGTCGGCCACGGGTACATTGAGATCGACGCGCACGAGCACGCGCTTGCCCGCGATGTCGTCGAGGTCGTCGAGAGTCTTGAAAGACGCCATGAGATCAATCCGTGCTGATGTTGAACCGGCGCGAACATACACCGGCGGGGACGAGACGCAAGCCGCGACTTCGGCCTATATCCCCGGCCGGAACCTGTCGCGCATCCGCTCGGCGATCTCGCGGATATTGAGGAAGACGGGCAATGTCCGACGCGGCTCGACCGCCTCCATGGAAATGCCGATCGCGGAAATATGGTTGGTCTCGTCGATGTCGCGGACGATGAGGATGATCGGGCCGAGCCGGATGCGATCGGCATAATCGGCCCGGCCGCCCAGGCGCGACAGCATGAGATCGCCCACCGTCATGCCCTTCTCGCTTTCCGCGAGCAGGCCCGGGCCATAGGCCGCGTCGAGCTCGCGCGCCGGGCGATGCGGAGAGATGGTGAAGGTGCCGAAGAACTCCTCGTCATCGGGATCGAGCTCCGCCCGGCTTGCGAAGAGCCGGTCAAGCAGCGGAATGAAATTCGGCGTGATGAAGAGATAGGCGATGTCGTTTTCGCGAAGCCGGCCGGCATATTGGTAGCGCATCGACCGGCCGTCGCGGATGAGAAGCGACGGCGTCGCCCAGCGCGGCAGCCGCTCTCCGGTCAGAACCGGGCTGTCCTTGATGACACGATAGGCGACGAGCTCATGACTGGACGAGCGCGGCAGGTCCACCTCCAGCCTGTCGACCTCGCCCGTCTGCCTGGGAATGATGAGGCCGAGCCGCCTGGCGACGGGCTTCAGCGTCCAGCCTTGCAGGACCAGCGACACCAGGACGATGATGAAGGTGATGTTGAAGAAATCCTGGCCGTTGGGCAGGCCGGAGAGGATCGGCAGGATGGAAAGCAGGATGGATACGGCGCCGCGCAGGCCGACCCAGGCCAGGAATGTCATTTCCCGCTGGTTGAAGTCGAAGGGCAACAGGCAGAGCCAGACGGCGAGCGGGCGCGCGACGAAGATGAGGAAGAGGCCGAGCACGACCGCGGGTATGGCGATCGAAGGGAAATCCGACGGTGTCGCGAGCAGCCCCAGCATCACGAACATGATGATCTGCGCGAGCCAGGTCATGCCGTCCTGGAACCGCTTGATCGCGATCTTGGACTGAAGCCTCCGGTTGCCGGCATAGAGTCCGGCAACGTAGACGGCGAGAAAACCGCTGCCATGCAGCACGCCGGTGATCGAGAAGACGAGAAGCGCCAGCGCCAGAACGAGGATCGGCGTGAGCCCGCGATCGGCATCGAAACGGCTCACCGCGCCGGCGATCAGCCAGCCGCCGACAAGACCTGCGACGAGTCCGATGCCCATTTCCTCGATGAAGGAGAGCAGCAGCGCGCCGTTGAAGCCGGACAGGCCCTGCCCCGAGGTGATGAGCTCCACCAGCGTGATCGTGAGGAAGATCGCCATCGGATCGTTGGTGCCCGATTCCACTTCCAGCGTCGACGTGATCTGGTCGCGGATATTGATGCCGCTGATCCTGAGAAGGAAGAACACGGCGGCGGCGTCGGTCGAGGCGACGATCGAACCGAGCAGCAGTCCTTCGATGAAGGAAAAATCCAGAAGCAGGATCACGACGACGGCGAAGATCGCCGTGGTGATGACGACGCCGACCGAAGCAAGCAGAACCGCGGGCAGGGCTGCCTGCCTGAAAGCCTTGATCGGCGTGCCGAAGCCGGAATCGAACAGAATGATCGCCAGCGCCACATAGCCCAGCATGAAGGACAGGCCGTTATTGCTGAAATCGATGCCAAGTCCATCGACGCCGGCGATCAAGCCGACACAGAGGAAAAGCAAAAGTATGGGAGATCCGAAGCGAAAGGCGATCAGCGATGAAAAGGCGGCTAGAAGAACCAGCGAGGCGCAGATCAATACGACAATATAGAACGCCCCCAAACCCATCCCCTTCTACGGCGTCAAATACCGATCTCCGCCATGATGCAGCCGCCTGCCAGAATGAATTATGCGCCCGCTAGGGCCGGCAAGGAACATCCGGCCACGCAACGGAATAATCCTGAGAATCCGCCACGCGGATATTGCTTCGAATATATGGACGAGAATGCGGCGAAGACAACGAAAAATAAAGGGAGGCGGACTCTTCGCCCGCCTCCCGAATGCATCGCAATAGCCGGAAGCGCGATCAGATGAGCTTGGCGAATGCCACCGCGGTATCGGACATGCGGTTGGAGAAGCCCCANNATTCGTTGTCGTACCAGGTCAGGATCGAAACCAGGGTCCCGTCCATGACCTTGGTCTGGTCGAGCGCCACGGTCGAGGAATGCGGATCGTGGTTGAAGTCGATCGACACATTCGGATGATGGGTGTAGCCGAGAACGTTCTTGAGGCGGCCATCGGCGGCGGCGATCAGCGCGTCGTTGATCTCCTTGGCGGTCACCGGCCTGGATGCGATGAACTTGAAGTCCACCAGCGACACGTTCGGGGTCGGCACACGGACGGAGATACCGTCGAGCTTGCCCTTGAGCGCCGGGATGACGAGGCCGATCGCCTTGGCCGCGCCGGTCGAGGTCGGGATCTGGCTGAGCGCTGCGGCACGGGCGCGGTAGAGATCCTTGTG
>JAGRLJ010000116.1:3178-10580 GCA_020441805.1 Rhizobiaceae bacterium
AGTGGATCGTCGTCATCATGCCGCGCTCGATGCCGAAGGCCGAATGCAGGATGTCGACGACGGGCGCGAGGCAGTTGGTCGTGCAGGAGGCATTGGAAACGACGAGGTCGTCCTTCGTCAGCGTGTCGTGGTTGACGCCATAGACGATCGTCTTGTCGGCGCCTTCGGACGGAGCCGAAACGAGGACGCGCTTGGCGCCGGCGGCGAGATGCACCGCAGCCTTGTCGCGGGCGGTGAAGATGCCGGTGCATTCCATCACGATATCGACGCCCAACTCGCCCCAGGGCAGCTTGGACGGATCGCGTTCGGCAAAGACCTTGAAGCTCTCGGAGCCGACGGAGATCGTGTCGCCGTTGACCGTGACCTCGTGCGGGAAGCGACCATGCACCGAGTCGTAGCGCATCAGATGCGCATTGGTCTCGACCGGTCCGAGATCGTTGATGGCGACGACATCGATGTCCTTGCGACCGGATTCGAAGATCGCGCGCACGATGTTGCGGCCGATACGGCCAAATCCATTGATACCAACCTTGACTACCATCGTCTTTCTCCCGCTGGAATTGGCAGGCTCTCCGCTGCCGGAGAACACTGTCAACCTGATTTAATCGATTTATGCAAGCTTTTCGGCGGCAAGGTCCGCCACGGCTTCGGGCGTGATGCCGAAATAGCCGTAGAGCTCCTTATAAGGCGCGGAGGCGCCGAAGCCCGTCATGCCGACGAAGCCGCCGTCGGAACCGATGATCGCATCCCAGCCCTGGCGGATACCGGCCTCGACCGCGATCCGGACCTGGGCGGAACCGATCACCGATGCGCGATAGGCGTCGCTCTGCCTGGCGAACAGCTCGAAGGACGGAACCGACACGACGCGGGCGGCGACGCCCCTGCCGGCCAGCAATTCCTTCGCCTTGAGGGCGATTTCCACTTCCGACCCGGAGGCGAAGATCGATACCTTGGCATCGGCCGCCTCGGCGAGGACATAGGCGCCCCTGGCCGACAGGTTCTCTTCCGAATAAGCCGTGCGGACGGTGGCCAGGTTCTGGCGGGTGAGCGCCAGACCCGAGGGATGGTCCTTGGCCTCGAGCGCCGCCTGCCAGCATTCCGCCGTCTCGGTGGCGTCCGCCGGGCGGAACATCACGAGGTTCGGAATGGCGCGGAGCGCGGCCATCTGCTCCACCGGCTGGTGGGTCGGACCGTCCTCGCCGAGGCCGATCGAATCATGCGTCAGCACATGGATCACGCGGATGCCCATCAGCGCCGCGAGCCGGATCGAGGGACGGCAATAATCCGAGAAGATCAGGAAGCCGCCGGAATAGGGGATCAGGCCGCCATGCAGCGCGATACCGTTCATCGCGGCCGCCATGCCGTGCTCGCGGATGCCGTAATGGATATAGCGGCCGGAGAAGTCGGTCGGGGTGATGGAAGCGGTCTGGCTGGTCTTGGTGTTGTTCGAGCCGGTCAGATCGGCAGACCCGCCGATCGTCTCGGGAACGACACCGTTGATGACCTCAAGCGCATCCTCCGAGGCCTTGCGGGTCGCGACCGTGGGCTTCGCATCGGCGAGCTTCCGCTTGTAGGCCGAAATGGCCGGCGCGAGGCCGGCGGGAAGGTCGCCGGCGAAACGGCGCTCGAACTCCGCCTTCTTGTCGGACCGGGCGAGCCGCTCGTTCCAGGCCTCGCGGGCGCCTGCACTCTTCGCGCCGGCGGCGCGCCAGGCATCGAGCACGTCCTGCGGGATCACGAAGGCTTCCGACGGCCAGTTGAGGTGGACACGGGTCGCGGCGATTTCCTCGGCGCCGAGCGGCGAGCCGTGGACCTTGTGCGTGCCGGCCTTGTTCGGCGCACCGAAGCCGATCACCGTCTTGCAGGCGATCATGGTCGGCTTGTCGGAGGTCTGCGCCTGCTCGATGGCGGCGGCGATCGCATCCGGATCGTGACCGTCCACCGCGATCGTGTTCCAGCCAGAGGCGCGGAAGCGGGCATGCTGGTCGGTCGAGTCGGAAAGCGACACCTTGCCGTCGATGGTGATGTTGTTGTCGTCCCAGAAGACGATCAGCTTGTTGAGCCTGAGATGGCCGGCGAGCGCGATCGCCTCCTGGCTCACGCCTTCCATCAGGCAGCCGTCGCCGACCAGCACATAGGTATAATGATCCTGGAGGTCGGCGCCGAATTCCTCGCGCAGCTTCCGCTCGGCGAGGGCGAAGCCGACCGAATTGGCGATGCCCTGCCCCAGCGGGCCGGTGGTCGTCTCGATGCCCGAGGCATGGCCATATTCCGGATGGCCCGCCGTGCGCGAATGCAACTGGCGGAAGTTCCGGATCTCCTCGATCGTCATGTCCTCGTAGCCGGTCAGGTAGAGGATGGAATAGAGAAGCATGGAGCCGTGGCCCGCCGACAGGATGAAACGGTCGCGGTCGGCCCAGTGCGGCGCCTTCGGATCGAATTTCAGGAAGCGCGTGAACAGGACCGTCGCCACGTCGGCCGCGCCCATCGGCAGACCGGGATGGCCCGAATTCGCCTTCTCGACGGCATCCATGGAAAGGAAGCGGATCGCATTCGCCATCCGGTCGTGTTGTTCGCGTGAAGTCATGGTTTTCCGCCCCGGCTCAGGAGTTCGAGGAGCAGCCGCAGGCTGCCGTCAAATCGAGGCGACACATAGCAGTTGGACGCCTCCTGTCAATCAATTCGCTCACGCTTTGTGCCGGCCCCGGGGCAGATTTTGCGTCCCGGCGAGGGGTCCCGCCGGGGTCGATCCGGGCGCCCGGCGAAGCGGCACTGCAACTCTTCCACAGAATTGCCTGATTTTGTGGCGCTTTGATCGATTGACGCGGGACGGAGCGTTCTCCTACTATCGGTGCGCGTGTCCGGCCCGCCGGCGGTCGATTCGAATATCTATAGGTTTGGTTGGTATGCCCGCAGGAACGGCGGTCAAGGCTGCGATCGAGGAACTTCGCGACGCATTGGGTGCGCTTGACCGGGCGATCGACATGCGTTTCGAACGGGAGCGCGATTCCGCCGAGATGGAGCAGGAGATCCGCCGCGTCCATGCCGACCGGTCGCGACTCGCCCAGGATCTCGACCAGTCGCAATTCCGCGCCAACAGGCTCGAGGAAGTCAATCGCGAAGTCTCTCGCCGTCTCGTCACGGCGATGGAAACCATCCGCGCGGTCCTCGACCGCTGAAACAGGTTAAAGAGCGCAGTTCACGATGGCACAAGTGGTGGTGACGATCGACGGCAAGGCCTATCGCATGGCCTGCGAGGAGGGACAGGAAGCCCATCTCGAAGGCCTCGCGCAGAATTTCGACCGCTATGTCGGCCATCTGAAAAGCCAGTTCGGGGAGATCGGCGACCTCCGGCTCACCGTCATGGCGGCCATCATGATCATGGACGAATTGTCCGAGGCCAATCGCCGGATCGGCGCCTTGGACAAGGAAGTCGAGGCCATGCGCCAGCATCGCGACAGCGCCGCCACCGTCGCCGAGAAGAGCGACCAGGCGCTGGCCGGCATGCTGACGGAACTGACCACGCAGGTGCGCTCCATCGCTGACAAGCTGAATGGCCCCGGCGCCGCTTGAGCGGCGGAACACAGGGGAAATCCCCATTTGGAGCGCCGGTCCTCGCCATGCAGCCATGGCCCTTCCACCGCGGGCCGAAACGCACTATATGTCGGATGCGGTCTGCGCCTCTCGACAGGATATCAATATTCCCAGGGGCCATACTCGATCTTAAGGGAGCTGTCCCTGTTCCGGCCCGTGGGCTGGGGCACACGGCGCCCACCTACTCTGTAGGCACCCGGGATCGAACCATCCACCGGCTGTCGTGGATCGCGCTTTTTCCCTTTCAGGCCAAAGCCAGCGCCGTGCCCCACATGCCGAGCGCGAAGATCACATGCGCAACGAGGTTCATGACGCGCACCTCGATCGGATTGGGCGTTTTCGACGCGACCCATCCCAGCCCGAGGCCGGGCTGAAGCAGGAACCAGCCGGCGGCGACCGTGACGATACCCCAGACGAGCGCCGGCAGGAAGGTCGGCGCCGCGAGCCAGGCCGCGCCCATGACGAGCGCGAGCGCGACGCCGTAGAGGATGCCGACCGCATAATGCACGAACCAACCGAGCGCCTGCTCATGGGCGTAGGGAGCCGCGTCGCCGATCCGCCGGTGAAAGACGGTGCCGCCCTGGAGATGCCAGGTCCAGCGCCCGACCGGAGCCCAGTCGGGCGCGCCCTGCCCGAAGACCTTCCAGAGGACGATCGACCAGACATCCATCGCGGCAGTGCCGCCGATGCCGATGAGAGCGCCGATGAGAATTGTGCCCAGCATGATTGTCCCCGTCGAAACGCAGGCATCAAGAGCATCTGGAACGACGATAGGCAAGCCCGAAAGGGAGAAGCCCGGTCCAGCAGGGCGGCGGACCGGGCTTCAGGGCAATCTGCGCCTTTTGGCGAACGGGGATCAGGCGCAGACGCGGACTTTTTTCACGTAGGGATTGCCGTTGAAATCGTATTGCAGAGTCCTTTCGATGCGGCAGACGGGCATGTCGTATTTCGTCACGATATTCGAGTCCTGCATGCCGGCCTTCTCGACCTGCACCGGACGCAGCGAGATGCCGGCCTGCGACGCCGCCGCGAAAGCGATCGCACCAGCCCCGATCATCAATGCCATCGCGAGAAGCCTGCGCATCGCCGGACCCTTCCTGTTGCCGTTTCCGAAAGACATCCGTCATCCGTTGCGAGTGTTTTCGCATCACCGGCGGGCGGACGCTGTTACGAAGGGAACAGGAGGATTGTTTCGGAAAAATCCCGTCAGCCGAACTTTGCCGCGAGTTCGGTCGGAAGGCGGCGCGGGCGGCCCGCGCGATTGACCACGGCCACCGTCACCCGCGCGAGAATGAGCCGGCGCTCGCCCATGCGCACCTCCTGATCGAGCACCAGCTTCGCCCCGGCCGCCTTTTCGCTGCGGGTGAGGATCGTCAGCACGTCGTCCATCCGGGCGGAACCCTTGAAGTCGATCTCCATGCGATGGACCACGAAGGCGAGGCCATCGCCCTCCGCCGCATGCAGCTTCGCCTGCTCGACGCCGAGACAGCGGAGGAAGTCGGTGCGGCCCCGCTCCAGGAAATGCAGATAGCGCGCGTGATAGACCACGCCTGAGAAATCGGTGTCCTCGTAATAGACCCGCTGGGTCAGGACATGGCCTTCTGCCGTCAGCGCGCCGGACAGGGGAATAAATGTCATGGGGAAGCCGTCCAACCTTCAATACTCTTGTCGCCCGCGCCGAAATTCGCACGGTCGAGGCAGCTATAGAAGCAACGAGGAGGATGTGACAATGCCCATGCGCTCCGGCTTGATCGTGCTTCTCCGAATCTTCGCGATCGGCATGCTGTTGCAGATCGCCGGTTACATGATCGCGGTCGCGGCGACGGTCGCGACGCAGGCGGAGATCTCCCGCCTGCCGCAGATCGCGATCGCGTCCTTCCTGCTCGTTCCGTTCCTGCTGATCTTCTGGTGCTCCGGCCCGATCGTCGATTTCCTCTCGCCGCGTTCCACGGAGATCATCCCCGAGGGGCCGGTGACGGCAAACCAGTTGCAGGCCGTGGCCTTCAGCGCCGCCGGCGCCTTCATCCTCTACCTGGCGCTCGGGCACACGATCGGCCTGATCGCCATCTGGCACATAGCCGGCGGCTATCCGGGCGAGGCGCGGCTACCCATCGCCGATGCGCTCAAGACCCTGCTGGGCTGGGCCGTGGGACTTTACCTGCTGGTCGGCGGCCCGGGTCTGCGCCAATGGATCAATGGCCTGCGCCATGCCGGCGGTCCCTGACGCGGAAGAGCGATCAGCCGAGGTCCAGCAAAACGATCTCCGGCCAGCTCATGAAGCGAACGGGAAGGATGGAACAGCCGAGCCCCTTCGATACGACCAGTTGCCGGCCGCCCTCCTCGATATGGCCGCCGGCGTAGCGCGCGCCGAAACGCGACGGCACGACCGGTTTCCATCCGAAAATGTTGACCTGACCGCCATGGGTATGGCCCGACAATGTCAGGCTGATGCGTGCGGGCACATCGGGAAATATGTCTGGCTCATGCGCGAGCAGGATGACGGGGCCGGCATCCGCCACCTGCGACAATGTTTCAGGCAGGTCGTCCAGGCCCTGCCAGCCCTGGCGGCCGAAACGCTTGCCGGGCCGCAGCGCCATCTGGTCGCCGAGGCCCGCCAGCCAGAATCCATGACCGTCCTTTTCCAGCCGGATCGCCCGGTTGACCATCACGGATATGCCGACGCCTTCGAGCGCGGCCTTGGCGAAGGGCTCCACCGTCGGGTCGCCCTGGAACGTCAGGTCCTCCCAATAGTCGTGATTGCCGAGGACGGCATGAACGCCGAGCGGCGCCCGAAGGCCGGCCAAGGCCTTCGACCATTCGGAGGAATGGACGAAACCGGTCACGAGATTCATGCCGCTGACATAGTCGCCGAGCAGCAGGATGACGTCGGGATCGAGCGCGTTCGCCCGGTCGCAGATATCTCCGATCCGTTCGGCGCTCATCCACGGTTCGCAGGCATGGATGTCGGCGATCACCGCCGCCCGGAGCCTGAGGCCCGGCGTCCAGCCCGGCGGCGTCATCCGGTATGCGGTGACGCGCGGGCGCGCCATGACTTCGAGGACGGGATAGGAGGCGAGCGCGGCGAGCGCGAGGCCACCCCGCCAGACCAGTTTCATGAAGCCGCGTCGGGTGAACAATCAAGCGTCGTCCTGGAACAGGGCGATCTGCGTCATCGCGAGATTCGCCGGCGGATTGAGACCGAGATGCTTCCATGCATTTGCGGTCAAAACACGGCCGCGCGGCGTGCGCTGGATGAAACCCTGCTGGATGAGATAGGGCTCGATAATGTCCTCGATCGCATCGCGCGGCTCGGACAATCCGGCGGAAATGGTCTCGATCCCCACCGGGCCACCGCCGAAATTGGTAGCGATCATGGTGAGGTAGCGGCGATCGAGCTGGTCGAAGCCCATATGATCGACATCGAGGCGCGTCAGCGCCCTGTCGGCGACCTCCCGATCGACCGTCGCGGCCTTGGCCACCTCGGCGAAATCGCGCACGCGCCGCAGAAGCCGGCCGGCGATGCGCGGCGTGCCGCGCGCGCGGCGGGCGATCTCCCGCGCGCCGTCCGCCGTCATCGGCAGGCCCATGAGACGGGCGCCGCGACCGACGATCAGTTCCAGTTCCTCGACCGTGTAGAAATTGAGCCGCACCGGAATGCCGAAGCGGTCGCGCAACGGATTGGTGAGCAGGCCGAGCCGGGTGGTCGCCGCCACCAGCGTGAATTTCGAAAGATCGATCTTCACCGACCGCGCCGCCGGCCCCTCGCCGATGATCAGGTCGAGTTGGAAATCCTCCATCGCCGGATAGA
>JAGRLJ010000117.1 GCA_020441805.1 Rhizobiaceae bacterium
CGCAGCGGGGAGGATCACGCGGCGAATGGTCTCGGATTGCGTCGCGCCGAGGCCGTAGGAGCCTTCCCGCATCGCGTTCGGCACCGCGTTGATGATGTCGTCGGAGAGCGACGAAACGAAGGGGATCAGCATGATGCCCATGACGAGACCTGCGGTCATGACCGAGGACGACGAGGTGCCGATGCCGAGCGGCTGTGCGATCCAGTCGCGCAGCAGCGGGCCGACGGTGATCAGGGCGAACAGACCGTAGACGATCGTCGGGATGCCGGCGAGGATCTCGATGGCGGGCTTGGCGAAACTGCGCAGCGCCCTGCCCGAATATTCGGCGAGGTAGATCGCGATCATCAGGCCGACCGGCACGGCGAGCAGCAGCGCGACGAGCGAGACATAGAACGTGCCCCAGAGCAGCGGCAGGATGCCGAGGTCGGAGCCGCCACGGAATTGCGGGTTCCAGACGGAGGAGAAGAAGAAGTCGACGGCCGGATACAGCCGGAAGAAATGGATCGACTCGAACAGCAAGGACAAGACGATGCCGAATGTCGTCAGAATGGCCACGAACGAGGATGCCATCAGGAGCGAGCGGGTGAAGGTCTCGCTGACATTGCGCGCGCGCATCGCCGGCGTGATGCGGCTCCAGGAGCCGAAACCGAAACCAAGCGCGGCGGCCAGCACGGCGATGTTTCTCAACAACGTGCCGGTATTGCCGATCTTGCGGTAGGACTTGGCCGCCTCGAAGGCGACCGGCGAGACGTCGGAGCCGAGCGCCACGCCAACATCGGCCAGGCGGCCGCGGATATTGGAAAAGTCGACGCGCATGGTGGCGAGATCGTCTTCGGACATGCCGCCTTGAGAAACGATCAGGTTGAGGCCGTCGGCGATGCGGCGCACATCCGCCATGACGAGGCTGCGCGCGCTTCCCTCGGGTATTGCGCTTTCGGGAATGCGGCTGCTGATCTGGCTTTCGATAAGGACCGGCTGAAGGAACATCCACGCGGCCATGAGAACGAAGGCGGGTACCGCGACGAACAGGGCGACCGTCTGACCGTAATAGCCGGGAAGCGAATGGAGCTTCACCTTCTGACGCGCAGCCAGGGCCAGTGCCCGCTGCCGGCCGAGGAAGAAGCCCAGAGCCGTCAAGCCGAGCACGATGAGTGAAAGGATGCCTGGGGTCATGTCACGTCAGCCACAAGGGAGTGCCACAAGGAAGGAAGAGGCGGCGGCCGCAAAGTGCCGCCGCCTCGCAGTCTATCCGTAAGGGGATTAGTTCAGCGCACCCATCGGGACGCGGTTCTTGACCATTTCCTGGGTCTTGGCGAGTTCCGGATCGGGAACCAGACCATAGGCGGCCAGCGGACCGTCGGGACCGGCCATATCGTCGGAGACGAAGAACTCGACGTATTCCTGCAGGCCGGGGATGACGTCCAGATGCGCGTTCTTCACGTAGAAGTACAGCGGACGCGAGACCGGGTATTCGCCAGCGGCAATCGACTCGACCGAGGGAACGACGCCGTTCATCGTGGCGACGC
>JAGRLJ010000118.1 GCA_020441805.1 Rhizobiaceae bacterium
TCGCCCGATGACCGCATCGTGGCTTTCCGCCTGCGCGGACTTTCCAGCGCCGGTCTCACTGTGTTTCGTTCTGGCGCATCATGCCGAGACGAAACACGGCCATGCAACAGCTAAACCAAGGTGATGTTGACATCGTTCTCCACAAGAAACGCCTTCTCGCTTTCCGGGATGTTCCCATCCACGAAGACATGGTCAAACTGATCCAGGTCGCAGAACTTCGTCAGGGCGTTGCGCGAGAATTTCGTGTGGTCCGACAGGAAGGCCGTCTTTTCGGCGGAATGCATCATCGCGCGCTTGGCACGGATGACATCCTCGTTCTGGTGATAGGCGGTGAGGCCGGTCACCGAGGAGCTCGACAAGAAAGCGATGTCGGCGCGGTGCTCCATGATCGCTCTTTCGCAATCGAGGCCGAGAAAGGCCTGAAAATTCCTGTCGAAATTTCCTCCGATGCCGATCAGCTTGATCGTGTTTATGTTCGATATGGAACTTACGATGGATAGGGAGTTCGTGATTATCGTCAGGGACGGGATATCGACGATATTCTGTACGATATGCATCGTAGTCGTGCTGTCGTCCAGTATTATGACCTTACCCGGTGCTATGAGCTGCGCGGCGGATTTGGCGATCTTCGCCTTGATGTCGACGTTCTGGCTTAGCCGGAACTGAAAATTGCTTTCGAACAGGAGGGAATTGCCGGCCACGGCACGACCACGCTCCTTGCGCACGAGGCCCTTCGTCGACAGCGCGTCGAGGTCTCTGTGGACGGTCATCTTGCTGATGCCCAGCATCGAGGCAATCTCGTCCACTGATTTGTTGCCCGCCTGCTGGACGGCTTTCATGATCGCCTGGCGGCGGACCTCGACGTCCTTTCCGCTGGATTTTACGCCGGTTCGTTTGGCAGGCTGCACTGGTCGTTCCCCTCTTCATGTCCGTTTCTACGCCGGTTTGGTAGCATATACACGGATATCAGTTGTCGTCCGCGCGGCAGCGGCCGGTGCCCTCGCGAAGTTCGGAAGGGTAGACAACGGATACCCGTCTTCATGTTGAGATTGTCACACATATTTCGCTTGAAATAACACAAAATGTGATCCATCCTGCTTCCGTGATGATATGCTGTGGCATGGTCAACCGGAGGAAAAAGATGGGGATGATCAAGAAGACGCTTTTTGCAGGATTGTTTTTATGCAGCGCCAGCGCTCTGGGGTTGTCGCAAGCGGCCGGGGAGGAGCCGATCAGGATCGGCGTCATCTCTAGCCTGAGCGGGCCGTTCGCCCAATTGGGCGAGGACAGCGTCGACGGCGTCAAGATCGCGCTCGAGGAAGTCGGATACCAGATCGGCGGGCGCGAAATCCAGCTTTTCATCGAGGATGACGGCGCCGATCCGAGTACGGCGATCGAAAAGGCGCGCGCCCTTGTCAATCGCGACAAGGTCCAGCTTATCCTCGGTCCCCTCAGCGGCTCCGCGGGGCAGGCAGTCAAGGATTCCGCCGACGAGTGGCCGAACACCACGATCGTGGTGGCCGGCGCCGCGGCCGAGGACATCACAATGCGCGGCATCAAGCCGAACGTCTTCCGCACGTCCTATACGGGAGCGCAACCGACCTTCCCGCTCGGCGACTACGCCTACAAGCAGGGATACCGCAACGTCGCCATCGTGGCGGAGGACTATGCGTTCCCCTACGCCCAGGTCGGCGGCTTCATGAGCACCTTCTGCTCGCTCGGCGGCAAGGTTCCGAAGAAGTTCTGGGTTCCGATCGGCACCAGCGACTTCAGCTCAATCTTCCCTCAGTTGTCCGGGGTCGACGCGGTCTTTGTCGCGCTTGGCGGAACCGATGCGGTCAATTTCATCCAGCAGATGGACGGCTTCGGCCTGATCGGCAAGGTGAAAATCCTCGGCGGCACGGTCACCGTGGATGCCACCCAGCTCGCTTCCGTGGGCGAGCTCCTCGACGGGGTCGTCTCAGCGTCGATCATGTCCGGTCAGATCGATACGCCGGCCTTCAAGACGCTTGACGAGAAGTTCAGGAGCAAGCGCGACCGTGCGCCCTCGCTATTCACGGAAAACTATTATCGCGCGGCCAAGTGGTCCCTTCTCGCGCTCGACAACATGGGCGGAAAGATCGAAGACCAAGATACGTTCCGCACGAAGTTGCAGCAGACCAGCTTCGCCGCCCCGGCCTCTTGGGTGTCGTTCGACCAGTACCATAACGTCGTGACCGACGTTTACCTGAACCAGGTCAAAAACGTCGACGGTGAGTGGCTCAACGTGCCGATCCGCACCTATTCTACAGTCGGGCAGTTCTGGAACTTCGATCCCAAGGAATACCAGGCGGCGCCTTCCTACAACCGGGATCTTCCGGCGTGCCCCTGAGCGTCTCCGAAAATGGCAAAGGTCCGGGCCCCGGCCCGGACCTCTCGGTCGAGGACCTCGTCATGAGGTTCGGCGGCATCGCGGCCGTCGACCACGTTTCGTTCAGGGTCGATCCCGGCGAGCGCGTGGCGTTGCTCGGTCCCAACGGGGCCGGCAAGACGACCCTTTTCAATATGATCACCGGCGATCTGCGCCCGACCGCCGGTCGGATTCGCATGTTCGGGGAGGACGTCACCCGGCTGGATTCGTCCGGGCGCGTCAGGAAGGGGATGCGCCGCACCTACCAGACATCTTCCCTGTTCGATGAGATGAGCGTCGCGCAGAACCTCTGTCTGGGCATGCTCGGGCCGGGCGCCACGCATCACTACGATATGGCGTCGTCGGCCTATCGCGGCGAATTCTGGCCGCGGGCGGCGAAGGTCGCGCGCGAAGTGGGACTTTCCCGCCGCTTCTTCGCCAAGGCGAGCGAGCTTTCCCACGGCGAGCGGCGGCAGCTCGAAATCGGCGTCTCCCTATGCCTGAAGCCGCGAATCATCCTGCTCGACGAACCCGCCGCTGGCCTTTCGCCGGAGGAGCGCACCACGTTGACGCATCTTCTCGAGCAGTTGCCGTCGAGCATCACCATTCTGATCATCGAGCACGACATGGATATTGCGCTTCGCGTGGCGCAGCGCGTGATTGTCATGAGCGACGGGCATGTCGTTGCGGAGGGCGCGCCGGGCTCGATCGTCGCCAACGAGGTCGTGCAGGCCGTCTATCTCGGCCAATCCAGACGGAAGCATGAGCCGTGCTGAGCGTCGAGGACATCCACGTCTACTATGGCTCCAGCCATGTCCTTCAGGGGCTGTCCCTCGAACATGCGGGCGGCATCCTCGGCATTATGGGGCGCAACGGCGCCGGTAAAACCACGCTGGCCCGGTCCGTCATGGGCCTCGTTCCAGTGAAATCTGGCCGGATCGTCGTCGGCGGGGCCGACACCACGAACCGGCCGCCGTTCGAGATCGCGCGCCGCGGCATCGGCTACGTGCCGCAGGGCCGCCAAGTGTTCCCGTCGCTGACCGTGATGGAGCATATCGAGATGGTCGCCCGGCCGGGACGGGACGGGTGGAACGCGGAGCGCGTGCTGGACCTGTTTCCGCGCCTTGGCGAGCGGCGCAAGTCCCACGCGAACCTGCTTTCGGGCGGGGAGCAGCAGATGCTGGCCATCGCCCGCGCCCTCCTGCTCAATCCCGCGCTGCTGCTGATGGACGAGCCGTCCGAGGGGCTCGCCCCGGTGGTCGTCGACCTCCTGATCGACAAGTTCGCGGAACTGGCCAGGACCGGCCTCAGGATATTGCTGATCGAACAGAACCTGGAACTGACGACGGCCCTGGCCGAAGACATCCTGCTGCTCGACAACGGGCGCGTGGAAGCGCGCACGACCGCCTCCAACCTGAAGGCGGACCGACAACTTCTGGAGCGCTTTCTCGGCGTAAGCCAGCGCGTCTGACATCCCGAACACCTGGAGGAATAAATGGCGTTTTCCCGTTCCCAAATCCTGGAGAAGCTCCGCGCGAAAGTGGCGGCGGGCCAGCCACTGATCATGGGCGGCGCCGGCATCGGGCTCGTTGCCAAGATCATGGACCGCAGCGGCATCGACGTCATCATGTCCTACAACACCGGCCCGTTCCGAATGGACGGCCACGGGTCGCTCGCCGGCTACCTCGCCTACGGCGACGCCAACCAGATCACCATTGACCTCGCGCGCAGGATCGTGCCGATGGCGCCCAACACGCCCGTGATCGGCGGCATCGGCGCGGCCGACCCGTACCGCAACATCGACGACCTCCTCACCACCTATCTGGAGATCGGCTATTCGGGCATCACCAACGTTCCGACCGCCGGCATCTATGACGGGGTGTTCCGCCAGCAGATCGACCACACCGGCCTCGGCTACCCGGAAGAAGCGAGGCTTGTCCGCAAGTGTCGCGACCGCGACATCTTCACGATCGCCTATGCCTTCACCCCCGACGAGGTGCGGCAGGTGGTGGAAGCCGGAGCCGACGTCGTCGGAGCGCATGTCGGCTTGACCACCGGCGGCATGATCGGCGCCGGATATGCACTCGATCTCGACGCCGCGTGCGAGCGCACCGCGCAACTGTGCGCCGCCGCCCGCGAGGTGCGCAAGGACGTGATCGTAGTGGCGCACGGCGGTCCTTTCGAGGGGCCGAAGGAGGTCCAACATTGCTACGACAGGACCGACGTCGACGGCTTCCTCGCCGCTTCCAGCGTCGAGCGGCTGCCCGTTGAGCCGGTGCTCGCCGACGTTGTGCAGTCCTACAAGAATCTCAAGCTCAAGCGATAGGGCGGGGCCCATGGCCACGGTTGTACTCATCGGGACGCTCGACACTAAGGAGCGGGAATACCGCTTCATGCACGACTGCCTCCGCGCGATGGGCGTCGACGTCCTCGTCATGGACGTGGGGATCCTGCATGACCCGCAGATGCGGCCCGATATCGCGGCATCCGAGGTCGCCGCGGCCGCCGGTGTTGATCTGCGGGACCTGCGCTTTTCCAAGGAGGGCACGGACACGAGGGCTGTCGCCTTGGATACGATGCGAAAGGGCGCGGCCGTCATCCTTGGCCGGCTGCTGGCGGAGGGGCGCTGCCAGGGCGTGCTCGGCGCGGGCGGATCGGGCGGCTCGACCGTCATTGCCGGAATCATGCGTGAACTGCCGCTCGGCCTTCCCAAGCTCCTCGTCACGACGATGGCCGCCAGCGCTGCGGCCTTCTTCGGCACGCGCGACCTCGCCATCATGCATTCGGTGACGGACATCGCCGGGCTCAACCGCATCTCACGCCTCATTCTGCGCAATGCCGCCGGCGCGGTCGCCGGCATGATGACGGCTCCCGCGGACGACGAGGACGGCGAGAGGCCGGTCGTCGCGATCACCATGTTCGGCGTTACCACGCCGGGCGTCCTGCGGCTTCAGGAGCGGCTCGACCGGGCCGGCTTCGACACCATCACCTTCCACGCCGTCGGCTCGGGAGGGCGCGCTATGGAGCAGATGATCGAGGAGAAGCTCATCGACGGCGTGGTCGACTACACGACGAGCGAACTGACCGACGAATTGCTGGGCGGCGTTTTCAGCGCCGGCCCGACGCGCCTGACGGCAGCCGGCCGGCGGGGCATCCCGCAGGTCGTGGTTCCCGGCGCTATCGAGGTGCTCAACTTCGGCCCGCGGGAATCGGTTCCGAAGGCGTTCGACACGCCTAAACGGCGGTTGGTCGTGCACAATCCGTATGTCTGCGCCGTCAGGACCTCGAAGGACGAGGCTCTCGAGCTTGCGCGGATCATGAGCGCGCGCCTCAACGAGGCTGCCGGGCCGACTGCAGTGGTGGTGCCGCTGGACGGGTTCGACAGCTACCAGAAAAGGCCGGACGGCCCGTTTATCGACGAAGACGCGGACACCGCATTCTGCGACGAGCTTTGTCGAGCGCTGCGCGCGGACATTGCCTGTGAGCGGCTGCCGCTCAACATCAACGATCCGGCTTTCGCTGACCACGTCGCCGAGAGGTTCGTCGGCCTGTGGAACGCAGCCGGGCGAGGGGAGGGCAGAGTGCCATGAGCCCGGACGCAATCATCGCCTCGCTCCGAGACATCGTCGCACAGGCGCGACCGGTCGTCATGGCAGGAGTCGGCTCCGGGCTGACCGCAGCCGGCGCGGCCAATGGCGGCGCGCATCTGATCGCGGCCTACAGCACCGCCGTCTACCGCTGCCGCGGCCTGCCGTCGGTGCTGTCGTTCCTGCCTTATGACAATGCCAACGACCTCGCCTTCTCCGTCGCCGCAGATGTCGTCGAGCAGGCCGGCGCCTGTCCCGTCATTCTGGGCCTGGGCGTCCACGATCCGCGCGCGGCGGTGGACGGGCTGCTCGACAGGGTCGAGGCGTTCGGCGCCGTCGGCATCATGAACGAGCCGTTCGTGGGGATGTATTCCGCCGAGATCCGCGCCGACCTGGATACGGCCGGATTTGGCTTCCGCCGCGAAGTGGCTCTTGTCGAGCGCGCGGCGACACGAAACATGCTGGCCTATGCGTGGGCATTCACCCCCGACGAGGCGAGGAAGATGGTGGGCAGCGGCGCGCGCGTCGTCGGCGCCATGCTCGGCCCGTCGAGGGATGACGATTCGGCGCTGGAGCGCGCCCTGGCCGAGGCCGATGCGATCGCCGAGGCGGCGCTCGCATCCGATCCCGACGTGATCGTTCTGGCGCATGGCGGCCCGCTCACCACGCCCAAGATCGTTCGGGAGTTCCTGCTTCGCTCGGCATGTCACGGCTATGCCACGGGTTCTTCGGCGGAACGCCGTCCGGTCATCGAAGCCGTTGCCGAGGCTGTCCGCCGGTTCGGCGCTCCGCTTCGCGAGCAGAGGTGAAAACGGCATGGCCATCCTTCAAATCATTTTGAACGGGCTGACCTACGGCGCCTTGCTGTTCGTGGTCGCCAGCGGCTTCACCCTCATCTTCGGCCTGGCGCGGGTCGTCAACCTCAGCCACGGGGCGTTCTACATGTTCGGCGGCTATGTAGGCTACAGCGTCTGCGTCTGGGCCCAGCATCTGATGCAGACCCGGAATTCCGGCCTCGCCTGGACGGCCGGCGTGCTCGCCGCCGGGCTGGCTGGGGCGCTGCTGGCGCTGGTGCTGTCGTGGCTGCTCAAGGCCGTCAAGGGAGAACTGCCGCAGACGCTGCTGACGCTCGGCCTTGCCATCATGGTCGGCGATATCTGCCTGTGGATCTGGGGCGGCCTGCCAGTGACGCTGGCCGTTCCCCGCGCTCTCAAGAGCCCTGTCGAATTCTTCGGGATGATGTATCCGACCTACCGCCTGTTCATCATCGTGATCGCGGTGGCGATCGCGGCGCTGCTGTATTTTCTCCTGTTCTGGTCGCAGTTCGGCAGACTGATAAGGGCCGGTGTCGACAACCGGGAAATGGTCTCCGCGCTCGGCGTGAACATAGACCGGCTCTTCCTGTCCATATTCCTTCTCGGGGGGTTCCTGACCGGGATCGCCGGCGCCATCGGCGGGTCCTATCTGGCGCTGTCTCCGGGGACCGGATTCCAGATCCTCACCGTGGCGCTGTTCGTGGTCATCATCGGCGGCCTCGGCAGCCTGCTGGGGTCGGGCGTTGGGGCGCTGATCGTGGGCCTCGTGGACAGTTTCGGGCGGGTGTATTTCAGCCAGTTTGCCATTTTCCTGCTAAGCGCGACCGTCATCGCCATACTGGGTTTCAGGACCCAGGGTCTGTTCGGGCGCAAGGAATAGGGTGATCGTCATGGAAACCGATAGCACCCTTTTGGCCGAACAGAAGGCGCGCCTCGGCGCGGAAAGGAAGCGCTTCGCGGCGTTGCTGGCCGCGCTCCTGCTCGCGGCCGCCTGCCTGCCGTTCTTCACGTCGATCTTCCAGACCCAGCTTCTGACCGGGGCGCTCATCCTTGGCATAACCGCAATGAGCTTCGCCCTGCTTGCCGGCTTCGGCGGCATGATCTCTATGGCCCAGATGGCCTTCTACGGCATGGCCTCCTATGCCATGGCCATCACCTCCAAGACCTGGGGCTGGCCGCCGCTCGCCTCGGCCGGTTTCGCCGTCGCATGCTCGATTGCGCTCGCTGCCGTGTTCGGGCTGATCGCGGTGCGCGCGGCGGGCGTCTACTTCCTCATCATGACGCTCGCGCTGCTGCAGATCTTCTACGGTGTCGCCATGCAATGGAACTCCGTGACCGGCGGATACAACGGCATCGCCGGCATCCCGCGCCCGACCCTGTTCGGCTTTTCCCTGGGCGACCCCACGACCCTGTTCTACGTGGCGCTGGCCACCACTGCCTCTGTCTATTTGCTTCTGCGAAGGATGCTGCATTCCCCTTTCGGGCTGATTGTGCAGGGCATCCGCGACAATCCGGTGCGCATGGCGGCCCTCGGCGTACGAGTGCAGCGCCATCGCTGGCTCACGCTGGTCATCTCCGGCGCCGTCGCCGGCGTTGCGGGCGTCCTCGGCACCTTTCACTACGGTGTCGTCAATCCCGAGGTCGCTGGCCTCTCGACCTCGGTCCTGGTGGTGCTCGCCGCCCTGATCGGCGGCGTGGACAGGCTCTTCACCCCGGTACTGGGGGCGGTCGTCGTGTCCATCCTCGTCAGCATCGTGAGCTACATGATGCAGCAGCTTTTCGGCACGAGCCGCTACTGGACTATCATCGGTGCGATCTTCGTGATCGTTGTCATACTACGCGAAAGCTACTCGCGGCGCGGCTGGTCACTCCGCGGGCTCCTCGCCAGCGGCCGCGGCACTCGCGCCAAGAGCCTGGCGAAGGACTAGGGCGCCATGTCCAGGCGAACACATTCCGCGGGCATGCCGCCGAAGCGATCGCGCCCGCCAGATATTGGTGGCGCCCGTCGCTGGACCGCCGGCCGTCCTGGGGAAGAGCCTTGACCATGGAGCTTCTCTGGATCGGCACCAGCTGGAAAATGAACAAGACGCTCGGCGAGGGGCTCGCCTATGCCGAGACGCTGCTGCGTGCCCTGCCTTCGGTCGACAGCCGCCTCCAGCCATTCATTGCGCCGCCCTTCACGGCGCTGCGCGAGGTCAAACAGGCGCTTTCCGGCAGCGTCGTGAAGGTCGGAGCGCAGAACATGCACTGGCAGGACGCCGGAGCATGGACCGGGGAGATATCCCCGCTCATGCTCGCTGATTGCGATGCCGATTTTGTCGAACTGGGCCATTACGAGCGCCGCCGGTATTTCGGCGAGACGAACCATACCGTCGGCCTCAAGACCGCGGCAGCCGTCAGGCACGGCATCTCGCCCCTTGTCTGTGTGGGGGAGAACCTTGCCGAGCGCGAGGCCGGCCGAGCCGAGGACGTCCTGCGCGAGCAGGTGACGGCAGCGCTGCACAATGTGGACGGCAGGGCGCAGGCCGCCGACATCAAGTTTGCCTACGAACCCGTCTGGGCGATCGGGGAGGGCGGAAGCCCGGCCGACTCGAACTATGCTGACCAGCAGCATGAATTGATAAAGAGCATTGCCATGGACATGCTTGGTATAGAGCTGAGCGTTCTCTACGGTGGAAGCGTAAATATGGATAACTCGGCAGAGCTCATAAATATGCGAAATATAGACGGCCTCTTTATAGGGAGGTCTGCCTGGAATGCAGGAGACTATATTGCGCTGATGGGCAAGGTATCCGACTCCATACGATAAGGTTCCGGAACTCGAATAGATCGAAGCGGGGTGACCATGAAAATAGCCGTTGCCGGTGACAGCGCGGGAGAGGGGCTCGCAAAGGCTCTCGCCGATCACCTGAAAGACAAATACGAGGTAGCCGAGATTTCGCGTGCGGACGAGGGCTCCGACAGGTTTTACGCCAATCTCGCCGACCGCGTGGCGAATGAGGTGCTGCAAGGCAACTACGACCGTGCAATCCTCATCTGCGGGACGGGGATCGGCGTGTGCATCGCGGCCAACAAGGTGCCGGGCATCCGCGCCGCCCTGACCCACGACACCTATTCGGCCACCAGAGCGGCGCTGTCGAATAACGCGCAGATTATCACGATGGGCTCCCGCGTCATCGGCGTCGAACTGGCCAAGGATATCGCCGGAGCCTTTCTCAGGGAGACCTTCGACGAGAAGGGGCGTTCGGCGGACAATGTCCGGGCCATCAATGAGGTCGATGCAAAATACAACAGGTGCTGATGGAACGCTCCTCACCCGAGCAACCGGACGTCTGGATCGAAAGCTTCGATCCGCTCGATTTTGATCACCGCAGGATGGCGGTGGTCGAGGCTACGTTCCAGTCCGGGCTGTTGGTCAGCGAAACGATGGCCGATGGGACGAACAGAAGTACGTGTTCGCGGCCAACTAGGGGTCATTTGCGGAAGGGGGCGAAATCCTACGCTAAGCCGAGCACTCGCTTTCCATAGTCCCTGAGTTCGCCCTTGGGGCCGACGTAGCGATAGAGGGTGACGCGCTCGATCCCGAGTTCCTTGCACAGATCGGAGACGGAGGTGTCGCGCTGCGCCATGGCGGCTTGGGCGAGCCGGACCTGTGCTTTAGAAAGGGCGAATTTCCGGCCACCTTTTCGTCCGCGCGCCCGGGCGGCGGCGAGGCCGGCCATGGTGCGCTCGCGGATCAGATCCCGCTCAAACTCGGCCAAGGTGGCGAAGATGCCGAAGACCATGCGGCCGGATGCGGTTGTGGTATCGATCTGAGCGCCTTTTCCGGTCAACACCCGCAGACCGATCTTGCGATCCGACAGATTCTTCACAGTGTTGACCAGGTGGGCGAGCGACCGCCCGAGGCGATCGAGCTTCCAGACTACCAGCACATCGCCGTCGCGTAAGGATTTCAGGCAGGCGGCCAGACCGGGCCGATCATCGCGACTGCCGGAAGCGCGATCCTCATAGATGTTGTCCTGCTCTACACCAGCGGCGCGCAGGGCGTCGTTCTGGAGGTCGATGGACTGGGAGCCATCGGCTTTGGAGATGCGGGCGTATCCGATCAGCATGTTTCTTAAACGTTGGTTTGAGGCGGCGCGCCGGCCACGATTGCATCGGTCTCTAGAAATGTATCTCAACCAGCTTCATAAACAAAGCATCTTGAACATCATCAAATTTTGAAAAAGGAACATCGATGCCACGTCGCGTCACTCTAACCGATCGGCAGAAGGACGCGCTGTTGCGCCTGCCGACCTCGCAGGCGGACTTGCTCAAACACTATACGCTGAGTGACGAGGATCTCGGGCATATCGGGCAGCGTCGCCGCCCGCACAACAGGTTCGGCTTCGCCTTGCAATTATGCGTCCTACGCTATCCTGGTCGGGTGCTGGCTCCGGGCGAGCTGATTCCGGCGGAGGTCGTCGAGTTCATCGGAGCGCAACTCGGCTTGAATGCCGACGATCTCGTTGACTATGCCGCTCGCGAGGAGACGCGGCACGAGCATCTTTCCGAGTTGCGGGCGCTCTACGGATACCGCACCTTTTCGGGACGTGGTGCGCGCGAGCTGAAGGATTGGCTGTTCCGAGAAGCCGAGATGGCGGTGTCGAACGAGGATATCGCCCGTCGCTTCGTGATCGAGTGCCGTCGAACTCGCACGGTCCTTCCTGCGACATCGACGATCGAGCGGCTTTGCGCCACGGCCCTGGTCGACGCCGAGCGGCGGACCGAGACGAGGATCGCCAGCCGGTTGTCCATGCCGATCCGGGAACAGTTACTGGCATTGCTCGAGGAGACGGCGGACGATCGGGTGACCCGCTTCGTGTGGCTGCGGCAGTTTGAGCCTGGCTCGAACTCTGCGTCGGCCAACCGGCTGCTCGATCGGCTAGAATACCTGCAACGTGTTGATCTTCCCGAGGATCTGCTGGCCAGTGTTCCTGCCCATCGGGTGACACGTCTGCGCAGGCAGGGCGAGCGGTATTATGCCGACGGCATGCGTGATCTCCCGGAGGACAGGCGGCTTGCGATTCTGGCCGTGTGCGCATCAGAATGGCAGGCGATGCTTGCCGACGCCGTGGTCGAGACCCA
>JAGRLJ010000119.1 GCA_020441805.1 Rhizobiaceae bacterium
ATCAGCACCGCCGTCTGGATCGTCATATGCAGCGAACCGGTGATGCGGGCGCCCCTGAGCGGCTTCTTCTCGCCATATTCGGCGCGAGCGGCCATCAGGCCCGGCATTTCGGTTTCGGCGATGGCGATTTCCTTGCGGCCGAAATCGGCGAGCGCAATATCGGCAACCAGATAGTCCTTGGCAGCGGTCATGTCAGATCTCCAGATTGAGGGGTCGCGCCGCGATCGGGCGCTTGCCTGGCCGCGAGGAAGGCAGCGCGCCGGCATTGGCGCCCGCTCTATCAGGGTTCAGGCCGAAAGGCAATAAGGATATAAAGAAGTCTTTATATGATATCGGCCTACGATCCTGCCATTCTGGTTGCATAGTCTACATATTAATTATGATGCTTGACACATCATTATGAATATCACATACAGGTGTTGTGATTGCTTGAAGAGGCCTCGACCATGATGACCGCCGCGCAATTGCGGGCCGCCCGCGCGCTTCTCGGCATCGACCAGAAGACGCTCGCCGAGATGGCTGGCGTCTCGGTGCCGACGATCCAGCGCATGGAAGCGAGCCAGGGCAATGTGCGCGGCGTGGTCGACAGCCTGTCCAAGGTGGTCGACGCGCTCAACGCCGCCGGCATCGAGCTGATCGGCGAGGGAGGGCAGAGCCTTTCCGGCGGCCGTGGCGTCAGGCTGAAGGGGCGGGAGAGCTGAGGCGATCCCGGATGCCGGTTCGTCCGTCGTCCGGATCTGGAAAACGAAATCGGGCATCCCCGGCGGCCAAGCAGGCCGTCGGGGATGCCCTTGCACCGTTTCATCGTCCGTCCGCGACGGCGACCGCCGACAATCGAGCCGACGATCCCGCCGCCTTTTTCGAAGGTTGCAGGCGTTCATGTCCGTCAATACCGCTTCTTCCGCCGCATCGGGCGACGCGCCCACATTCGCGGAACTCTACACGCCCAAATTCGTCACCATCCTGCGCGAGGGCTACAGCGTCTCCAATTTCAGGTCCGACGCGATTGCCGGCCTCACGGTCGCCATCGTGGCGCTGCCGCTGTCCATGGCGATCGCCATCGCCTCGGGCGCCACGCCGGCGCAGGGCCTGATCACCTCGATCATCGGCGGCTTCCTGGTTTCGGCGCTCGGCGGCAGCCGTTTCCAGATCGGCGGGCCCGCGGGCGCCTTCATCGTGCTCGTGGCGGCGGCGGTCGCCCGGCACGGCATGGACGGGCTGATCCTCGCGACATTCCTCTCGGGGCTGATCCTCGTCGCCGTCGGCTTCCTGCGGCTCGGCACCTATATCAAGTTCATTCCCTATCCGGTCACCGTCGGTTTCACCGCCGGCATCGCCGTCATCATCTTTTCCAGCCAGATCAAGGAACTCCTGGGCCTGACGCTGGCGGGCGCCGAGCCGGGGCCGCTGCTCGAGAAGCTGCCGGCGCTGTGGGCGGCGCTGCCCACGGCCGAGCCGGCCTCCATCGGGCTCGCCGCCATGACCATCCTCGTCATCGCCGGCCTCAGGCGTTTCCGGCCGCATTGGCCGGGCATGCTGATCGCCGTCGCCGCGGCGGCGCTCGCCACCGTATTGTTCTCGCTTCCGGTCGCCACGATCGGCACCCGCTTCGGCGGCATTCCGTCAAGCCTGCCCCTGCCGGCGCTGCCCGATTTCAGCCCGGCGAAGATCCAGGCGGTGTTTCCCACCGCCGTCGCATTCGCCCTGCTCGGTTCGATCGAATCGCTGCTTTCCGCCGTGGTCGCGGACGGAATGACCGGACGCCGCCACCGCTCCAATTGCGAACTGGTGGCGCAGGGCGCGGCCAATATGGGCTCGGCGCTGTTCGGCGGCATCTGCGTCACCGGCACCATCGCCCGCACCGCCACCAATGTGCGCGCCGGCGCGCATGGCCCGATCTCGGGCATGCTGCATGCGGGCTTCCTGCTGCTCTTCATCCTGGTCGCGGCACCGCTCGCGAGCTATATCCCGCTGGCCGGCCTTGCCGGCGTGCTTGCGATCGT
>JAGRLJ010000120.1 GCA_020441805.1 Rhizobiaceae bacterium
CGATCGGTCTGGCCGCGATGATATGGCAGATGCTCGTTCTTCCGAGGTTGCCCGCGACGGAGACTGTATCGACGGGCAAGATGTTCGGGCTTCTTAGCAACCGCTCCTTCGTCGTCGGAATGGCCGCGACGTGCCTGGTGTTCATGGGGATGAACGCACTCTCGATCTATCTGCGTCCGTTTCTTGAAGGTGTCACCGGGCTCGGCCTTAACTCGCTGTCACTGATGCTTTTTGGTGTCGGCTTGGGAGGACTTGTCGGAACGTCCCTCGTCGGCTTCGTCCTGCGCAGACATCTCGCCATGGCGCTTGTCGGCATGCCCGGCGTGGTTGCCCTGATCGCGCTCCTTCTCATCGCCCTCGGAACCTTGCCTTGGGCCACGGCTGTCCTTCTCGTTCTGTGGGGCTTCTTTTCGACGCCGGTGCCTGTCGCATGGAACACTTGGATGGCCAGGCTGGTGCCCGGTGAACTCGAATCGGCGGGCGGCTTCCAGGTGGCCCTGATCCAGCTGAGCATCGCGGGCGGCGCTTTCGCGGGGGGCATTCTCTTCGACACGACGGGATGGTGGAGCGCTTTCCTTCTGGCCGCCCTGCTTCTCTTTGGCTCCGCCGTATTGGGCGCGGTCGCCAGCCGTCGAATCTACGTCACGCCACGGGACAACATCTAAGACGGCGATATGTGTCGCCAACAAATATATGCCCGCAAGCGGCGCTACAGAGGCTATCCCTTTTGGGCGCGAGGGTACTTCGTAGCCTCGACGGCTACAATGAGCGAGTCGTCAGACGTTATATCCGTAATCAAGAAAAGGTCGACAAAGCTTCCGACTTTGCCGACCTCTTTAACCGTAGCTACTAACACATAGCAAAACCGCTTCTAGCGGTTCAAACGCAGCATTTCAAACCTCTACCTTCGGTGGAGGTCGTGACTTTGCAGTCCTGTCGCTCAACGGTTGTCCGGTTGCGATCGCACCAGCCGGAGGCCGCGGCCGGTGATGCGATAGGGCTCGCCGCCCGACGAGGCGATGGCCTTGAGCCGTTTCAACTTGCGGAAAAGCGCAAGGTCGAGCCCGGGATAAACCCAGCCGTCGCGGCTGAAACAGATGACGTCCGATAGCTTGGAGCCTTTGGAATGCTGTTGTTCGATCCAGCCGCCCTGGGCGAGCAGATGCAATATGCGCTGTTCGGCGCGCGTGATATCCATGTCGGTAATGTCCGAATTCTGCCCCGAAGGGCGCAACGAGCCATCTCCGGCGGCAAGGCCGCCGGGGTTCTGTTGCTGACCGCTGCGCGCGACGGCTAATCGCGGGCAGGGCCGTTCAGACAATCTCCGACTGTAGAGACATCAACACTCCATCGATGAGCGTTTCATAAGCTGGCCGAGAGGCCGGGTCAATGCCGCATCGCCCGGTTCCGGCAGCCGCTAATATTCTTTCTCGTAGAAAATGCCGGTGGACGTGTTGCCGTCCGCGGTGGCTTCACCGCGCAATTTCACGCCCTTGCCGATATCGAGATTGATCGCGACGCCGGACTTCGATTCGTCCTCGCCCTGCTTGAGTTCGAGATAGGTGCGGCGATTGAGATACTTGCCGGCGGTGACCTGCGCCCCGCCATTCTCGTCGGTGCCGACATTGAGGTCGTCGACGCCGAGGCCCTGCCGGAGCTTGTTGAACAGCGACGTCCGCTGTCCGCCCGACAGGGTCGCCACCGCATCGGCGAGCTGGGCGATCTGGAAGGGTGAGAGCTTCGACGATTCCCGGCCGAAGATGAGCTGCGCCAGCACCTCGTCCTGCGGCAGGACGGGCGAGGAGGTAAAGCTGAAGCTGGGATCGTTGGCGAGGCCCGAAACATTCACATTGAGCGTCGTCGCGTTGACCGTCGTCGAGGCGATCATGTTGAGATAGGGCACGAGACCGCCGCCGAAGGTGATTTCGCCCGTGGTGAAATCGAGCCGCTTGCCGACGATCGATAGCCGGCCGCGGAGCATTTTGAAGCCGCCTGAGACATTCGGCGCGCTGGACAGCCCGGCGATCTGGACCTGCCCGCCCAATTCCGCATCGAGCCCGCGCCCCCGCACGAAGATCTGGCGCGGCGCGACGATTTTGAGGTCGAGGCGGAGGCCGCCGCCCTTGCTCTCGTCCGCCGTCGCCGCGCTGTCGGAACGGATATCCCGGCTTTGCCGGGTTACGTCGGCGGGCGCGTTCCTGTGCTTGACATTGGCATTGGCGAGGGAAGCGGGGAGCCGCTCCGGAACGGTGATATCGGCGCGCCGGAGACGGATCGTGCCGCCAAGCGTCGCCTCGCGCTGGAGCGGACCCCTGACGGTCAGGTCGCCGCTGACCTTGGCGACCACGACCCGGCCGTCCGCATAGACCGCGCGGTCGAGCTTGATGGCGAGATCGGCGGGCAGGCCTGAGCCGGGCGCGAAACCGACCGTGCCGGAAGCGCTGACCTTGCCACCGCCGTCGAGCTTGCCCGACAGGCTGCTGATCGTCGCCGTCTGTCCCGAAAGCGTGATCGTCGCGGCGAGATTGTTGACGACCAGATTCTGCCGGATGGCGATGAACTGCCCGTTCGCCGTGGTGATGCGGCCGGAAATATCGGGCTTCGAGGCGTTTCCACCGATCTTCAGGTCGAAGCTGGCATTGCCCTTGAGCGCCAGGCCCTGCGCGGCAAGCTGGCTCTCGATCGCGGCAAAGGGAAGCTTGCCTTTCACCGAAAGGTTCAGGGACTGACTCCCGCCGGTTTCCACGGTGCCGTCGGCATCGAGCGTCAGGCCGCCGCCCCGGACATTGGTGTCGATGGAAAGCCGGGTGCCTTCGAGCCTGCCCTTCGCCTTGACGGTCAGGGCGGGTATGCCGGCGGCCCGGATCTGGCTCGTCATCGCCTGCTGCCAGTTCACCGTGAAAACGACCAGCGGATTGGCCGTCGAACCCGTGACCGTGGCGTCGGCCCCGATCGTGCCCGAGGCGTCGAGGCCGCTTGCGAATGTGTTGGCGAGGCTCGCCGGAAGCGACGCGACCTTGATCTTGAGGTCGAGCCGGTCGCCAGCCGTGCCGTCGACGGTGATCGAGCCCTTGCCGGTCGCGATGCGAAGCTTTTCGATCCGTGCGCCATCGCCGCCTGTCGTGATGGTGACCGGAGCGCTCAGCCTGACCGGTATCCGTTTCGGGCTGGCTGAAAAATCCCGAAGCGTGACCGCGAGGCCTTCGGGGCGGGTTTCGAGCGCGCCGGCGACGACCAGCGGCGCACCGTCATACCTGCCCTTGACCTCGAAATCGGTTGCCGTGTCGGCGCGGGTGAACCGGGCGTCGAGGCCGGAAAGACGATTGGCGCCGGAAACGACGTCCGCCGCCCGGACGGTGCCGCCGATCTGCCCGGCCAGCAGGTCCGGAATCCGGATATCGACATCCGGCTTCGAGATCCTGACACCTTGCGCCGTGACGCCGTCGCCGCGTGCCTTGACTGTGGCGCTCACCTTGCCATCGGCTTCGGCGAGATCGATGGAACCCGTGAGCTGGCCGGCCGCCTTCTGGCCCGCGAGCGCGGCAAGCAGGCCGATGTCCGGCAGGTCGAAGGTGAGCGCGCCGGTCGGCAGGTTTTTCGCGGTCAGGGCGATTGCGCCGGCAATGCTGTTGCGGCCGACATTGGCCTTGATGACGGGCAGGGCGATGCGGCCCTGTTCGGAGACGAGGTCGGCATTGGCGTCGATGGTCTGCCCATCGATGCGGCCGGTTGCCGTGATTTTCGCCGACGGCTTGGCCGGATCGACGATCGTCATCGCCTCGACGACCAGGCTTTCGAGGGTCTTGCCGGCCATGACCGCATTTTTGGTTTCGAGGCGCGCCTTCACCGGCAGCGCCGAGAGCGGCCCGTCCGCCGAGACGGCGAAGGTGGCGCGGCCCTCCGCCTGCGGCAGGAAGGCGGTGAGGTTCGGGAGTTCGCCCGATAGGCTGAGGGCGAGACGCTCGTCCTTGAGCACGGCATCGCCGCGGACGATCAGCGGCTTGGCATTCAGCGTCAAGGTGTCGACATGGACCGCGCCGTCCCTGAGCGCGACATCGGCGGCCAGCGTGGATGGACCGAGTTCGCGGATGCCGGCAATATCCGAGGTTATCGAGAGCTTGCCCTTCTCGAACCGTCCGTTCGCCCGGATGTCGAGCGGATCGCGACCGGCTTCGCGAAGCGGCCGGGCGGTCAGCGTCCGGCCGTCGATCGTGAAGGTGGCGAGCGGGTCGGCGGTCGTGCCGGTGATCGTCGCATGCGCTTCCAGCGCGCCGGCGGCGTCGAGACCCGGAGAGAAGAGGTCGGCCAGTTCGAGCGGAAGAGCAGGCGCATCGATCTGCACGTTCAACCGCTCCGAGACGGTGCCGGAAATGTCGATCCGTGCACCAGCGGCAAGAAGCGATATCGTTCCGAGATCGACGGCGCCGTTTTCGAGGCGCAACGCCGCCGGCTCGGCGAGGGCGACCGGCAGCTTTCGCGGCGCGGCCGACAGGCCGTCCAGATTGATCTCGATCGCATCGCCTCGCCGGAGGACGGCGCCCTCAAGCGTCAGCGGTGCATCGTCATAGCGTCCGGCGACCTTGATATCGGTGCGCGGGCCTGCCAGGGCGAAGTTCACATCGAGGCCGGCCAGCCGGTTGGCGCCGGCCGCGAGTTCCTCGGCTGCGACCTTCCCCGAAAGCTGGCCCGTCGCCAGATCCGGAATGTCGAGATCGATCGCCGGCCTGCGGATCGAAAGCCCGTCGCTCGTGATGCCGCTTCCTTCCGCCTTGACCGTCGCGCTGATCCGGCCGCCGGCATTGTCCAGCACCGCCTCACCCTTGAGGTCGCCCTCGGCTTTCTGGCCGCCCAGGGCGGCGAGGAGCCCGATATCGGGCAGGTCGAAGCGGATCGTGCCGGAGGGAAGGAACGACGTGTCGAGTGCGAGGCTGGCCGTCAGGGTGTTCCTGCCGACAACGGCCTTGAGCGCGGGCAGGCTGACAAGGCCCTGGTCGGAGGTGACGATGTCGCCGTTGATGTCGATCGTCTGGCCGTCCATGGCGCCAGTGACGGTCAGCGTGCCCTTGGGAGCCCTGGGGTCGGCGAGAGCGTCGAGCTTCACGGCCAGCGACTGGAGCGTTCGGCCCGCCAGCGTCACGTCGGCCGCACGGGCCTCGGCGAGGACGGATGGCGCGGCCAGATTGCCGGAGAGTTTCGCGGTCAGGGTCGCCGCGCCCGCGATATCCGGCTGAAATGCCGTAAGACGCGGCAGGCGTCCGTCGAGCGACAGGTCGATCGCGCCGTTTTTCAGGGTGCCGGAAAGGTCCGCAACCGCGATATCGGAGGCGAGCGTCACCTTTTCGATGGCGAGATCGTCCGGCGTCCCGGACAGCGCGCCCGAAAGGGCGATCGTCGTGCCCGCCTTCGTCGCGAGATCGGGCGGCAGCAAGGCCCGGGATACGACGAATGTCTTGAAATCGAGCTCGAATTCCGTGCTGTCGAGATTGTAGGACAGCGTGGCCGTGCCGCCGAAAGCGCCGCTCGAAATTGCGACGGTGTCGGCGCGGAGATCGCTGCCGTCGAGCGTGATCGGCGCGTCGATCCGGATCGGACCGCGCACGAGCCTGGCCGACTGCGGATTCGCCATCTCCGCGCTTTCCACGGTCAGTTCGAGGCTGAGCGGGCCGCTTTTCGACGCCAGGTCGAACGTGTCGCTGTCGAGCCGGAACAGGATGTCGTCGAAGCGGCCGGCGGGCAGGGCGGCGCGGGCGATATCCGCGCTCAATCCGAAGACCGCCGAACGGAACGGGCCTGAAAGCGTCAGCGCGGCGTTGCGGATATCGATCTCCAGCATGCCCTCGGTCATCGGCCAGCGGAAGGCCAGGACGTCACCGGCCGGACGGAGGCTGCCATTGAGTTTGGCCTGGCCGGCGGGGTCGATGGCGCCGCTGACATCGAGCGACAGACTGTCATTGGTCAGTCGGGCGGAGCGGATGTCGAGCATGCCTCCCGACGCGAAGGACGCATCGATATCGACCGTGCTTTCCCCCTCGAAGAGCGGGCGGAGGGCGGGCGGCAGCAGCGTGCCGAGGGGGCCGCCGCCGGATAGCACGACATGATGGATGCCCGCCTCGTTTCTCAGATGGCTGCCGTCGAGCGCCAGGCGCTCGGTACCGTCGAGACTGGCGCGTATCTGGCCGGTCCAGGAATCGAGCGGGCCGTCGCCGGTGACCGAAATCCGGATCGCCGGATCGTCCGGCAGCTTGAGCATGGTGGCGAGCAGGCCGCCTTTCGGTTCGCTCACGTCGAGCTTGAGCTTCAAGGTGCGTGCATTGACGGCATAGGCGAGGTCGGCGACCGCGTGCGCGCCCGACTGGTTCGCCTGCCGCGCATCGATCGTGAGCGCCAGGAGATCGGCCGCGCCCTGCGCCGATCCGGACAGCGCGATCTCGGCCGCCTTGCCGAGGATATCCTTGCCGAGCGAGAGGCTTGGAAGCTCAATCTTGCGGATGACGATCTCGACGGGAAGGTTGAACGAGCCTTCCGACGGCTCGCTTTCGACCGTCTGGATGGGCGGGCGCTGGATATCGATGCGCGCCGCGGCGATCCGGTCGGCTTCGAACTCAGCCGTGAGAAGGCTGAAAGGGGACCAGTCGATCGCGAGGTCGTCGATCTCGGCGAAAGGTCCGCTGGTGTCGGCGACGCTGATGCGCTCGATGCGGAACCGTCCGGCGAGCAGGCCGCGCGCGCCCTCGATCCGGATCTGCATGTCGGGCGTGGAGACGCGGGACGCGATCTGGTCCGCCAGGAACTGGTTTCCCGCTGTCGTGTAGCCGAGGATGGCGAAAGCGACGATCGCGACGACGAGCAGCACGCCTGTCACGGCAAAAAGCCGTGCGAGCAGCCATCCGATCCATGTCAATGCGGTTCTGATCGCCGGGCCTCCCGTCAGAAAGATTGTCCGATGCCGGCATAGATGCCGAATCGGCTGCCGTCCTGATACCGGTTGATCGGCATGGCGACATCAAGGCGAAGCGGTCCGAACGGCGTCGCATAGCGAAGGCCGATGCCGGCGCCGGCGCGGATATCGCTGAAATCCGGATAGGCTCGCGACGAGACCGTGCCGACATCGATGAAGGGCACGATCCCGACCGTCTCCGTCACCTTCACGCGGGTTTCGAAGGAGGCGAGCATGTAGGAGCGTCCGCCCAGGGGGTCGCCGTCGGAATTGCGCGGCGTGATTTCCTGATAGGCATAGCCGCGCACCGTTCCGCCGCCGCCGAGATAGAAACGGCGGGTCGCCGGGACGTCTTCGAGCGCCGGCGCCATCAGCAGCGTTCCCATGGCGAGCTTGCCGGCCAGCGTCACGCGGTCGTCCTCGCCGAAGGACGTATAGGCGGACACCTGGCCGTCGATCGTATGGAAGAAGTTGCTGCGGTAGATTTCGTAGCTCGGAATGCCGGTGAGGCGCAGGCGATAGCCCTCATGCGGGTCGAGCTTGTCGTCGCTGGCGTCCCGGGTCCATGTGACGGGAAGCGAGAAGGTGAGGAATTGCGACACGCCTCGGAAATCCTCGGTCTCGTTCCAGGTCAGGTCGAAGCCGCCGGTCAGCGTGTCGCGTTTGCTGAGCTCGTAGGCGATATTGGCCAGCTTGGTGAAGGAGGTGGACCGATAGGTGTCCGGATTGACCTGCTGGGCGATCACGCTGACATTGAGCGTGGAATAGGGATCGAAAATGCCCGGTTTGGAAAACTCGATCGAGGCGAGGTAATCGAGCTCCTTGTAGTTCCACTGTTCACCGAGGCGCGAAACCGATCCCGTGATCTTCAGCGACTCGGCGCCGCCGAACAGGTTGCGGTGCCCCCAGTAGCCGAGCAGCCCGAAGCCGTCGAGCGAGGAGAACTGCGCGCCCAGGCCGAAATAGCGCTGCTTGCCGTCGGAAACCTCGATCGCCAGGGGAATGCGACCCTCGGCATCCAGCCGGTCGGCCTTGACGATATTGATCGAGGAGAAGACGCCTAGTTTGCGCAGCCGCTCGTTGGCTTCCTTGATCTCCTCGGGCGAATAGCGCTTGTTGCGGTCGAGCCGCGACCATTTCTCGACGAATTCCGGATCGACGGTCTTGGTGCCCGACACGGTGACGTCGCCGACATCGGCCACCGGGCCGCCCTCGGCGCCGATGCGGATGTCGACAGTGTTGGACTTGTGGTCGGCGGTCAGACCGCGCTCGGTGAGCCGTGCCAGCGGGCGGCCCTCGGCCTCGAGATCCTGGACGATCTTGCCGGCGGCGGAAATCACCAGCGTCGAATTGGCCTGCGCGCCGATATCGAGGCCATAGGCGGCCGGATCGAATTTGGTCGCGTCGCCGGTCAGCGAGACCGATCCGATGGTGAAGACCGGGCCGGGAACGACATCGACGGTCACCGGAACCGGCTTGTCGCGCGGAAATTCGGGCACCGGCGGCAATTCGTCGATCGGCGTGCCGCCGACGGTGATGTTGACGACCGCGCCGTAGCGCGCGTTCTCGTAGAGGGCGCCGAGCAGGCGCTCGCGGTCGTCGCGCGCCTTGATGACGAGGCCGAGATCGCCATTGACCGGATCCTTCTCGTCCTGGACGAGGGCCGAGGCATCTTCCAGCGCCTTCTTCAGGTCGTCGTCGCCGCCCGAGAAGGACATCGTATAGTGGACCGGATCGGACACCGCCGCGACATTCTCGTCGCCGCCGAAGAGCTTCCAGCCGAAAATCTCGAACGCGGCGGCGGAAGATGGCGCCAGGCCCGCCAGCCCGAGGCCGGCCAGCAGGCAAAACGCGACACCGCGCAATTTTCCGACCTGTCCCGCCAAATACTTCTACTCTCGCTACAATAATTCCAGCCAAAGCCGGAAGGCTCCATCAAAAAAGGCTCTAACAGAAAGGATTTCGAAACAGAACCCCTCAAGGGCATTTCGTCGCCACTTTGCCGTCATTGAAATCCTTGCCTTGCATGGATAATTGGTCTAACCGCAGTGTTTTCCAGACCGTATGAGAGAAGCCTCGCACATGAGCATCGTCGACGTCCGCACCCCCGATCCGAAGCGTTTCATCGCCGGCGCCACCGGCGACTGGGAAGTGATCATCGGCATGGAGGTTCACGCGCAGGTCCTCTCGAAATCGAAGCTCTTTTCCGGCGCCTCGACGGAATTCGGCAGACCGGCCAATTCCAATGTGTCGCTCGTCGACGCCGCCATGCCCGGCATGTTGCCCGTCATCAATGAGGAATGCGTGAAGCAGGCGGTGCGCACCGGCCTCGGCCTCAAGGCGCAGATCAACAAGCGTTCGGTCTTCGACCGCAAGAACTATTTCTNNATTTCTATCCCGACCTGCCGCAGGGTTATCAGATCTCGCAGTACAAGGACCCGATCGTCGGCGAGGGCAAGGTGATCATTTCCATCGGTCCCGACCGGCAGGGCCAGTTCGAGGACGTCGAGATCGGTATCGAGCGGCTGCATCTCGAACAGGATGCCGGCAAGTCGATGCACGACCAGCATCCGACGCTGTCCTTCGTCGATCTCAACCGTTCCGGCGTGGCGCTGATGGAAATCGTCTCCAAGCCCGACCTGCGCTCGTCGGACGAGGCCAAGGCCTATCTCACCAAGCTGCGCACCATCCTGCGTTATCTCGGCACCTGCGACGGCAATATGGACGAGGGGTCCATGCGCGCCGACGTCAATGTCTCCGTGCGCAAGCCGGGCGGCGAGTTCGGCACGCGCTGCGAGATCAAGAACGTCAACTCGATCCGCTTCGTCGGCCAGGCGATCGAATACGAGGCGCGGCGGCAGATCGCGATCCTGGAAGAAGGCGGCACGATCGACCAGGAAACCCGTCTTTTCGACGCCGGCAGGGGCGAGACGCGCTCGATGCGCTCGAAGGAGGATGCGCACGACTACCGCTACTTCCCCGATCCGGACCTGCTGCCGCTCGAATTCGACGACGCTTTCGTCGAGGCGCTGAAGGCCGGCCTCGCCGAATTGCCCGACGACAAGAAGGAGCGCTTCGTCCGCGATCTCGGCCTGACGGTCTACGATGCCTCGGTGCTGGTTTCGGAAAAGGCGATCGCCGACTATTTCGAGGCGCTCTGCGCCGGCCGTGACGGCAAGAGCGCCGCCAACTGGGTGATCAACGACCTGCTCGGCGCGCTGAACAAGGCCGGCAGGTCGATCGAGGAGACGCCGGTGTCGCCCGAACAACTCGGCGGGATCCTCGATCTCCTCAAGGAAGGCACGATCTCCGGCAAAATCGCCAAGGACCTGTTCGAGATCGTCTGGAACGAGGGCGGCGATCCGGCCGGGATCGTCGAGGCGCGCGGCATGAAGCAGGTGACCGACACCGGCGCCATCGAGAAAGCCGTGGATGAGATCATCGCCGCCAATCCCGATCAGGTCGCCAAGGCCCAGGCCAAACCGACGCTGGCCGGCTGGTTCGTCGGCCAGGTGATGAAATCGACCGGGGGCAAGGCCAATCCGCAGGCGGTGCAGGCCCTGGTCAAGGCCAAGCTCGGCCTGCCGGACTGATGTTCTTCGTCCGAACAGCCGGCAAGGGCGATCTGTCACGGGTTTCGGCGCTGCTGGGCCGAAGCTGGCACGCGACCTACGACGCGATCCACGGCGCCGACAGGGTGGAGGAGATCACGGCGGCCCAGCATTCCGTCGCGGCGCTCGACGCCCGGCTGTCGCGGCCCGATTCGGAATTCGTGGTGGCCGACGACGGGAGCCGGATCGGCGGCATGGCCTATGCGGCGATGGACCGGAACGAGACGGATGTCGCGGTGCTGCACCAGCTTTATGTCGATCCGGACCTCGTGGGGCAGGGGATCGGCCGCGATCTCTTCGCCGAGGTCGAGACCTGTTTTCCCGCGGCGAAACGCCTGCGGCTGGAGGTCGACCCCAAGAACGAACGGGCGATCCGTTTCTATGCCGGGCTCGGTTTCCGGGAGGCGGGCTGGACGCGGAATTGCGGCTTCGATCAATCCGGCCTTCCCGCCATCGTCATGGAAAAGACGCTGTCCTTTCCCGGTTGATCTCATTCGAGATTGGTATGTCGCGCCCGCATGCTTTCGGCGCTCTCGCCCAGCCGGTCCTTGAGCATCATCACCATGATTTCATAGAGCAGGAACTGCGCGCCTTCATAGAGGCTGCCCATCGGCAGGAACGAGGTGGGCGCGGACTGGTCCCGCGCCATGGTCTGGGCCGGGATGACGAGGGTCGTGGCTGCCGACCGGGTCACCTGCGAAGCCGGCTCGGCGGTGAAGCAGGCCGTCCGCGCGCCCGCCTTCCGCGCCTGGCCCAGCAGCGCCTCGACGGTGGAGAGATAGCCGGGACCCGCGCTGACGAGCAGCAGGTCGCCGTCGCCCACGGGCGGCGTCGTCATGTCGAAGGCCATATGCGCGTCGAGGCCGAGATGATGGAGCCGCATGCAGAATGCCCGCATCATCAGCCCCTCGCGACCGCAGCCGTAGAGAACGATGCGCCGCGCATCGGCAATAAGCGCGATCATTCGGTCGAGCGCGCTCCGGTCCATGCTGCGGAGGCAGGTTCCAAGCTCGTCCAGCGCGCGGCCGACGCCCTCTGTCATCATATCCATGTCAGTTCTCGATCTGGGGTCTGGCGTCGGGATCGTAGATCTGCACCGTGGAACATTCCATCAGGTCCTCCATCCGCTCGGGATTGCAGGCGAGCTTGCCGGCGGCCTCCGCTTCCGCCCGGCTGTTCCAGCCGCAACGATATTCGTGCCAGTGATTGCCTTCCTTGCCCTGCATGAAGACGTCGACCGTCCAGCCGGAGTCGCAATAGGCCATTTCGAGGCAATCGGCTTTCGCCGCGCCGCCGGCGGCGCATTGTGTCCTGGCGCAGGCGAAAGCCGACTTCGCATCTCGCGCGGCGCAAATGCCGAAGCTCTGTTCGGGGGCCTGCACGATGGCGACTCCCGCTTTGGCCGCAAGCGGTCCCGTTCCGGCGACCAGAACCGCGAACACCGTTCGGATCACGAGATTCATCAATGGGTTCCTCCCGGTGGCGACCCTGCCACGCGGGCGAGAATGGTCCGCGCATCCGGTGAATGCAAGCGGGATTTCCAGCCTCCTGCGTCAATTGTTGGCTGGACAAGACCATGGCGGCGCGGCATAAGCGGGACAGTCAATCCGTGCTTGCTTCGAGGCCAATCAGACATGAAGCTTTTGCTGCAACTGTTCACATGGTGGAACGATCAGACGATCGGGACGCGCTTCTTCACCTGGCGTCATGGAAAGCGCGTGGGAGAGGACGAGTTGGGCAACGTCTATTATGAAGGCCCGATGTCCTCCTACGGATTGCCGAAGCGCTGGGTGATCTACAACGGCTATGCGGAAGCGTCGGCGATCCCGCCCGGCTGGCACGGCTGGATGCATCACCGCACCGATACGCCGCCGAGCCGCGAGGACTACAAGCCGCGCGAATGGCAGAAGCCGCACAAGCCCAACCTGACCGGCACGCCGCTCGCCTATCGCCCCAAGGGATCGTTGCTCGCGGGCGGCGAGCGCCCCCGCGTGACGGGCGACTACGACGCCTGGACGCCTCGCGGCTGACGCTTGATCCGGCCACAATTGATCCTTACCGGTTGGCGGAGCGGAATCGGCCAACCTCGGAAGCAGCATCAATGAAAACAACTCTCTTCGCCCGGACGATGCGGTCGGCCCTCATGCTTTGCCTCTCCGGCATCGCATCGGCAGTCGCCGTCGTTCCCGCGCAGGCGGAGAAGATCAAGAATCCCGTCGCCGTCTTCTCCGGCCTCGACAAGATCACCGGCCGCACGACCTCCTTCGACGTCTATATCGACGAAACCGTGCAGTTCGGCGCGCTCCAGGTCACGCCGAAAGTCTGCTACAGCCGCGACGAGTCGGAGGCGCAGAAGATCTCGGGCTTCGTGGAGGTGGACGAGATCACGCTCGACCGAAAGATCCGCCGCATCTTCACCGGCTGGATGTTCGCGGCCTCACCGGGCCTCAACGCCGTCGACCATCCCGTCTATGACGTCTGGCTCACCGGCTGCAAGCAGTCGTCCGACGTGCCGGCTCCGTCCGAGACGAAGGCGGACAGCCAATAGCCGGTCAGCCGGTTGTCAGCGACCGCCGGCAGTCGCGGGATCGTCGAATTCGAGATCGTCCGACCGCATGGCCATTTCAAGCAGCTTCTCGTAATCTCGACGCGGAATGTCGATGGCGCCGAAGGACTTGAGATGGTCGGTGGTGAACTGCGTGTCGAGCAGCGTGAAGCCGCGCGCCTTCAGGCGCTCCACAAGATGGACGAGGCAGATCTTGGACGCATCCGTCCGCCGCGAGAACATGCTCTCTCCGAAGAAGGCCGAGCCGAGCGAGACGCCATAGAGCCCGCCGACCAGTTCGTCGCCCTGCCAGGCCTCGACCGAATGGGTGTAGCCCATCCGATGCAGTTCCTTGTAGAGATGCTGGATCAGCGGATTGATCCAGGTCGTGGGGCGTTCGCCGGTGGCCTCGGCGCAGAGCTCCATCACCCGCCCGAAGGCGGTATTGAAACGGACGTCGAAAGGCTTCCTGCGCATCGTCTTGGCGAGGCTTCTGGAGACATGAAATCCGTCGAGCGGTATGATCCCGCGAATCTTCGGCTGGACCCAGAACACCTCCGGATCGTCGGCCGATTCCGCCATGGGAAACATGCCCGCCGCATAGGCGCGCAGCAGGATCTCGGGCGTGATGGCGTGGCGATCGGAAATCATGCCCGCCATCACGCGACTTCCCTCTGTCGATCGTCGGGCCCGCCGGCCTCAGACGGTCGGGCCGGCGAGATAATGCTCCAGCCAGTGGATATCATAGTCGCCATTGGCGATGTCCGGGTTGGAAACCAGGTCCTGAAACAGCGGCAGCGTGGTCTTGATGCCGTCGATGACGAATTCGTCGAGCACGCGACGGAGACGCATCATGCATTCGACGCGCGTCCGGCCATGCACGATCAGCTTGCCGA
>JAGRLJ010000461.1 GCA_020441805.1 Rhizobiaceae bacterium
GTCCGTAGACGGTGAAGAATCGGAAGGCGGTCGTCGGGATCCGGTGGAGATGCGACTGGCTGTGCGCCATCACCTCCATCGATTTCTTCGTGGCCGCATAGAGGGTCAGCGGCTCGTCGCTGCGATCGGTCTCGGCGAAGGGAATCTTGGCATTCGCGCCATAGATGGAGGAGGACGAGGCGAGAAGCAGATGCTTCGGCGCATGGCGGCGGGCGGCCTCGAACAGGTTCCACGATCCGTTGAGATTGGAATCGACATAGGCCTGCGGATTTTCGAGGCTGTAGCGAACCCCCGCCTGCGCGGCGAGATGCACGACGATATCGGGTGTGGCGGCATCCATCGCCGCATCGAGCGCCCCGGCGTCCTCCAGCCGGGCAAGGACCTCCACGAAACGGGGATGGCGCGCGAGGATGGCGTGGCGTCGATGTTTGAGCGTGACGTCGTAATAGGGGGTCATCCCGTCGAAGCCGGTCACCGCATGCCCATCCTCGAGCAGCCGCCTGGCGAGATGGAAGCCGACGAAACCGGCCGTCCCGGTTATGAAATATTTCAAGAAACAGCTCCTGACGTCGCGATACCGGCCACCGGCCGGCCTCGCCGATCTCCTACAGGATTTTTCTTTCCGGACAACCCCAAAGCCACGACCGACGAGCCGCCCGGCGCCCGTCCGTTGGGAGACGGCGATGACTCGAACGCCCCGGCCACGCCGACACCGTTCAACAGGATGTGATCCGGCCATGCCGGATTCCCGCCCGATCTCCTGTACAGAGGAAAAGCAAAGGAGTTCGTCTCATGAAGCTTTTCCGCCTGGTTTCCGCCCTCTGCGTCGCGATCACGCTCGGCGCCGCGACAGCCTCGGCCGATTCGGCCCGCGACATCGAGCCCGCGGTGCAGGGCATTTTCGGGCTCCTGCCCGCCGACGCGGTAACCGAACATGTGCTCCCGACGCCGGACGGGCCGCTGCCCTATCGCGCTACCGCCGGCACGATCGAATTGCACGGGACGGACGGCAAGGTCTCGGCGAAAGTCTTCTACACCGCCTATATCCGGGCGGACGGCGCGCGGCGTCCTCTCACCTTCGCCTTCAACGGCGGCCCCGGCGCGGCCTCCGCCTACCTCCATCTCGGCCTGGCAGGCCCGCGCGTCGTCGATTTCGGCGCGAATGGCGACGACGGCGCCGCGGCTCGTCTGGTGGACAATCCCGAAAGCTGGCTGCGTTTCACCGACCTCGTCTTCATCGATCCGGTCGGCACCGGCTGGAGCCGGGCAGCGGGTGACGGAAACGAATTCTACGGCATACGCCAGGACGCCGAGGCGATGGCCAAGGTCATCTCACTCTATGTCCAGCGCAGCGGCCGGTTGGACGTTCCGAAATATCTCCTCGGCGAAAGCTATGGCGGCTTCCGGGCCGCAAAGGTGGCCCGCGCCCTGAAGGACAGCCAGGGCATGCTGGTATCCGGCGTGATCATGGTATCGCCGATGATCGAGGCGCGGCTGATATTCCGCGACAGCGACGATCCGCTCGGCGCGGCACTGCAATTTCCCTCGATCGTCGCCGCCAGGCTGGAGCGCGAAAAGGCGTTCGACGTCAAGTCGGTCGCCGAGGCCGAGACCTTCGCGATGGGCGATTATCTCGTCTCGCTCGCGGGACCGGCGCCGGACGGACCCGAGGGCGCCGCCTTCTACGACAAGGTCGCGCGTCTGACCGGCATCGACCGCAGGCTCGTCGAACGCGCGCGCGGTTTCCTGGGCGATATTCTGTCGAAGACGCCGGACGGCGAGATCGCGAGCCCCTATGACGCCGCCCTCACCGCCCCCGATCCCTATCCGGAGACGCCGTCCGCGCGCGCGGACGACCCGGTCCTCGACGGCTATACCCGTGCCTACGGCTCGTTTTTCGCGAGCTATGCGCGCCGCGAGCTCAATTATCCCTGCGAAATGACCTACAGCCTGCTTTCGCTCGACGTGAACCGCCGCTGGGACTGGAAGGAGGGGCGCAGCGGTTCGCGCGGCGACGCCGAGGCATCGAGCGACATCCGCGAGCTTCTCGCCACCTTGCCGGGTTTCCGGCTAATGGTCATGCATGGCTATGGCGACATTCTCACGCCCTATGGCGCCAGCCGCTACGTGCTCGATCACCTTCCGCCGACGCTGGCCGAGGGACGCACCGTGCTGACCATCTATCGCGGCGGCCATATGTTCTATACGCGGCCGGATTCGCGCCACGGCGCCTTCGGCGATGCCAGGGCCTTCTACGCGCGGGCGGCCGGGACGGAATAGATGCCTGTCCCCATCCATGGCGGCTTGCGCTCTTTGCGCGCGGTATTTCGCGGCCATGCCGGGGATGGAGCTTGATCCGGCCCGGCGACAGTGCAACCTGATGGAACAAACGGAGGGATTCGATCTTGGCGGCTGCAACGGGTTTCTGGTGGGATGAGAAATGTTTCTGGCATGCGGGCGGGTCCTATGCCTTCCTCGCGCCCGTGGGCGGGCTGGTACAGCCGCTCGCGGCCGGCGGCCTGCCAGAAAATCCCGAGACGAAACGGCGCCTCAAGAACCTGCTCCACGTCACGGGCCTGATCGACGCGCTGGCGGTTTCCTCCGCGCCGCCCGCATCGCGCGAGGAACTGCTGCGGGTCCATCCGGCGCATTATCTCGACGAATTCAAGCGCCTGTCGGACGGCAAGGGCGGCGAGCTGGGCGAGCGCACCCCCTTCGGACCCGGCGGCTACGAGATCGCCGCCCTTTCGGCCGGCCTCGCCACGGATGCGCTGCGAACGGTGCTGGCGGGCGGGCAGCGCAACGCCTATGCCCTGTCCCGGCCGCCGGGCCACCATTGCCTGCCGGACAAGCCGATGGGCTTCTGCCTGCTGGCCAATATCTCGGTGGCAGTCGAGGCCGCCCTTGCCGAAAAGCGCGCCGGCCGCATCGCGGTCATCGACTGGGATGTCCATCACGGCAACGGCACAGAGGCGATCTTCTACGATCGCCCCGACGTGCTCACCATCTCCCTTCACCAGGAAAACAACTATCCGCGCGATTCCGGCAAGGTGTCGGACCGCGGCACCGGCAGGGGCGA
>JAGRLJ010000121.1:0-6247 GCA_020441805.1 Rhizobiaceae bacterium
GAAGCGCCTTGCTGGCGACACCGTGGCCGTCTCCGAGGCGAGGATCATGCGGTCTCGTCGGTCAGCAGGTCCGCCGTCGTTGTCTCGAGCGCTTCGGCGAATTTCGCGACTACCGTGATCGTCGGGTTCCTGACTTGCCGCTCAATGCCGGAGACGTAGGTGCGGTCGATCTCCGCCCGCGCCGCAAGTTCTTCCTGCGAGAGGGTCAGCCGTTTCCGGGCCGCCTTGATGTTCCGGGCGAGGATGGCGCGCACATCTTCCATGCGCGGCATTCATCGGGAATGAAGACAATAAGCCCACGGACGATGAGTCTCATTTTGCTTTCAATTTGTCCGTGTTGACTATAGGCTACATCGTACTTCGTTAGGGCGGTGCGATGTGGGATATATTCGTTCAAGCGATTTCGTGGCTGCTACTGATCTTCTTCGGCGGGCAGGCCATCATATTTGTCGGCCTTATGCTGTGGACGATCTGGACCGACGCGATCAAGCCAAGACTGATCCCCACCGACGACATCGTCCGCGTGGCTGACGACATCATATCCCGATATCCCGACCCGGAGCTTGAGGCTTTCGCCCGCCATGAGCGCGCGTGGTATGACAGCGACGGAGCTGAACAGACCTACTGGTATCGTGTCCGGAAAGCCGTCAAGCGGCGGCTGGAGAGGCGCTGAGGCGTATCAGTCGAAGATGCGGGGGTCAGCTTGTCGCTGACTTTTAAGGGCACGCCTTATGGGTTCCTCTTGGACAAGTATGTGCAGATCGCGCACGATACCTGCACGAGAAGTTCTGCGTCCTCCGGTGCTGGTCTACTTTGTTCGCTGACATGCCGCCCATGTTGCGACGCGAAACCATATAGCTTACTTACCGCTTCATCTAGCGGCTTCGGCAAGTTGAGATTTCCTACGATTTTGCCAAGCGTGTCTTTGCTTCCCAAGACGTCCTGTGCGACGCATTCGACGGCAGCCATTGAGTGCGAGATTGCGCCCGTAATGTCTGGATCAGGTCGTCGGGAAATGTCTCTGATCGCTTCTTCGATCTCGGAAGATGCGTTCTTCCGCCCGCTCCCTTGTAGGGTCTTTGCGGCTTCGGCAGTGGCAACTTGGAACGTCTCGTCTCCGCGAAAAACAATCCCTTCATTCGGCGTAAACTGCCAGCCAATCCCCGCCTCGATGAAGAAGGCGTTCATCGCCTCGGCGTATTGCACCGCTGCGTCGTATCCGTAAGTGCCTTCGATAAAAGATAAGAGGGTCTCCGCGACGTCATAGACTTTGTACCAGACGCACTGTCGAATGTCGTAGAGCACCTCATCGCGAATGTTCGGAACTTCGCTCCAGTTATTCGGGTCTGGCGCGGTTAGCAGAACTCGGCAAACGACGGATCGAATTTGGCTGTAACTTGGACCACAATCATATGCGTTCTGAATTACCGCAAAGCGCAACCCGTCGGGCGCATCTGTTCGTACAGTGATTGGCGGTGCGGAAGCGAAATTGTTACGCTTGGAAAACATCATCCTTGCACCGCGGAATTATGACTGGTGCCGCCTACGTGACTCGAACACGTGACCCCCGCATTACGAATGCGATGCTCTACCGACTGAGCTAAGGCGGCTCACCAAGCGCAGGGCAACCTACTATCGCCCTACTATTTTATTCCTTCATCCACCAAGCCATTGGCTTCGAACATCATTCCCGAGCGGACCCGGTAATTACGAATGACGTGCTCTACCGACTGAGCGAAAGCGGCCCGCGATCCGTCCAGCGGGCCGGAGGAGCGAACGAGAGGGCTGATAGCGCCAACCGGTCGAGAATGCAAGGTGGGGAATGAAGGAAAATCGCGGAGAGTGGGTGGCTTTTGCGCGAGGGGATGTGGCGTCAGCCGCAGAGGTGCTTTTTCGCGGCCCGATATTCGTCGTCCAGCCGGTCGACCAGCGCCTGGACGGGAACGACGGATTTGACCGCGCCGATGCCCTGGCCCGCGCCCCAGATCTCCTTCCAGGCCTTTGGGCCGGATGCGGCATTCTCGAAATCCATCTTCGTGCGGTCGGCTTCCGGCAGTGCGTCGGGATCCATGCCCATGGCACGGATCGAGCCTTTGAGATAGTTGCCGTGGATGCCGGTGAAATAGTTCGAATAGACGATGTCGGCGGCGTTCGAATCGACGATCATCTGCTTGTAGGCCTCGGATGCGCGCGCTTCCCCGGTGGCGATGAAGGGCGAGCCGATATAGGCGAGGTCGGCGCCCATCGCCCGCGCGGCGAGGATGGCCCCGCCATGGGCGATCGCGCCGGAAAGCAGCAGCGGCCCGTCGAACCATTGGCGGATCTCCTGCACCAGCGCGAAGGGCGACAGCGTGCCCGCATGGCCTCCGGCGCCGGCCGCCACCGCGATCAGCCCGTCGGCCCCCTTGCGGATCGCCGACCGGGCATGGCGGTCGTTGATCACGTCATGCAGCACCGTGCCGCCATAGGAATGGACGGCGTGGTTGACTTCGGGCACCGCGCCCAGCGATGAGATCACGATCGGCACCCGGTATTTCACGCAAAGGCCGAGGTCGTGCTCCAGCCGCCGGTTCGAGCCGTGGACGATCTGGTTGACCGCGAAAGGGGCCGCCGGGCGGTCGGGACGGGCCGTGTCATGGGCGGCGAGCGCCTCGGTGATCTCGGCGAGCCATTCGTCGAGCTGGCTTTCCGGCCGCGCATTGAGCGCGGGAAAGGCACCGACAATGCCGGCCTTGCACTGGGCGATGACGAGCGCGGGATGGGAGATGATGAACATCGGCGCCGCCACTACCGGCAGGCGCAGCTTGTTTTCGAGTATCGGCGGCAGGGCCATCGGCATGTCCAACGGTTCAAACGGCCCGCAGCTAAGCGGAAACCGCGATATCGTTCAAGGTTGAATTTTCTTTCCACCGGAAACTTGCCATGATTCGCGCGCAGTGGCGTTGAGGATGCCGTTCATTCCCCGTCCGGCCGCTTGCCAAGGGGATGGCGAATGGTTACCGGAGGATGAAGCGGCGCGCGGCGCGCACGGACGAGGGATCGAGGCTTGAGCGGACTGGAACAGGCGATCAGGAATGCGCTGGAGCGCGCCGAGCGATCGGATCCCGATATCCGCGCGCGCATCTACCAGTCGGCGCGCAATGCGCTCGATCTCGGCCTGCGCAAGCAGGATATCGCCGATCCCGCCGTGATCGCGCGCCAGCGGCAGCGGCTCGAGGCGACGATCCGCGAGATCGAGGACGAGGAACTGGCCCGGCTGCGCACGATTGCCCGGTTCGAGCGTGTCGCCATCGAGCGTGAGCCGGAGGAAGAGGCTGCCGAGGCCGAGCCCCTTCCGGGCATCGAGCCGCCGCCGGTGGAGGCGGAGCCCGTCGCCCGCGTCGAACCCGCCGCCGCGCCGGCCGTCGAACCGCTGGACGCGGAATTCGAGGCGACCCGGCGGGAGGAGGCGCCGGTTATCGACATGGGGCCCGATATGCCGGAAGCCGTCGCGCGCCGGGAGCCGGTCCTGGATGAAGGCTCGCTTTCCGGCCTGTCGGCGACGCGCGATGCGCGGCCTTCGACGACCGCCGTTACCCCGGCTTCGGAATGGGACGACGATGCCGGCAAGACCGCGCCGCCGCCGGCGCGACGGGGCCGTCTCGGCTCGACCTTCGTCTCGGCCTTTGTCTACCTCTTCCTGTTCGGCATTATCGGCGGCGGCGTCTGGTGGGTCTACGATACCGGGATGGTCGACGCGGCGTTGAAGGGCAGCAGCGATTTCAAGCTCGTGCCGGATGCCCTGCGCGCCGAATCGAACCAGCCGGAGCAGCAGGAAACGCGGCTCGACACGCTGCGCGGCTTTTCCAGCGACTGGATCAACATATACAAGCCCGGCGTCAATGCCGGGGCCGTGACGCCGCGCGACTCGGCGGCGATCGGCGAGCATCGCGACAGCGACGGCCTTGCGACCATCATCACGTCCAATGCGCCGGACCAGGACGGCGATGTCCTTGTCGAGGTGCCGGCGTCATTGTTGCAGGACCTGGCCGGCAAGACCTCCACCATCGCGGTGACCGTGAAATCGAACGGCGACAAGCCGGCGCAGATCTATGTCCAGTGCGAATTCAAGACATTGGGCGATTGCGGCCGCCATCGCTATACGGTGACCAACGAGCGGGCGGACGAACTGATCCAGGTGAAGTTCGAGGGCAGGATGGGGCCGAGCGACGCCGGCCATATCGTCATCAACAGCGATCTGACCGGCGAGGGCGCGTCGATCCGCCTCTACGGCATCCGCGTCCTGCCCGGATCCTGATCAGGTTTCCATCGCATAGCCCGCGCCGCGCACGGTGCGGATGATATCCGGCATGTTGGAAATGTTGAGCGCCTTGCGAAGGCGGCCGACATGGACATCCACGGTGCGTTCGTCGACATAGATGTCGTGGCCCCACACGCCATCGAGCAGTTGCGAGCGCGAGAAGACGCGGCCGGGCGACGACATGAAGAATTCCAGCAGCTTGAATTCCGTCGGCCCGAGCCGGATCTCGCGCGAGCGGCGGTGGACGCGGTAGGTCTCGCGGTCGAGCTCGACATCGCCGCATTTCAGCACCGAGGAAATGGCGCTCGGCCGCACCCGGCGCAGCATGGCCCTGACGCGGGCCATCAGTTCCGGCGTCGAGAAGGGCTTGACCACATAGTCGTCCGCGCCGGTGGAAAGCCCGCGCACGCGCTCGCTCTCCTCGCCGCGGGCGGTGAGCATGATGACGGGCAGCCGCTCGGTTTCCGGCCGCATTCTCAGCCGCCGGCAAAGCTCGATCCCCGAAACGCCGGGCAGCATCCAGTCGAGCACCAGGAGGTCGGGCACCCGTTCCTGGAGGCGGATATCCGCCTCGTCGCCACGGGCGATCACCTCGACCTCATAGCCCTCCGCCTCGAGGTTGTAGCTCAGCAGGGTGCCCAGCGCTTCCTCGTCTTCCACAACCATGATCCTCGGCTGCATCGATATCTTCCCGGCCACCTGGTCGTTACTTGGCGGGCTGCTGGACGACCGAGGCGGTGTTGTCGTCCTTCGGCCGCTCGCCGGCCGGCTGCTCGCCGGTCGACATGTAATAGATCGTCTCGGCGATATTGGTGGCATGGTCGCCGATGCGCTCGATATTCTTGGCGCAGAACAGGAGATGCGTGCAGGGCGTGATGTTGCGCGGATCCTCCATCATATAGGTCAGCATCTCGCGGAACAGCGAGGTATACATCGCGTCGATTTCCTCGTCGCGGGCGCGGATCTGCTCGGCTTTCTCGGCCGAGCGGGTCGAATAGACGTCCAGCACGTCCTTGAGCTGGGTCAGCGCCAGCTCGGAGAGATGCTCGATGCCGCGGGCGAGCGGCCGGGGAATGCCGCTGGTCTGCACCGCGATCACCCGCTTGGCGGTCGATTTGCCGAGATCGCCGACGCGCTCGAGGTCGGAGGCGATGCGGATCGAGCCGATGATCTCGCGAAGATCGGCGGCGACCGGCTGGCGCTTGGCGATCATCAGGATCGCCTTGTCGCCGATCTCCCGCTCGGTGGCATCCATCACCGCATCCTCGGAGATCACCCGCTGGGCAAGGGCGGAATCGGAGGAGACGAGCGCGCGGATCGCGTCGGCGACCATCTGCTCGGCCATGCCGCCCATCTCGGCGATGCGGCGGGAAAGATGCTTCAGTTCCTCGTCGAAGACGGAATAGATATGTGCGGTGGACATGTCAGTACCTCATGAATTCGGATGCGCCACGGGCCGGTGCGGAACTCAGCCGAAACGGCCCATGATGTAGTCCTGGGTGCGCTGGTCGTCCGGATTGGTGAAGATCTTGTCGGTATCGTTCTCTTCCACGAGATAGCCGAGATGGAACATCGCGGTGCGCTGGGAGACGCGCGCCGCCTGCTGCATCGAGTGNNGTGGGTGACGATGACGATGGTGAAATTCTCGCGCAATTCGTGGATCAGTTCCTCGACCTTGGCGGTGGCGATCGGGTCGAGCGCCGAGCAGGGTTCGTCCATCAGGATCACTTCCGGGCTCACGGCCACCGCGCGCGCGATGCAGAGGCGCTGTTGCTGGCCGCCGGAGAGGCCGGTGCCGGGCTCGTTGAGGCGATCCTTGACCTCGTTCCAGAGACCGGCGCGTTGCAGGCTCGAATTGACGATCTCGTCGAGCTGGGCCTTGGATTTCGCGAGTCCGTGGATGCGCGGCCCGTAGGCCACGTTTTCGTAGATCGATTTCGGGAAGGG
>JAGRLJ010000121.1:6261-13708 GCA_020441805.1 Rhizobiaceae bacterium
CCATGCCGACGCGGGCGCGCAGTTCGACCACGTCGAGCGAGGGGCGGTATATGTCGTCGTTGTCGAGCGTGATCGTGCCCGTCACCCGGCAGCCGTCGATCGTGTCGTTCATGCGGTTGAGTGTGCGCAGGAACGTCGACTTGCCGCAGCCGGAGGGGCCGATGAGCGCCGTCACCGTATGCTGGCGGATGTTGAGATTGACGTCGAACAGGGCGCGCTTCTCGCCGTAATGGACGGAAACGTCCTTGCCGACCATCTTGTAGCTCGGTTCATTGCTCATGGATTTGCCAATCGTCTTTTCGACTTCGATATCGGTAAGCATATTCACGGGTATTTCTCCCTACCAGCGGCGTTCGAAGCGCCGGCGCAACAGGATGGCGGCGATGTTCATCACGATGAGAAAGACGAGCAGCACGATGATCGCGCCCGAGGTTCGCTCGACGAAGGCGCGCTCCGCCTCGTTGGCCCACATATAGATCTGGACGGGCAGCGCGGTGGCCGGCTCGAAGGGCGTCGTCGGATAGTTCACGACGAAGGCGACCATGCCGATCAGCAGCANNGCAGCGGCGCGGTTTCGCCGAGCGCATTGGCAAGCCCGATGATCGTGCCGGTGAGGATGCCGGGCATGGCGAGCGGCAACACGTGATGCGTCACCGTCTGCATCTTCGAGGCGCCGAGGCCCAGCGCGGCGGCGCGGATCGAGGGCGGTACGGCTTTCAGGGCGGCGCGGGTTGCGATGATGATCGTCGGCAGCGTCATCAGCGCCAGCACGAAGCCGCCGACGATCGAGGCCGAACGCGGCATGCCCATGATATTGATGAAGATGGAGAGGCCGAGCAGGCCGTAGACGATCGACGGCACGGCGGCGAGGTTGTTGATATTGACCTCGATGAGGTCGGTCCAGCGGTTCTTCGGGGCGAATTCCTCGAGATAGATCGAGGCGCAGACCCCGATCGGCAGGGCGAGCGCCAGCACGATCAGCATCGTATAGACCGAGCCGAGGATGGCGACGCCGAGGCCCGCCGCCTCGGGACGGCTCGATGCGCCGGCGGTGAGGAAGGCGGGATTGAAGTGTTCGCGCAGCGCGCCGGCCTCGGCGAGCTTGTTCATGATCCCGACCTGGGCGTCGGAGATCTTGCGGTCCTTTTCCGGCACGTCGAGATCGATCTGGCCCTTGTAGGCGGAGTCGATATTGGCTGACGCCAGGAAGGTGACCGGGATCGTCCTGCCGATGATGCCGGGATCGGCCACGACCATGTCGCGCAGCTGCGCGCGCACGCTGTCGGAAACGAAGCCCTTGAGTCTGGCCATCGCCGGCCGGTCCGCCGGGTCGATACCGACGGCCCGCGCCACCGCGTCGCGGGCGAGGTTCGGATAGTTGGCCGTGACGAGGACCTTGGGATTGGCGGCGCGCTTGTTCGACGGATCGATGACCTTTTCCGAGAATTCGACGGACACGGTGATCATCGTCTGGAAGAAGGCCGTGTAGCCCTTGGAGACGATCGAGACCATCAGCATGACCAGGAAGGCGATGCCGATGACGATGGCGGCGAGGCCGTAGAACCGGAACCGGGCCTCGGCGGCGCGCCGGCGCTTGATGCCGATGTCGCGCGGGGGCGCGGCGGCGGCCGGGGCGAGGGGGGAATTGATGACGGCGTCGGTCATTCGTACTGCTCCCGGTACTTGCGGACGATATAGAGGGCATAGACGTTCATGGCGAGCGTCAGCACGAAGAGCGTGATGCCGAGCGCGAAGGCGACGAGCGTCTGCGGGGAGTTGAATTCGAGGTCGCCGGTCAGCTGGTTGACGATCTTCACGGTGATGGTGGTCATCGGCTCGAAGGGCGAGAACTGAAGATTGGCGGCGACGCCGGCGGCCAGCACCACGATCATGGTCTCGCCGATGGCGCGCGATCCGGTGAGCAAGAGGGCGCCCATGATACCGGGAAGCGCCGCCGGAAGGATCACCCGCTTCATGGTCTCCGACCGCGTGGCGCCGAGGCCGAGCGAGCCGTCGCGCATCGCCCGCGGCACGGCGGTGATGATGTCGTCGGAAAGCGACGAGACGAAGGGAATGAGGCGGATGCTCATCACGAAGCCGGCGGTCAGCACGCTCTGCGCCTCGATGAAATTCGTATAGTTGCCGGTAAGCGCGCCCCAGAGGCTCGCCGAGAAATCGCGAAAGAACGGGCCGACCGTGACCAGCGCGAAGAAGCCGTAGACGATGGTGGGGATACCGGCCAGCACTTCCAGCAGCGGCTTGACCAGCGACCGGACCTGCCGCGAGGCATATTCGGCCATGTAGATCGCGGCGAACAGGCCGACCGGCACGGCGATCAGCATCGCCACCAGGGCGATGTAGAGCGTGCCCAGCAGCAGCGGGATCAGGCCGAACTGTCCGGCGGAATTGCCTTCCGTCGAAAAGCGCGGATCCCAGACTGTCCCGAAGAAGAAATTGATGGGCGAGACCTCCGTGAAGAAGCGGAACGTCTCCGATATCAGCGAGCCCACGATGCCGAAGGTGGTGAGGATGGCGATGGTCGAGGACAGGATCAGCGCCCAGAGCATGACCCGCTCGACATTGTTGCGGGCGCGGAAGGTCGGCGATACCCGCATATGGGAATAGGCGGCGCCCGCGAGCGAGAGCAGGATCGCCACGATCGCCACCGTCCATCGCATCGAGGCCGTCTCGCCGGTCAGGCGCTTTGCGGCATCCACCATGAAGGGCTGCGGGTCCTGCGCCAGCGGCAGGCCCTTGGAGCCCAGCGTGGCCTTGAGCCGGCTGAGGTCGGCATCGACCGCGCCGCGCTCCTCCGGCGACATCCGGTCGTAGCCCGTGGAAATGGTGCTGACCATGCCGTAGATCACGTCCTGCTCGCTCGCCGGCTTGGCCAGTTGCTCGGCCGGCAGCGAGGCCCGCACCGAGCGTTCGACGAGGCCGGCGCCGATGCCGGACGCGACGATGAGAAAGATCGTCGCCGGCAGTATCGCCCAGATCGCCGCATGCGCGCCGAAATAATTGGGACGCGAATGCAGCTTGCGCACGTCGCCGCCGACGACGGACGCCGACCTGGCGCGCACCAGGACATAGGCGACCGCGCCAATGATCAGGATAATCAGAAAAACCGAGGCGCTCGCCATCTCAACACCCTCGCCGGACCCTGGGCTCCATGCCCGCGATATGGAATGAAGGCCGGCGGACGAAGGCCCGCCGGCCGCATGCCGGTTACATGTTCTTCCAGTCGGACACGGCGGCGCGGATTTCCTCGCGCTCGGCGTCCGGAGCCGGGATCAGGCCATAGTCGGCGAGCGGGGAATCCGGGCCGATCATCTGGTCGGAGGTGAAGAACTCGACATATTCCCTCAGGCCGGGAACGGCATCCAGATGCGCCTTCTTGACGTAGAAGAACAGCGGACGCGAAACCGGATACTCGCCCTTGGCGACGGTCTCGACGGACGGCAGCACGCCGCCGACGGTCGCGACCTTCAGCTTGTCGGCATTGTTCTCGTAGAAGGACAGGCCGAACACGCCCACGGCCTTCTTGTTGGCGTCGATGCGGGCGAGCGTCTCCGAATAGTCGCCGTCGATATCGACCGCCTTGCCGTCCTTGCGCACGGCCTTGCACTTGCCTTCCGCGTCCTTCTCGGAAAGGCCGGTCTTGACGAGTTCGTCCAGCGCGCCGCTGTCCTTGCAGCCGGCGATCAGCAGCTTTTCCTCGAACACTTCGCGGGTGCCGTGCTTCTCGCCCGGAATGAAGGCCTGGATGTCGAGGTCGGCGAGCTTGTCGTTGACCTGCTTCCAGTTCGTGTTCGGATTGGCGACGACCTTGCCCTCGACCACGAGTTCGGCGGCCAGCGCCTTGTAGATGTCGGCCGCCTCGAACGCCAGGTCCGGCGCGGACTTGTCGAGGGCGAAGACGATGCCGTCATAGCCGATCTTGACTTCGGTAATGTCGGTCACGCCGTTCTTCTTGCAGGTCTCGATCTCCGAGTCCTTGATCTTGCGGGAGGAATTGGCGATGTCGATCGTGTCGGCGCCCGCGCCCTTGCAGAATTCCTTGAGGCCGGCGCCCGAACCGCCGGATTCGACCACCGGCGCCTTGAAGTCCGGATAGGTCTCGGCGAACTGCTCGGCGACGATCTTGGCATAGGGCAGCACGGTCGAGGAGCCGGCGATATGGATCTGGTCGGCGGCGAGGGAAGCGCCTGCGAATGCGACGGAGGCGACGAGCGCCGCCACGGTGGTCTTTGCGAGTTTCATCTGATCTCTCCCGTTCGGGCTGGATTGGCGGCGCCGCTGCGGGACGCCCTGGCCTTGCTCTTGCGGCCCGGTCCTCTCTAGACCCCGGACACCGATCCTTTTATGTCAGTTCAACGAAAGATTTGTGACAGAACAACTTATTGTAAAATAAGGACTATTTATTGTATGGCCGGCAGCTTCCCCCGCCTTTGTGTCAGAAGCGCACGGTAAACGTGCTGCCCTTGCCCAGCTCGGAGCGGATGACGAGCCGCGCCCGATGGCGAGTCAGGATATGCTTGACGATGGCGAGCCCGAGGCCCGTTCCCTTTTTCGACCGGCTGCTCTCGACATTGACGCGGTAGAAGCGTTCCGTCAGTCGCGGCACATGTTCTTCGGGTATGCCGGTCCCGTGGTCGCGGATATCGACTTCCGGCGGTCGTCCGTCTTCCGCGGTAAGGGTCACATCGACGGTCTTGCCCTCCTGTCCGTATTTGCAGGCATTCTCGATGAGGTTCTCGAAGACCTGTGTGAGCTCATCGGCATCGCCCTGCACCATCACCGGCCCGGCCGGAACATGCCGGACGATCTCGACGCCGAGGTCGTCCGCGAGCGGTGCGAGCGCATCGCAGACCGACCCGATCAGCGGCACGAGATCGACGGCGCCGTCCGGCGCCAGCCGCGCCTTGAGTTCCAGCCGCGAAAGCGACAGCAGGTCGTCGACCAGCCGGCTCATGCGGTTGACCTGTTCGTGCATGATGCCGAGGAACCTTTCCTGCGCCTTCGCGTCGTTGCGGGCCGGACCTTGCAGGGTTTCGATGAAGCCGCGCATCGAAGCGAGCGGGGTGCGCAATTCATGCGAGGCATTGGCGACGAAATCCGTCCGCATCCGGTCGATCCGCCGCGTTTCGGATATGTCGCGGAAGATCAGCACGAAGAAATCGGCGGCGCCCTGCGCCTTGACGATCCGGACGAGATAGACGTTCTCGGACGGCATCGGCGTCGTGATCTCGGTGCTGCCGGGATCGCCGCTCGCCAGCGACTCCTTGACCATGGCGAGCACGGCGGGCTGCCGGATGCGTGCCGATATGTGCTGGCCCTTGCCGATTTCGCCGAAGGCGTGGATGGCGGCGGGATTCTGGTAGAGAAGATTGCCCGTGGCGTTCAGCAGCAGGACGGGGCTGTCGAAGCCCGCGAAGGCCGCCCGGGCCGAAGCGAGCGGGTCCGACCGCGCCGCGGGTCCGGCCGCGGCCGGTGTCGCCGCGGGCGCCGTCCGTCCCGCCGGCCGGAGCAGCGGCAGAAGCGCGATGATGCCGGCCGCCATGGCCGCCGAAGCCGAGGCCGACAGGAGATAGACCGAGGCGGCGCTGGCGGCGGCGATGAGAAGATGGATGCCGCGCCGTCTTATCCAGGCCCCCATCGCGTCCATGCCTCCCCTTCGTCCCGCCGCATCCGGCCACCCCTTGCTATCGCTGCTTTATGACAGGTTTTCCATGGGGTGCTTGAATTCACAAGGCAAATATGGACAACTCCCTTCGTCTCGAAGCGATGCATATCGGAGGAGAGCATGCTGGATCAGGTCAGGACCGACCCCGTGGAGCTGGATTTCGACGGCGAGAAGCGCCTGTTCGACATCGACGATCCCGATCTTCCGGACTGGGCGCAGCGGCATGCCCTGTCCTCGGGAGGATTTCCCTATGGCAAGAAGCTGGATGACGAGGAATATGAGGACCGGCTGGAAGCCTTGCAGGTCGAACTCGTCAAGCTCCAGATCTGGCAGCAGAAGAGCGGCGCGCGGGTCATGAGCCTGTTCGAGGGCCGCGACGCCGCCGGCAAGGGCGGCTCGATCAATGCGGTGAAGATGAACATGAATCCGCGCTCCGCCCGCATCGTCGCGCTTACCAAGCCGACCGAGACCGAGCGCGGCCAGTGGTATTTCCAGCGCTATGTCTCGACATTCCCGACCTCGGGCGAATTCGTGCTTTTCGACCGATCCTGGTACAACCGCGCCGGCGTCGAGCCGGTGATGGGCTTCTGCACGCCGGAGCAGTACGAGGCTTTCATGAAGACGGTTCCGCGCTTCGAGAAGCTGCTCGTCCAGGATGGTATCTTCTTCTTCAAGTTCTATCTCAATATCGGCCGCGAAATGCAGATCAAGCGCTTCCACGACCGTCGCCACGATCCGCTCAAGATCTGGAAGCTGTCGCCGATGGACATCGCCGCCCTGACGAAATGGGGCGATTACACCGACAAGCGCGACCGGATGCTTGAGGACACCGATACCGACGACGCGCCCTGGCATGTCGTGCGCAACAACGATAAGCGCCGTGGCCGGCTCGAAGTCATCAAGCACATCCTTCGCGCCATCGATTACGACGGCAAGGACAAGGACGTGATCGGCAAGCCGGATGACAAGATCATCGGCCGGGGCGTCAAGTTCCTGAAATAGCCGCGACTTTTCATCCCGCTCACCGGAAGGCGGAAGAGAGATCATGCGTATCATGTGCCTGAACGGTTGGGGTGGTAGGCTGCACGATGCGCTTGCCGCCTATATGCGGTCGGTATCGCCCGATGTTCTCTGCCTCCAGGAGGTCGTGCATACACCGGCTTCGGACATGGATTGGCTGGATTATCGCGACGGCGACCATGTGCTGCCCCAGCGGGCCAATTTCTTTCGCGGCGTCGCGCTCGCCCTTCCGGATCATGTCGCCACCTTCTGCCCGGCCGCGCGGGGCGAGCTCTGGGATGGCGACCGCGCCGTGCCGTCGCAATGGGGCCTCGCCACTTTCGTCCGCGCCGGCATCCCGGTCATCGGCCAGATCCAGGCCTTCGTGCACAAGGGTTTCTCACCGGACGGCTATGGGGATCACCCGCGCTCGCGCAACGCGCATGCCGTCAGGCTCTACGACTACGAACGCGGATGGCCCGTCTGCGTGATCCATACCCACGGCCTGCGCGATCTCGGCGGCAAGTTGGATACGCCCGAACGCATCGCCCAGGCCCGTCGTCTCGCCGAACTGGTCTCCGCCATCGCCGTTCCCGGCGACCGGATCGTACTGTCGGGCGATTTCAATGTTGAGCCGGAAAGCGAAACCTTCGAAATCCTGGCGCGGGCCGGTCTTCGTGATCTGGTAACGGGGAGAGGTGTCCGCGATACGCGCACATCCTATTATCGCAAGCCGGGCCGTTTTGCCGACTACATGCTGGTGAA
>JAGRLJ010000122.1 GCA_020441805.1 Rhizobiaceae bacterium
TCGTCGAAGACGATGAAGGGCGCATTGCCGCCGAGTTCGAGGCCGAGCTTCATGATCTGCTCGGCGCCCTGGCGCATCAGGATCTTGCCGACGCCGGTCGAGCCGGTGAAGGTCAGCTTGCGTACCTTCTCGTTCTCGGTGAATTCCTTGCCGATCGACGGCGAATCCTTCGAGGTCACGACGTTGAACACACCGGCCGGCACGCCGGCGCGCTCGGCGAGCAGCGCCAGCGCCAGCGCCGAGAGCGGCGTCTCGGCGGCGGGCTTGGAGATCATCGCGCAGCCGGCGGCGATCGCCGGGGCCATCTTGCGGGCCAGCATCGCATTGGGGAAATTCCACGGCGTGATCGATGCGACGACGCCGACCGGCTGCTTGATGACGATGATGCGCTTGTCCGGCTGGTGGCCGGGGATCGTGTCGCCATAAACGCGCTTGGCTTCCTCGCCGAACCATTCGACATAGGCGGCGCCATAGAGGATCTCGCCCTTGGCCTCGGCCAGGGGCTTGCCCATTTCGATCGTCAGGATCGCGGCGAGGTCGTCGGCATTGGCCACCATCAGTTCGTAGAGCTTGCGCAGGATGGCGGCGCGCTCCTTGCCGGTCTTTTGGGCCCATTCCTTCTGGGCCTTGTAGGCGGCGTCGATGGCGCGGGCGGCCTCGGCGCGGTTCATGTCCGGCAGCACCGCGATCACCTCGCCATTGGCCGGATTGGTGACGTTGAACGTCTTGCCGCTATCGCTTTTGTCGACCCATTCGCCGGCGATCAGCGCCTTGTCGGTGGCGAGCGAGGGGTCCTTGAGCTTGGACAGGAGGGACTGGGAAATGGTCATGGGTCAGGCTGCCTCTTTGGCGCATTCGCGCAGGGTTTCTTCGAGGATGTCGAGCGCTTCGGCGAAGACCTCGTCCTGGATGGTGATCGGCGCCAGGAAGCGGATGACGTTGCCGTAGACGCCGCAGGTGAGCAGGATCAGCCCCTTTTCCAGCGCCTTCTCGCGCACCCGGTTGGCGAAGTCCGAATTGGGATTCTTCGTTCCCGGCATGTTGAACTCGACGGCGTTCATGAAGCCGGGGCCACGGATGTCGGCGATCTGCGGCACGGCGTCAATCAGCGATTGCAGGCGCTGCTTGAGGCGGCCGCCGAGGCGTTCGGCGCGGTCGTTGAGACCTTCCTCCTCGATCACGTCGAGCACGGCGTTGCCGGCGGCGATGCCGATCGGATTGCCGCCATAGGTGCCGCCCAGGCCGCCCGGTCCGGGCGCGTCCATGATCTCGGCGCGGCCGGTGACCGCGGCGATCGGGAAGCCGCCGCCGAGGCCCTTGGCCATGGTGGTGATGTCGGGGATCACGCCGTAATGCTCCATGGCGAACAGCTTGCCGGTGCGGGCGAAGCCGGTCTGGACCTCGTCGGCGATCAGCAGGATGCCGTGCTTGTCGGCGAGTTCGCGCAGCTTCGCCATGAAGGCGCGGGGCACTTCATAAAAGCCGCCCTCGCCTTGAACCGGCTCGACGATGAAGGCGGCGACCCGGTTGGGATCGATATCGGCCTTGAACAGCTTGTCGAGGACCGACAGCGACTCGTCGACCGAGGTGCCGTGCAGCTCCACCGGGAACGGAACGTGAAAGACGTCGGGCATCATCGCGCCGAAGCCCGCCTTGTAGGGAACGACCTTGCCGGTCAGCGTCATGCCCATGAAGGTGCGGCCATGGAAGGCGCCGGAAAAGGCGATGACGGCGGAGCGGTTGGTCGCGGCGCGCGCGATCTTGATCGCGTTCTCGACCGCCTCGGCGCCGGTCGTGACGAAGATGGTCTTCTTCTTGAAGTTGCCCGGAACGGCATCGTTGAGCCGTTCGGCGAGGCGGACGTAATTCTCGTAGGGCACGACCTGGTGGCAGGTATGGGTGAAGTGGTCGAGCTGGTCCTTGACCGCCGCGATCACCTTGGGATGGCGATGGCCGGTATTGACGACGGCGATGCCGGCGGCGAAGTCGATATAGCGACGGCCCTCGACGTCCCAGATCTCGGCATTCTCGGCGCGGTCGGCATAGATCTGCGTGGTGACGCCGACGCCGCGCGATATCGCATCGGTGCGGCGGGCTGCAACTTCGGTGTTCAGCATGGACAGGCCCTCGTAAGGTGGTGGCGGATGACGGGCTGGCGGAATGCGTCTCCCGCAGCTTCGAAAATATTCTTTGCATTTTTTCTGTAGGGTAGCAATATGGCTTCCATGAAAATCCGGAGCCGACAACGCGCCATGGATGACAGGGTTCGATACAAGATCGCGGAAGCGGCGCGCATGGCGGGCGTGTCCGCCTCGACGCTTCGGCTCTGGGAGAGCCAGGGTCTGGTCGAGCCTATCCGAACCGAATCCGGGCAGCGTCTCTACGACGCATCGCATGTCGATCGGCTGAAGCGCGTCAGCTGGCTCCGCACCAACAAGGGCCTCAACCCTGCGGCGATCCGAGAGACGCTGAGAGCCGAGGAGCAGGACGGACAGGCGGAGGGCGCCGCCCCCGATCCCGAGCCGCATGCCGGCGACAGGGCGATCGGCCCGAAGCTCCGCCGCCTCCGCCGCGACATGGGCTGCACACTGGAAAAGGTCGCGGAGCAGACCGGCACCGCCGTATCGCTCCTGTCGACCTTCGAGCGGACATCGCAGGGCCTGTCGGTCAAGGCGCTGCACGATCTCGCCGGGTTCTACGGCACGACGATCGCCGTGCTCACCGGACAGGCGGAATCGAGCGAGCGCGAATCGCTGGTGCGCAACGGCGAATGGACAGCCTGGCCGCCGACCTCCTCGGGCGTCACCGTGCAGAACCTCACGACCGACCGTCGGAAGATGGAATGCCATCGCTTCCAGCTCGCCCCCGGTGCGTCGAGCGAGGGCGCCTACGGCCATGACGGCGAGGAGTTCCTGCATGTGCTGGCCGGAAGCCTGGAGATCGTCCTCGACGGAGACCAGTTCTTCGAGTTGCGGGACGGCGATTCCTTCTATTTCGAGAGCCGCCGCCCGCATAGCTGGCGCAACAGCCACGAAGGCGAGACGGTGCTGCTGTGGATCAACACCCCGCCGACCTTCTGACGCCGGGATATCGTTCCCGGCCCCTGTCAATTTATTGATCCGGGCAAGTAAAATTCAAGCAAGCTTCGGCGTCTATACCAGTGTCGTTCTTACGATTGGCACACATATGAAGCTTTGGGACAAGATCGTCATCCTGCATCCGCATCGTGCCGGGCAGGTGGCGTTGCAGATAATGGATGCGCGATCGGCGGCCCGCGTCCTGCTCGAGGCCTGGCCCGAGCGAAGCGGCAGGAGCTATCGCCGCGCCGTCCTGGCCTGCTCGGCCGCGATCGGCGGCAAGGCGCCGCGGGATGCCGCGCAATGGGCCTTCATCGTCGCGACGATGGAGGCCGGCATTTCCTATGACATCGTCGATCGCCTCGACAGCGAGATCGCGGCCGTCTGCCGGGAAATCCTCGCGGAGGAAATGCCCTTTCCGGCGATGGCGTCCCCGGCCGGCGGCGATCCGCTCAGGCCGCCTTTCTGGTGGTCGAGGCGGCAAGCTTCCGCCCTGCCGGCACAATGATGCCGGCGGCGCCTTCGAGCCAGCCTTCCCGGAGTTCGAGCCCGAGGAAACGATGGCGTTCGAACGGTCCCGGCATCACCAGCGTCGCCGCCTTCTCCGACGAGAAGCCGAAGCGCTCGTAATAGGGAGCGTCGCCCACCAGAAGGATCGCGCCGTGGCCGCGCCGTCTCGCTTCGAGGATCGCGGCCCGCATCAGTGCGCCGCCGATCCCCTTGCCTTCGTGCTCGGAAGCGACGGCGAGCGGACCGAGCAGCAGCGCCGGTACGATACGGCCCTTGGGCGTGATGCCGGCCTGGATGGCCCAGAGGCGCACGGTGCCGATGACGTGGCCGGCCGCGTCGCGGGCGACGAGCGCCAGCCCCTCGGCCGGAATGCGGCCGCGGCGGATCGCCTCGGAGGACTTCCTCCGGCGGCCCGGTCCCATGGCGACGTCCAGCAGGCGCTCGCGCGCCACGACGTCGCCGGGATTCTCCCGGTCGATGAGGAAGGCCATGTCGGCTTTCGGCGCCAGCAGCGCCCGGACAGAATCAAGAACAGCGGCCATTCCGGCCTCCCGAACCCAACACCGTTCAAACGGATCCACAGGGAATTGTTGCCTTGCCGCCCCGGAGATCCGGGGCGTGCGCTTCACCCGGCCTTCCGGCGCCGGACGATCAGATCACATAGGCCTTGAGCGGCTCGAAGCCGTTGAAGGCCACGGCCGAATAGGTCGTCGTATAGGCGCCCGTGCCTTCGATCAGGATCTCGTCGCCGATCGTCAGCGACACCGGCAGCGGATACATGTTCTTCTCATAGAGCACATCGGCCGAATCGCAGGTCGGGCCGGCGAGCACGACCGGCTCCATGGCGTCGCCGTCCCGCGCCGTGCGGATCGGATAGCGGATCGCCTCGTCCATGGTCTCGGCGAGACCGCCGAACTTGCCGATGTCGAGGAACACCCAGCGATGGGCGTCCTTGTCCGACTTCTTCGATACCAGCACGACTTCCGCCTTGATCACGCCGGCATTGCCCACCATGCCGCGGCCCGGCTCGATGATGGTCTCGGGGATGTGATTGCCGAAATGCTTCTTGAGCGAGGCGAAGATCGCCCGGCCATAGGCCTCGGAGGTCGGGATGTCCTTGAGGTAGCGGGTCGGGAAACCGCCGCCCATATTGACCATCTTGAGCTCGATGCCGCGCTTGGCGAGCGACGCGAAGACCCGCTTGGCGTCGGCCAGCGCCGAATCCCAGGCGTCGAGCTTGGTCATCTGCGAACCGACATGGAACGAGACGCCGTGGGAAACGAGGCCGTGCTGATGGGCATAGACGAGCACATCCACCGCCATCTGCGGCACGCAGCCGAATTTGCGGCTAAGCGGCCATTCGGCGCCCTCGCCATCGGTCAGCACGCGGCAGAACACGCGGGCGCCCGGCGCCGAACGCGCGATCTTGTCGACTTCCTCATGGCTGTCCACCGCGAAGAGGCTGACGCCGAGCGCATGCGCGCGGGCGATGTCGCGCTCCTTCTTGATGGTGTTGCCGTAGGAAATGCGGGCAGGCGTCGCGCCGGCATCGAGCGCCATCTCGATCTCGGCCACGGAGGCGCAGTCGAAATTGGAGCCGAGGCCCGCGAGCAGCCTCAGGATCTCCGGCGCCGGGTTCGCCTTGACGGCATAGTAGATCATGCTGTCCGGCAGGGCATGGCGGAACGCCTTGTAATTGTCTTCGACGACATCGAGGTCGACCACGAGGCACGGGCCGTCCGGACGTCGGGTGGCGAGGAAATCGCGGATGCGCTGGGTCGTCATGGCAAATCCCTTCCAGGGCAAGGCCCGGTCGTTGCGTCAGCCGCTGTCAAACGGCATGATCGCTGAAATGGCAGAACCTCCGGAAAGCCGGAGCGTGGTGTGATGGCAATCGCTTTCGGCACCAGCCGATGGAGAGCCCGGCGCCGAATTCATTGAGCCATCACATGGCGTGTTGAACCAACGCCACAGGATGGCGATCGTTCAGCTTATCTGCCTTGGATTGGAGGGATGACCCGACCGCACTTCCGGCAATGAAGGTGTGCCTCTTCAGTAACCCCGGCTGATGGAAAGCCGGCAGACACCAGAAAGGCCCGCACCGTCGTTGCTTCAAGATGTCCTCGCATTTCCCGGTTGGCCGGGATAGCGACTGGAGCGGTTAGGTCCAGGTACCTTACCGATTTCCTCACCACATCGAGGGTCGGCGGACACCCACAGGCACGTGCGACTTTGGGCAAGGCCGGAGATAGGATCATTCGCCGTCATAATCAAGAATTTTCTTGCCCACTGCCGTAATTTTTTTTCCCGTGTTAAGACACTGGCCGGGCGAGGCTTTTCGCTGATTTTTCAGATCGGGTTTTCATGGATACGCTAACCAGGATGCGGGCCTTCATCGATGTGGTTGACGCGGAAGGCTATTCCGCCGCCGCCCGCAAGCTCGGGCGCTCCAAGGCGCTGCTTTCCAAATATGTGAAGGAACTGGAGGATGAGCTCGGCGCGCTGCTGCTCAACCGCACGACAAGGCAGTTCTCGCTGACCGAGGCGGGCCATACCTATTACCGCCAAGCGTCCGACATCCTGAAGGAAATCGACAATCTCGCCGACCTCGTGCGCGAGGGGGCGACCGACCTCCGGGGGCGAATCAAGGTTTCGGTGCCGCGATCCTTCGTCGATGCCGAGGTCGGCCGCTCGCTGGTCGACTTCTCGATCGAGCATCCGGATATCACGCTTGAAATCATCGCCGAGGACCGCTTCGTCGACCTGATCGAGGAAGGCTTCGATGCGGCGATCCGCATCACCAAGCTCGAGGATTCGGGCATGATCGCCCGCAAGCTCTGCGATTTCGGGCAGTTCTGCTTCGTCTCGCCCGCCCTGCTCGAGAAATACGGGCCGATCGCCACGCCCGCCGACCTTGCCCGGATCCCCTGCGTGATCGACACCAACAGCCGGCATTACAACAACTGGCGCTTCGACGGGCCGGACGGCGCGAGCCAGACGGTGACCGTCTCCGGGCCGATCGAGGTCAATTCGCCCATCGCCTGCACCCGCGCCGCCATAGCCGGCCTCGGCGTGGCGCTGATCCCCGATTTCGTCGCCAAGCCCCGGACCGAATGCGGCGAGCTCGTCACCATTCTCGACGACTACGTGCCGCGGGGCGGCGGAATCTACGCCATCTATCCGCATCGCCGCTATCTGCCGGCCAAGGTGCGGCGCTTCGTCGATTTCCTGGGCGGCTGGTTCAAGAAGAATGTCTGATGCGGCAATCCGCCGCCGGATGCGGATCATCGGAATTTCGACTCATTTCTCTTTCAGAAAACACACCGGGTTCAGGGACGATCGATGAAGACTTTGAGAACAATCCTGCCGGCCGTACTTCTGGCGCTGGGTCCGGCCGCCGCATTCTCCCATCCCCACGTCTTCGCCGACGCCCGGCTCGAAGTCGTGGCGGGCGCCGACGGCAAGATCGAGGAACTGCACAATATCTGGCGCTTCGACGATGTCTTCTCGTCGCAGGTGCTGCTCGATTTCGACAAGAACACCAATCTCGTCCTCGACCCCCCGGAGCTTGAGGAGATCGGCCGGACCGTGCTCGCCTCGCTTCAGGAATTCGATTATTACACGACATTGACCCAGGACGGCAAAATCGTCTCCGTCGCCAAGCCCGATGTCATCAATGTCGATTTTAAGGACGGGCAGCTCCTGATGTTCTTCGCGATCAAGCCCGCCGTGCCGATGCCGCTCAAGGGCAAGCTGACCTTCGGGATCTACGACCCGACGCTCTATGCCTCGATCGACTTTCCGAGCGACGAGGATGTGGTCATGATGGGCGATTTCAAGGGCTGCAAGCATGCGGTTGTCCGGCCCGACCCGGACGAGGTGATCGCCCAGAACCAGTCCACCCTGACCGACGCCTTCTTCAACGACCCGACCGGGACGGACATGTCCAAGCTCTTCGCCACGCGCCTGGAGGTGAATTGCTGATGTTTCGTCCTCCTGGCCAGAGGGGCGCGCGCCTCCTCGCCGCCCTCATGTTCTTCCTCGGCGTGGCAACCTTCGCCCATGCCCAGACCTCGCTGGGGCTCGGCAATGCGGAGCCGGGGGCAGGCCCCTCGACCTTCGTCATGCACTACATGCCCTGGTTCCAGCCGGTCGTCTCCTTCATCAACGCCCGGCAGCAGGAATTCTACCGGGCGCTGACCGGAGCGTTGAAGGCGATGAAGACCGACCCCTGGCAACTCTGGTGGCTGGTGGGAATCTCCTTCCTCTACGGCATCTTCCATGCCGCCGGCCCCGGCCACGGCAAGGCGGTGATCTCCGCCTACATGATCGCCAACGAGACCGAGCTCAGGCGCGGCGTGGTCATTTCCTTCATGTCCGCCTTCCTTCAGGGCGCCACCGCCGTCCTCGTGACCGGCGCCGGCTTCCTCGTGCTGCGCGGCACCGTCTTCACCATGAACGACGCGACCAAATGGCTCGAAGTGGCCTCCTTCGCCACCATCATGATCTTCGGTCTCTATCTGCTCTATCGCAAGGCGCGCGGCCTGTTCCGCCGTCCGATTCTGGATCTGGGGACGCCGGAACTGGCGCTCGCCGTCGGCGGGCATATGCATGATCATCATCGCCACGATCACCACCACCGTCATCACGGGCATCTGTCCCATCATGGCCATGACCATGGACACGGCCATTCCCACGCCATCGCGGGCGAGGTCTGCGAAGTCTGCGGCCATGCGCATGCCCCCACGCCCGATCTCGTCGCGGGCGACAGGTTTTCGTTCGCCGACGCCTGGAGCGCGATCGTGGCGGTGGGCCTGAGGCCCTGCACAGGCGCGCTCTTCGTGCTGACCTTCTCCTTCCTCAACGGTCTCTATCTCGGCGGGGTGCTGTCGGTCCTGGCGATGTCGTTCGGAACCGCGATCACCGTCTCGGTCCTCGCCACGCTTTCCGTCACCGCCAAGGATGTCGCGCTGAAATTCGTGAATTCGGGCTCCGCGCGGATGCGGCTCGCCAGCGCGATCGAGATCGCCGGCGCCCTCGTGGTCACGCTGTTCGGCTTCACCTTCCTGATGGCCTCGTTGCAGGCCTGACATCCCACCCGGCTGCGCCCGCCGGATTTGCCGGCGTGGAAATTTCTGATTTACGTACCTCAGTTTCTCCTGTAGAAAGCAGCCCTGGGAGGAACGGATGCGGCCGACAGTTCACGACATCGCCGAGACGGCGGGCGTCAGCCTCGCCACGGTCGACCGGGTGCTCAACCGGCGTCCGGGCGTGAAGGCGGCGACGCGGGAACGTGTCGAGGCGGCGATCCGGAAGATCGGCTTCGTCCGCGACATGGCCGCCGCCAACCTCGCCAAGGGTCGTACCTATCCGCTCGTCTTCGTCGTTCCGCGCGGCGACAATTCCTTCATGGAAGGTCTGAAAGCCGAGATCGAGGCGGCGATCGCGCGTGCGCCGCAGGAGCGGACCGAGATCGCCATCCGCGACGTGCCGCGCTTCGACGGCCCCCTTCTGGCTGCGGCGCTCGACAGGCTGGCCGCCGATCCGCCGGCGGGTGTGGCGGTGGTCGCGGTCGATCATCCCGCAGTCCATGCGGCGATCGGGCGGCTCAAGGAAGCAGGCGTCGCCATCGTCACCCTGGTTTCCGACCTACCGGGCCCGGCCCGCGATCATTTCGCCGGCGTCGACAATCTCGCCGCCGGCCGGACCGCCGGCAGCCTGATGGGCCGCTTCCTCGGGGGGCGGGGCGGCTCGGTCGCCGTCGTCGCCGGATCCATGCTGGTGGGCGATCATCGCGACCGTCTCGAAGGCTTCCGCGCGCGGCTCGGCGAGCTCAATCCGGCGCTCGATATCCTGCCGGTGATGGAGGGCCGGGACGATCCCGATCAGGTCCACGCGCTTGTCGCGGATTGCCTCGCCCGCGAGGCCGGCCTCGCGGGCATCTACAGCCTGGGGGCGGGCAATCGGGGGTTGATCCGCGCGCTCGGGCAACGCCCGGACGCGGCGGCGAAGCCTGTCGCCATCGCCCATGAACTGACCCCGCATACCCGCGCGGGGCTGCAATCCGGCCTTCTCGACGCGATCCTCAACCAGGATGCCGGCCACGAGGTCAGGAGCGCGATCCGTGTGCTCAAGGCGCATGCGGACGGCATTCCCGTCATCGCGGCGCAGGAGCGCATCCGCATCGATATCTTTCTCAAGGACAATCTGCCGTGACTGGCGGGGGAGGTTGAAAATGTATCTCGGGCTCGATCTGGGAACGTCGGGCGTCAAGGCCATGCTCATCGACGGCGATCAGCGGATCGTCGGCGCCGGACATGGTTCGCTCGACGTCTCGCGTCCGCATTCCGGCTGGTCGGAGCAGGCGCCGGCGGACTGGATCCGCGCGACCGAGGATGCGATCGCAGAACTCAAGGCGAGCCACCCCGGGGAACTGGCCGCCGTCAGGGGAATCGGCCTTTCGGGCCAGATGCATGGCGCCACCCTGCTCGACGGTTCGGACAAGGTGCTCAGGCCCTGTATCCTCTGGAACGATACCCGCAGTTTCCGCGAGGCCGCCGCGCTGGACGCCGATCCGCGCTTCCGCGGCGTCACCGGCAATATCGTCTTTCCCGGCTTCACCGCGCCCAAGCTGGTCTGGGTGAGGAACAACGAGCCGGAGATTTTCGCGCGCCTGCGCAAGGTGCTGCTGCCCAAGGACTATCTCCGTCTCTGGCTCGCGGGCGAGCATATTTCGGAAATGTCGGATTCCGCCGGCACCAGTTGGCTCGATACCGGCAAGCGCGAATGGTCGTCCGAACTGCTCGCCGCCACGGAGCTCGACGAGGACCACATGCCGTCGCTGGTCGAGGGCACCGACAATGCCGGCATGCTGCGCGGCGAACTCGCCGCGAAATGGGGCATGGGTCCGGGCGTGGTCATTGCCGGCGGCGCGGGCGACAATGCGGCCTCGGCCTGCGGCATGGGCACGGTGAGCGCCGGCAATGCCTTCGTTTCGCTCGGCACCTCGGGCGTGCTCTTCGCGGCCAATGCCAGCTATCTGCCGAGGCCCGAAAGCGCCGTCCACGCCTTCTGCCACGCGCTGCCCGATACCTGGCACCAGATGGGCGTCATCCTCTCCGCCACCGACGCGCTCAACTGGTATTCCGGCATTGCCGGGAAATCCGCGGCGGCGCTGACGGCGGAACTCGGCGACGACCTCAAGGCGCCGGGTCCGGTCGGCTTCCTGCCCTATCTCTCGGGCGAGCGCACGCCGCACAACGATGCGAAGATCCGTGGCGTCTTCACGGGGCTCGGCCATGAATCGTCCCGTGCGGCGCTGACCCAGGCGGTGCTCGAAGGCGTGGCCTTCGCCATCCGCGACAATCTCGAAGCGCTGAGGAGCGCCGGCACAGCGATTGCCAGGGTGACGGCCATCGGCGGCGGTTCACGGTCGAAATACTGGCTGAAATCAATCGCCACCGCGCTCGGCATTCCGGTCGATATTCCGCAGGACGGCGATTTCGGCGCCGCTTTCGGCGCCGCCCGCCTCGGCCTCATCGCCGCCACCGGCGCCGACCCGGTCGTCGTCTGCACGGCGCCGGCGACGGAGGAAACCGTTGTGCCGGACTCCGTGCTGACCCCGGCCTATGAGGAGGCCTATGCCCGCTACCGCAGGACCTATCCGGCGGTGAAGGGCATCTAATTCCAATGGAAAATATCGACACGCATCTTGAGATTGTCAGAGAAGAACTGCCTTCCGATGTCGCTGATCTCGGGCTGGAAGCGCAAGCGGAAGGTTACAGGCTAATCGATACTCTGATGCGTGAATGGGCTGACGGCACGAACCGCTACGATGGAACCGAGGAAATCTTGATGACGGTAAGGCGAAACGACAGGCTCGTCGGCATTGGCGGAGTGACTGTCGATCCCGTGGTGACGAGCGCCCTGCGAATGCGGCGCTTCTATATCGGGAAGGCATTTCGACGTCACGGATTGGGCCGGCGGCTTGCTTCGGCGCTCATCGAAAGCGTTGTCCCGCAGGGCAAACCGATCTTTGTGAATGCCGGTACGAAAGTGGCGCCGGCATTCTGGGAAGCTATCGGATTTCGCCGGCATGTCGAGGCCGGCCACACCCACGTCTTGGGCGATTTCGCTCGGATGCCAGACGCAGACCAACTCTAGAAGGAGACCCCTAATGGCCACCGGCTTTTTCGGCAATATCGAAAAGATCAAATACGATCCGAATTCCACCAGTCCGCTCGCATTCCGGCACTACGATCCCGATGAAGTGGTGATGGGCAAACGTCTGGCGGATCATCTCCGCTTCGCCATCGCCTATTGGCACACCTTCGTCTGGCCCGGCACCGACCCGTTCGGCGGCAACACCTTCCAGCGGCCGTGGTTCGAGGACACGATGCAGGCCGCCAGGCTCAAGGCCGACGTGGCCTTCGAATTCTTCCAGCTTCTCGGCACACCCTATTACTGCTTCCATGATGCCGACGTGCGGCCGGAAGGACGGAACTTTGCCGAGAACACGAAGAACCTCAACGAGATCGTCGATTATTTCGCCGAGAAACAGTCCCAGACCGGCGTCAAGCTTCTCTGGGGCACGGCCAACATGTTCTCGAACCGCCGCTACATGTCGGGCGCCGCGACCAATCCGGACCCCGATGTCTTCGCTTTCGCCGCCGCCACCGTGAAGACCTGCATCGACGCCACGCAGAGGCTCGGCGGCGAGAACTATGTGCTCTGGGGCGGCCGCGAGGGCTACGAGACCCTGCTCAACACCGACCTGAAGAGCGAGATGGACCAGGCCGGCCGCTTCCTCAGCATGGTGGTGGAATACAAGCACAAGATCGGCTTCAAGGGTGCGATCCTGATCGAGCCGAAGCCGCAGGAGCCTTCCAAGCATCAATATGACTACGACGTTGCGACCGTTTACGGTTTCCTCCGAAAATACGGCCTCGAAAACGAGGTGAAGCTGAATATCGAGCAGGGCCATGCCATCCTTGCCGGCCACACATTCGAGCATGAGCTGGCGCTGGCCGACGCGCTCGGCATCTTCGGCTCGATCGACATGAACCGCAACGACTACCAGTCCGGCTGGGATACCGACCAGTTCCCCAACAATGTCCCGGAAATGGCGCTGGCCTATTACCAGGTCCTGCGGGCCGGCGGCTTCACCACCGGCGGCACCAATTTCGACGCCAAGCTGCGCCGTCAGTCGCTCGATCCGGAAGACCTGCTGATCGCCCATATCGGCGGCATCGATTGCTGCGCCCGTGGCCTGAAGGCCGCGGCCCGCATGATCGAGGACAAGGCGCTGTCCGGCCCGCTCGCCGAGCGCTATGCCGGCTGGGACCGGCCGGAGGCGAAGAAGATGCTGGACGGTTCCGAAACGCTCGCCAGCATCGCCGCCCGGGTCGAGAAGGACGATATCAATCCGCAACCGAAATCGGGCCGGCAGGAAATGCTGGAGAATATCGTCAACAGGTATGTTTGATCGAACTGACGGGCGGCGACTGGAAAGTCGCCGTCCGATTTTCGGCGAGGGGTAAGCCCTGGCCGCCCTACCGCTTCATCCACTGCCGGGACGGCGGGCCGACGGAATTGCGCACCACGAGATCCGGCACCAGCAATATCTCGTTCTCCGGCGGCTCTTCGCTGGCGAGCAATTGCAGCAGCAGCGCCATGGCATGCCGGCCGATCAGGGTGCGCGGCTGGCGGATGGTGGTCAGCGACGGCTGCATGAACAC
>JAGRLJ010000462.1 GCA_020441805.1 Rhizobiaceae bacterium
TTTGAAGTTGCGGTTCCTTAGTGGTAGCGGCCCGGCCTGTCAAGACTATCCTTGGAATTGGAGGAAATTTCTGGAAGGTTCGGCGCGAAGGCCGGCTCCCGGAAACCAGCTCCCGCAAACCGGCCCGCAGAAAAAACACAAAGGGCACCTATGGGCAAGTCCGCAATGCATTTGGCGTCGTCATGATCAGAACCCGCTTGATTCCGTTCATCACCATCCTCGGGCTGCTTGGCCCCCTGCCGGCCACGGGCGACCCGCTCCGCCACCATGCCGATTTCGACATCCAGCTCGCGGGCCTGCCCTTCGCCCGGGCGAGCTTCAGTTCGCTCCGCGACGATAATCTCTACGAGATTGAGGTCGATTTCAAATCCGCCGGCGTCGGCCAGGTCATCACCGACATGACCGCGGAACTGGTTTCCACCGGCCTGATCGGCAAGGACGGCCTCCAGACCCAGCGCTATTACCTGCAGTATCGCAAGGGCAGCCGCCATCGCCGTTTCGAGGCCGAGTTCAGGAACGGCGACGTGGTGGCGACCCGCATCGAGCCCGAGCGCGACCGCTCGCGCCAGCGCAACTGGGTTCCCGTCACCCCCGCCGACCTCAAATCCGTCACCGATCCGCTGGCCGGGCTGATCCAGCCGGCGGGCAGCGACCCCTGCAAGCCGCTGATCCCGGTCTATGACGGCGAGACGAGGCTCGACATCAATCTCGAGCGGCGGGGCGAGGAAAGCTTCAAGACCAAGGGCTTCGAGGGCAAGGTCGTGGTCTGCGGCATGCGCTACACGCCGCTCGCGGGCTACCGCAAGGGCAGCCGCGAGACCGAGTTCCTCCGCCGGCTGAAGCAGATGGAAATCTGGTTTGCGAAATCCGACCGGATGCATGTATATGCCCCGGTATATTTTTCCGTCCCGACAAGGTTTGGCACGCTCACCATGAAGGCCACGCGCTTCGACGGATGATGATCCTGAGAGGGGCGTGGGATGAAACTGCGTGCGACGATGATCGGCTTTTCCGCCTGCCTCATGTGGGCGCTGCTCGCGCTGTTCACCGCTGCTTCCGGCACCATGCCGCCCTTCCAGCTCAACGCGGTCTGCTTCGCCATCGGCGCGCTGCCCGGCATCCTGCTCTTCATCCTGAAGCCTGAAAGGCTCGCCAATCTTCGCCAGCCCGCCGGCGCCTGGGCCACCGGCATTATCGGTCTCTTCGGCTATCATTTCCTCTATTTCACCGCGCTCCGGAACGCGCCGGCGGCGGAAGCCAGCATGATCGCCTATCTCTGGCCGCTCTTCATCGTGCTCGGCTCGGCCATGCTGCCGGGCGAGAAGCTTAGGCCGGTCCATGTCGTGGGCGCGCTGATCGGCTTTGCCGGCGCGGCCCTCCTCGTCTCGGGGCGCGCCGGCGGCGGCGCGGAGGAATTCTCCGCCTCGCAGCGCTACATGGGCTATGCCGCCGCGCTCGCCTGCGCCTTCACCTGGTCCGGATATTCCCTGCTCAGCCGCCGATATGGCAACGTGCCGACCGATGTCGTTACCGCCTTCTGCATCGCGACCTCGGTCCTCTCCGCCGTCTGCCATCTTTTCCTCGAAACGACGGTTTGGCCCGAATCGGCCGGCCAGTGGCTGGCGGTGGCCGGGCTCGGTATCTTCCCCGTCGGACTGGCCTTCTACACCTGGGATTACGGCGTCAAGAACGGCGACATCCAGCTTCTCGGCGTGGCGAGCTATGCCTCGCCGGTGCTCTCGACGCTGGCGCTGATCGCGGCGGGCTTCGCCGAGCCGAGCTGGCAGGTGCTCACCGCCTGCCTGCTGGTGCCGGGCGGCGCGCTCCTCGCCGTTTCCGGCACGCTTCTCAAGAAGAAGGCGGCATGACGCCGGTCTTCCGGTTCGCGCCCAGCCCCAATGGCGCGCTCCATCTCGGCCATGCGCTGTCGGCGCT
>JAGRLJ010000123.1 GCA_020441805.1 Rhizobiaceae bacterium
GAGACCTCGGTGAGGTAGCAGGCGGCCGGCAGTTCCGGCAGGTCCTCGACCACATGCAGCGCCGTCGTGCCGTGCAGGCCGTTGCCGGGCTCGCATTGGGTGGCGCCGGCATCGGCGAGCGCCTGGAGCAGGACCGAGGAAGTGGTGCCCGGCGCGTTGACCTCGATATCCGGCCGGCCGGCGCGGGCAAGCGCCTCCGCCGCCTTGCCGAGTGTCGCGAGATTGGGCGTCGGCAGCACCTTGCGCGCGGCGTGGTCGAAGAGCAGCGCCGGAAAGGTGGTGATGCCGGCGAAGCGGCCACCGTCGAGCGCATCGAAACTGTCGGCGACCCGGGCGACGTCGTCCGCCGGAAAGCCGCCCTCATGACCGCGATAGAAGATATCGCCCTCGGCGGCGATCCGGGCGAGCAGGTTCTGCTGGTAGCCGGCCGCATGGGCGCCAGCCGCGGCCTCGCGCGCCTTTTCATGATTGAAGACGGTCCAGTAATCCGGCCGGAATGTCGCGGCGGCGGCATTCGCCTCGTGGCGCGCGACCTGCTGGAGATGGCCGAGATGGCCGACCTTCATGCCAGCCCGGTGAACCGCGCGGGCACAGGCCATGTCGACGGCGACCGCCGCATCGATGCCGGCGCGCATCGCCGCCTTGCAGAAGGAGGACGCGCGGCCGACCTGCTTGGTCATCGCGAAGATCTTGAGGCCGAGGCGATCGGCTTCCGCCTTCATGACGCGGGCATTGGCTTCGACCGTGTCGAGGTCGAGCACATAGGAATTGGCCGGGATCAGGCCCTGCCGATGCAGCCGCATCGCGGCCTCGATGAATTTCGGATTGCGGCGGCGAAGACTATCGAGAAACATCTGACACTCCCTCAGCGCTGCTTTTCGCGCAGCGATACGGCGACGGCGGCGAGGATGATCAGGCCGCGCACGATCATCTGGTCGGAAACCGAAAGCCCCATCAGGATGAGGCCGTTGTTGAGCATGCCCATCATCAGCGAGCCGACCAGCGCGCCGACGACCGAGCCCTTGCCGCCATTGAGCAGCGTGCCGCCGACGATGACGGCGGCGATAACGGTCATCAGGTCCGTCTCGCCAAGCGTGTATTTCGCGGCTTGCAGGCGGCCGGCATAGAGAAGGCCGGCGACGGCGGCCAGCCCGCCCGACAGCATCAGGACCCCAAGTTTGATGCGCGGCACCTTGATGCCGGAAACGCCTGCCGCGCGGCTGTTGTCGCCCGTCGCCAACACATGGGCGCCGAAACGGGTTTCCCGGAAGAGGATATGGCCGATGGCGACCGAGATCACGGTCCACCAGATGAGCGACGGGATGCCGAAAAGCGCGCCCGAACCGAAGAAACCGGTGAAGACCGGATCGGTGACCGGGATGGAACGCAGATTGGTCAGGGATCGCGCCACTCCGGCGAAGAGGCCCATCGTCGCGAGCGTGACCAGGAAGGACGGCAGCCGGACATAGGCGACGAGGACGCCGTTGGCGAAACCGATGGCAAGCCCCGCGCCAAGCCCGGCGAGAATACCGGCCACCATGCCGTAGTTCGCGATGGCGACGGCGGCCGAGAGCGCCGAGACGGCGACGATCGAGCCGATGGAGAGATCGATCTCGCCGGCCGAAAGCACGAAGACGAGGCCGATTGCCATCACCGTCACCGGCGCGGTCTGGAGCACGATGTTGGACAGGTTCCGCGCCGTCAGAAAACCGCTGTCCTTCAGCGTGAAGGCGAAGAACAGAAAGATGGCGAGAAAGCCGAAATAGACGACATAGTGCTGAAGATTGATGCGGCGGACCATGCCCGGCGCCACGGCATTGGATTGGGGATCTGGCATTCCGCGTCTCCTGGGGGTGGGGCGGGGAGGCCGAGCCTCCCCCGCCTGCTTATTTCAGGGCATCGGCGACGCTGGCCGGGACATCCCTGTTGAGCGACGTCTTCCAGCCGTCCTTCACGCCATCCTTCGTGACGGCGAGCGAATCGACGACGAGGAAAGGCTCGGCGGTCTTGCTGATCAGCGAACCGGCCGTGGCCCGGGCGAGCGTAACGCCGATACTATAGGCCTCGTCCGCCACCAGCGCCGCGACATTGCCGCCCTTGACCATGTCGAGCGCGGCCGGCTCGTTGAGGTCGAGCGTGACGATCTTCGTATGCGTGTTTCCGGTGGCGCGAAGGGCGGACAGCACGCTCAGCGCCGGCTCGGCCCAGGTGACATAGATGCCGTCGAGGTCGGGATGCTGGGTCACCATGGCCTGGGCGATTTCCTCGGCGCGCGCCGGATCCGCCATGCCCATTTCGGCAACGATCTTCATCTCCGGATAATCCTGCTCGATCGTCGTCCTGAAGGCCCGGTCGCGCTGGTTGGTGACGTAGAAATCGGCGTCGTGGAAGATGTAACCGAGCTTGCCCTTCCCGCCGAGCGCTTCCGCCATGGCGACGCCGGCCTTGTGGCCCATCTGGAACAGATCGTCCGAGACGATGGTCACATAGTCGCGGCCATGCTCGAAGCCTTGCGGAGAATTGTCGACGAAGCCGAGCTTGACGCCGGCCTTCAACGCCGGCTCGTAGAGCGAGGCCGCCGTCGCCGGATCAACCGGCAGCGAGAGGATGACCGACGGCTTTTTCGCCAGCACCGTCTCGACATCGGCCTTCTGCCGTGCGGCGTCGAAGCCGGCGTCGGTCTCGGCGACCACCGAAATCCCGAGGCGCTTGAATTCATCCTTCGCGCCCGCATTCACCGCATTGGTATATTCGCTCATCTCGTGCCAGACGAGCGCGGCGGTGAACTTGCCGTCCCGGATCTTCTGCTCTTCGCCGAGGGTCAGCGTGTAACTCGCGGCCGGTGTCGGCTTTTCGCCATGCGGCCCGGTCGTGGCGCCATCGGCGCCGAAAGCGTGGGACGATGCAAGGGCCGTCGCCAGCCATAATGCAGTCACGGTCAACTTGCGCATGTTCATTCCTCCTCTGGACAAGGCGCGGTAGACGCCGGCGAGGCCTGGAGCGACGCCGGCGCGGGGCGGTTACTTCACCGCGTCGAGGATCGACTGCGGCGCGTCGCGGTTCAGCGATTCCTTCCAGCCGTCATTGACGTTGGCCTTGCTCACTGTCAGCGCCGGGGCGACGATGAAGGGCGGGACTTCCTGGCCGAGGAGCGACTTGAGGCCGGCAGCGGCCATGGCTCGGCCGAGCTCATAGGCCTTGTCGGCGACGATTGCCGTGACATTGCCGTCCTTGACCATGTCGAGACCGACGGGTTCGGAGAGATCGAGCGTCACGATCCTGGTATGCGTGTTGCCCGCGGAACGCAGCGCGGCGAGCACGCCGTCGGCCGGCTCGGCCCAGGTCACATAGATGCCGTCGAGATCGGGATTCTGCAACAGCATGGCGCTGGCGATTTCCTCGGCGCGCGCCGGATCGGAAATGCCCTGCTCGGCGACGATCTTGATGTCGGGATAGTCCTTCTCGATCGTGGATTTGAAGGCCTGGTCGCGCTGGTTGGTCACGTAATAGGTCGCATCGTGGAAGATATAGCCGACCTTGCCCTTCTTGCCGATCGAGGCCGCGAGCGCATCGGCCGCCTGCTTGCCCATCTGGTAGAGGTCGTCGGTGACGATTGCCGCGTAGTCGGCGCCATGCTTGTAGCCTGTCGGAAGGTTGGACAGGAAGACGAGCTTGGAGCCATCGGCGACCGCCTGGCGGAAAGCCTCGGCCGAGGTCGTCGGATCGAGCGGCAGCGCGAGGATGACATTGGGCTTGGCGGCCAGCGCCGTCTCGATGTCGCTGCGCTGCTTGGCGGCGTCGAAGCCGGCATCGGTTTCCACCACGACATTGACGCCCGCCCGGGCGAATTCGTCCTTGGCGCCGGCGGTCACGGCATTGGTGAAGTCCGACGAGGTGTGCCAGAGAAGTGCGGCCTTGTAGCCCTTGTCCTTGAGGGCGGCGATATCGGCATCCGACAGCGTGACCTCGGCGGAGGGCGTGGCCTTCTCGCCCTGGGGACCGATGGTCTCGGCATGGGCGATGGAGGCGGCGGCGAGCGCGCTTGCGAGAAGCGCGGTATTGAGCAGTTTCCTCAGCATTTTTCCTGTTCCCTTTGTTGATCCTGGTGAATTTACTAGTCCGCCACGCCGCAATAGCGGGCCATGAAGGCCGCGAAGGCGACGATGCCCGCGAGATATTCGTCAATGACGACATGTTCCTCGAAGGTATGGCAGTTCCGGATATCCCCGGGCGCGCAATAGACGGCCGGCACCCCGAGGCGATTGACGAAGAAGGAGGATTCCGACCAGAAGGGCGCGCCCTCGACGGCGCCCCTGCCCGGCATGGCCGCGGCCACGGACCGGCAAAGCAGGCCGACCTCGGGCAGGCCCGCATCGATCTCCGAGGCGGTGCCGCCGAGCGGATGATCGCGACCCGCCGGGTAGCTGAATTCCACACTTATATCGGGATCGGCTATCGCGGCACGGACCACGTCCTCGATGGCCTTCGCCGCTTCGTCGAGGCTCTCGCCCGGAAGCAGCTTGCGGATCAGCGACAGCCTGCACTCTTCCGGCACGGCGATGAAACCGCCACCGGTCAGCGTGGTGATCAGCAGGAAGCCACGGCCGATCAGCGGGTGTTCCGCCCGGGCGCTGACCGCGTCGGAATGCGCCCAAAGGGCGGACATGACGGCATGGCTCGCCTTGAGCGCGTCCCTGCCCAGTTCCGGCACGCCAAAATAGGCCGATTTTCCGGTGATCCCGATATCGGCGATGAAGAAACCGATCTGCGCCGGATAGACGGCAAGCCGCGTCGGCTCGACATAGACGACGAAATCCGGCTTCTCGACCTCGCCCGCCTCGACCCGCGCGGAAAGGTCTCGGATGCCGGCGGAGATGCCGGTGCCTTTCTCGCCGCTCTCCTCGTCGCCGACGAAGGCGAAGGCGAGGTCGCCCTTGAGGCGGATGCCGGCGCGGTCGAGCAGGGAAAGCGCCGCCAGCGACGAGCAGATACCCGCCTTGAGGTCGCCCGCGCCCCGGCCCCAGATCCTGCCGTCGATGACCGGCGCGCCGAACGGGTCCTCGCGCTCCGTGCCGGCCCAGTGCTCGCGCCAGCCCGCGACATGGACCGTATCGGTATGCCCGATGAACATCAGGCGCGGGCCGTCACCCGCGCCCTTCCGCTCGCCCCAGATGTTCGGCCGACCGGGGAGGAAATCGGCCCGCCGGACATTCCGGACTCCGCGCGAGCGCATTTCGCGATCGAGCAGCGAGACGAAATTGGCTTCATTTCCGGTGACGCTTTCGCGACCGATGGCCGCTCTCAGCAGGGCTATGGCGGCATCGGTGTCGAGTGCCGCGCGCAGGCGCTGTTCGAGATCGCCAGTCATTGGTCTATCTCCCGGAAACTCACCGTCTCGGCAGGCGGAAGCGACATGCGGCTGTCCGGCGTCACCGCCCCGAAGAGCGCATTGTGCAACTGGCCGAGTCCGATAGCCGTCGCGCCGACAATCGCCGCATGGCTGCCGAGCACGCTCGCCTCGACCTGTATCGGATAGGGGAAACATTGCGGCAGGAAACGCCGGACACGCGCGATCAGCTCTTCCCGCAGGCCGATGGAGCCACCGAGGATGACCTTCTGCGGATTGGCGATCGCGGCGATGGCGCCGATGCCGCGGGCAAGATAGCGGGCCGTTTCGTCCAACACCTGGGCGGCATGTCCGTCACCCGCCGCGGCCCGCTCGAAGATGGCGGGAACGGTGGCCGTGACGCCCGCCAGCGCCGCATAGCGTTCCATGATGCCGACCGAGGCGACCACGCGCTCGAAGGCGCCGTAGCGCAGCGACCCGGCATCGAACGGGTCCGCGCCGAAGGGCAGGAAACCGAGCTCGCCCGCTGCATTGCTCGCGCCGCGCACCAGTTGGCCGCCGACCATCAGCCCGCCGCCGATGCCCGTCCCGACGGCGATATAGGCGAGATTGTCGATACCCTGCCCCTGGCCCAGCCAGTTCTCGCCGATGACGCAGAGATTGACGTCGTTTTCGATCGCGACATCGAAACCGAGCGCTGCTTCCAACGCGTCGCGCACATTCATCACATCGAGACCCGGAATGTTCGGCGCCAGAAGAATACGGCCGGTCGCCTCGTCCGGCGCGCCCGGCGCGCCGACCACGGCCATGCGGATGCGGTCGCGCGGGATGCCGTTGCGATCGGCGGCCTGCCAGCACAGCGCGGCGATCTGCTCGACGACACACCGTCCACCCCGCTTGTCGGTCGGCGCCACTTCCTCGGCGAAGACCTGGCAGGCGAGGTCGGCGATCGCCACCCGCACCTTGGTGCCGCCGAGATCGACCGCCGCGATATAGGCGGCATCCGGGATTAATTCGTAGGTCACGGCCGAGCGGCCGATATGCCCGCTGGTCCGCCCGGTCTCCTGGACCCAGCCGTCGATTTCGAGCTGCCGGACGATTTCGGAGATCGTCTGCTTGGAGAGACCGGTCTGCTTGGCGATGGAGGCGCGCGAGATCGGCCCGTTCTGCACGATCGCCTCCATGACCGCGCGCTGGGAGAACTGTCGGGAAATGCGCAGGGACTCGTTCAAGGCAAGATCCTTAATTCGTTCTATAACCGAACTAAATCACCGGAACGGTTTCATGTCAACAGCGGATCCCTGCCCGGCTGCTTTGAATGGCGGCGGCGATTTATCCTGACCGGCATGTCGGATGTTCGCTTCACGGATCGTCATCAGTATGGACAGCCACGGAGAAAGACGATGACGATCACCATTACCGCCTTCGAAAAATCGCCCGATCGCGGCAGAGGCCAGGCGCGCGACATGCGCATTCGCTGGGCGCTGGAGGAAGCGGGCCAGCCCTACGACGTTCGCCTGCTTTCATTCAAGGCGATGAAGGAGCCGACGCATCTCGCGCGCCAGCCTTTCGGGCAGATCCCGACCTATGAGCAGGATGGCCTCATCCTGTTCGAGACGGGCGCGATCGTGCTCCACATTGCCGATCGCCATCCCGGTCTGCTGCCGGACGATACGGATGGCCGGGCGCGCGCGATCGCGTGGATGTTCGCCGCGCTCAACACGATCGAGCCGCCAATCGTCGAGCGCGAGACCGCCGGCTATACCGAGCGCGACAGGAGCTGGTATGGGGAGCGCCTGGCCATGGTCGAGAAACGCATCCGCCAGCGGCTCGACGCGCTTTCCCGCCACCTCGGCGATGCAGACTGGCTCGACGGCGGATTCAGCGCCGGCGACCTGCTGATGGTGACGGTGCTGCGCCGGCTGAACGGATCGGGCCTGCTGGACGATTATCCGAACCTCTCCGCCTATATCGCCCGTGGCGAGGCGCGACCCGCCTACAGCCGCGCTTTCGACGCGCAGCTTGCGGTTTTCACCGCCGCATCCACCGCAGGGTGAGACGCGGCCATAGCCGGGCAAGGACGAACCGAACCTATTCGATCAGGCCGACGATGGGGCCATAGCCGCCATGGCCGGACCAGTCGTTCCGGCCCATCGCCGGCACATAGATCCCGGCGCCACGGCCGCCATCGAGGAAAAGCGCGTCGGGGCATTTCAGATCGTCGCGAAACAGCCGCGCGAAATCGTGGAAATTGACCGGGCCGTCGCTGATCGCAAAACGAACCGCGCCATCCTCGCAGACCCCGACGCCGCTTCTCCGCGTCCGGTCCCGCGATCCCGGAATGAAGATCGGATTCATCTTCCCGCCGATGACCAGCAGCGGGCCGGATTGCGTGGCGAACGCTACCTTGTCCCGCCGCTTCAGGAACATATCCGTCGGCATTATTCCCGCGCCCCTGCCGTCGAGGAAGAAAACGCCATTGGGCTTCTTGTAGAAGTTCGGGACGATGCCGGCCGACTGCTTCAGTTCAACCGTGTTTGCGGGCCGAAGCGTCTCGCCACTCTCGATGTGGAGCCCCATCGGGGTAAAATCGTCGGCATACATGCCGGCATTCATCGCGAATGCGAGCGACTTTCCCTCGGCGGCCACAGCCGCGGCGACCGCCCCGAACGTCCGGTATGGCCGGCCGTCGGGGCCCTTCCAGAACAGGCGCGGCCGTGCGGCATCGAGGTCGACCGAACATATGACGTAGCCGACCTGTTCGACGGTCCTCGACTGGCAGAAGGGAATCTGGGCCGGCTCCGGCTCCGCCGCCGACGTCATCCCGGCCAGCATCCCGACCGCGACGACCGCAAGGGCTCTGAAGAAGGCCGGCATGGATATTCCCCGTTTTCGATTTCACGGTGCCGGTGCGCGGCATGTCCTGGCATCCAACGGCATAATCGCGCCGGAACTTTCGCGGTCTTCGACCACCTGAGGCCTCGCCTTGCGATTATAGGCGAAGAGTATCTATCATAATATTGCTTACGCGTGTCTGCCAGGTGTTTCCGTGCTCATAAAAAGGGAAAATACGGCCTCCGGTCGCCGGTTACGCTCGCGCGGCTCCCGGCGGGCGGCTATTCCCTGTCGCGCCCGGCGTCGGGATCCGCATCGGGCATGCCATCCGCGTGATCGACGGACCGCGCGCGCCCATCCGCTGCGCGGGCCGGACGGCCGATAGGCCTGCGACGATTGCACCGATGCCGCGCCCTGTCTCGTGCACGGGCGATGGCCCGGGTCGGGGACGCGATGTTGGAAATCCTCGACAAGCTCACGCTCGAACGATCGGTCTCCGCCGCCTCCGCCAAGCTCGACGTCGATCTCGGCATGGCCATGCCGAAGGTCGCGACCTGGCGCGGGGACCCGTCCCCGATCAGAAGCGGGCGGTGATCCAGTCGGCGATCTCGACAGGGGTCACCGCGTCCTCGAAGACGCCGGTAAGATCCCGGCGGACGATCACGCGCCGGCGTTTCCCCTCTTCCGCGACAATCACCACCTCGCGCGCCGCGCCGGTCTTCGGGTCGGCCTCGATCAGCACGCCGAAGAGCCGGATCGAGCCGAGATATTTCGGCACCTGCTCGACGAGCGCAAGCAGGTCGTCGACATGCTCGACCTCGAAGGCATCGGCCATGGACGTGAAGTGCGATCCGTCGATCTCCTCGCCGACGAAGGTCCCGAGCATTTCCAGCATCTCGCCCTCACCGCTACCCACGAGAAAAATCCGCGCCTCCTGTCGCGGCCTGCGGATGCGCCCGAATTCCTTGATCCGTGTCTTCGTACCGAGATCGAGACTTCCTGCCTGCATGATGGTTCCTCTCTTTTCGTTTTTCCCCGGCGCCGAATAAAGCAGAGAATTCTTGTCTTGAGCAAGCTTGTTTCTTGGAGGCGTTCTGCCGTAAGAGCCTAACGGAGAAAGAGCCGGACAACCGGCCATCGGCCGACGTCGCGATCAAGGGGAGCCGCGCGCATGGACAAAGACAAGGGCGGACGAGCCGCGTCCCGGCCGGCGACACGCGCCAATGGCGACCAGACCAAGGAAAAGATTCTCGACGCCGCCGAGGAATTGTTCGGCGACAGGACCTTCGACACCGTCTCGCTGCGCGACATCACCCAGCATGCCGGCGTGACTCTGGCTTTGGCCAGCTATCATTTCGGAACCAAGGACAATCTGTTCAGCGCCGTGGTGGCCCGACGCGCCGATATTCTCAACCAGATGCGGATCGAACGCCTCAACGAGCTCGAAGCCACGGGCGAAACCGACATCGGCGCCTATCTGGACGCTTTCCTGCGGCCGCTCCTTACCCAGGCGCTCGCCGAGGGCGGCGGCTGGAACTCCTATGTCAGCCTCATTTCCAAGGTCGCCATGACCAATCGCTGGCACGAGCTTGTGCAGGTGAACTTCGACGAGACCGCCAACCTGTTCGTAAGCAGGCTGCGACTGCTGCTGCCCGATCATTCGGAGGAGGCGCTTTTCCGGGGTTTCGCCTTCACCCTGCAACTGGGGCTCCAGGTCATAACCCAGAACCGGCGCGTGGATTCATTGTCCGACGGCCGCTTTTCCGGCAGGGACCTGGCGCGCTCCTATGCGGCGGCGCTCCGTTTCACGACGGCGGGCCTCCTCGGCCTCGCCGGCTGAACCGTCCGTTTCAGCGGCCGCGATCCAATGTGCGCGACACCATCACGACCGGCACCAGCCCCGACAGGACGATGATCAGCGCCGGCACGGCGGCATCCGGCACCTGGGCGCGCGAGGCATCCTCATAGACCAGGGTCGCGAGCGTATTGAAATTGAACGGCCGGAGCAGGATCGTCGCCGAGAGCTCCTTGATCGTCTCGATGAAGACCAGCAGGGCCGCCGTCAGGATCGCCGGCCGCATGACCGGGAGCAGGATCGTCCTGACCGTCTGCGCGCCGGTATGGCCCAGCGTCCGCGAGGCATGATCGAGGCTGAGCGGCAATTTGTGGAAGCCCGCCTCGACCGTGCCCTCGGCCATGGTGAGGAAGCGGGCGGTCAGCGCATAGACGATCGCAAACATCGTGCCCGACAATAGAAGGCCGGGATTGACCCCGAACCAGGATCGTATGAGCGAGGTCAGCGCATTGTCGAAGGTGGCGAGCGGTATGAGCACGCCGATGGCGAGCACGGTGCCGGGCACCGCGTAACCCAGCGCCGCCGAGCGGGCGGCAAGCCCGGTCGTCCGGCTCCTGCCCGTCCGCGCCGAATAGGCGAGCATGAAGGCGAGCATCACCGCGATCGCCGACGTGAGCACTCCGACGACGATCGTGTTCCACAACGCGCCCGCCACTCTTGCCGTCAGCAGCACGTCGAGCCGCTTCACCGCATATCCGCCGAGCACGAAAGCGGGGACGAGGAAGCCGGCCGCGACCGGGGCGAGGCAAAACAGGGTCGCGAGCCAGGCGGCCGGTCCCCGCAGGTGCATGCGGGCCGCGTCGTGCACGGTCGAGGTGGTCTTGGCGCCGGCGAATCGCTGACTGCGGCGCGCGTGACGCTCGGCGACAATCAGCAGCACGACCAGGACCAGCATGACGCTGGCGATCTGCGCCGCGCCGGACAGGCTGCCACGGTTGAGCCAGGTATCATAGATCGAGAAGGTCAGCGTGTTGACGCCGAGATATTCGACGGCGCCGATATCGTTCAGCGTCTCCATCATCACCAGCATCAGGCCCGCGGCGATCGCCGGGCGGGCCATCGGAAGCTGGACGCGGAAAAAGACCCTCAACGGCGAGGCGCCGAGCGTCCGCGCCACATCCGCCGCCGCGCGGCCTTGCAGCAGGAACATCGAACGGCAGGCGAGATAGACATAGGGATAGAGAACCGACCCCATGACCAGCGTGGCGCCGCCGATCGAACGGATATCGGGAAACCAGTACTCGCTCGGCCGCGTAAAGCCGAAAAGCGAACGGAGCGCCGTCTGGAGCGGACCGGTGAAGTCGAAGAACTCGCCCGCCGCATAGGCCGCGAGATAGGTCGGCATGGCGAGCGGCAGGACCAGCGCCACCGTGAGCTGCCGGCGGAAGGGAAATTCGAAAGCGATCGTCAGCCAGGCCGCGAGAATACCCGTGACGGCGGTGGCGATGCCGATCATGACCAGGAGCATCGTCGTGCGCATGAGGGCGCGGGGCAGGATCGTGCCCGCGACATGGCCGAGATCGGCCGTGCCGCCCGTGACCGCGAGCCACAGGATGGCCAGCATCGGCGCGGCGACCGCGAGCGATGCCAGAATGACGAAACCCTGCAAAACGGGCGCATGCCGCCGGCGGAGCGGCCGCATCGCGTCTCGATCGCTGATGGTGGCGGGCAGGGTCAAACTGGTGTTTCCGGGTCGGGTTTCGACCGGACTTTTAGGGCTCGCGGCTTCAGTCCGCAAGCACGCGCTGGGGCGGGAAGGTAATTTCGACCAGCGTTCCCTCGTTCGGCGCCGAATGAATGGCGAAGATGGCCCGGTTGGCCTCGGTCATCGCCCGGGTCAGCGGAAGCCCGAGGCCGGTGCCGTCGCCGCGCTGCCGCGTGCCGGGCGCGACCTGCCCGAAGGGTTTCATCGCCTGTTCGAGCTCCGCCTTGGACATGCCGATACCGGTATCTCGGATCCTCAGCGTCACCGAACCCGTGGGCTCATAGGCCGTGGACACGACGATCTGGCCGCCCGACGGCGTATAGCGGATGGCATTGGCCAGGATATTGAGCGCGATCTGCTTGATCGACCTGAGATCGGCGACCACGTCGGGCACGGCCTGCGACAGCGAGGTGCGGATGATCACCCGCTGCGCATTGGCCTGCGGCTGCACCAGTGAGACCGCCTCCGAAACGCAGTCGTTGAGGCCGACGGCGGCGAATTCCATATCCATCTCGCCGGCCTCGATCTTGGAAATATCGAGCAGATCGTTGACGATGTCGAGCACATGGCGGCCGGAACGGCCGATATCGGCGGCATATTCGACATAGCGCGGATGGCCGACCGGGCCGAAATGCTCATTGGCGATCATGTCGGAGAAGCCGATGATCGCATTGAGCGGCGTGCGGATTTCATGGCTGACGCGGGCGAGGAAATCGCTCTTGTGCTGGTTGGCCGTCTCGGCGGCGCGCTTGGCGGTGCGCAGTTCCTCTTCCGAACGTTTCCACTGGGTGATATCGCGGATGACTGCGCAATAGCTGTTGGAGCCCGGCATGCGGCCCATCGTCATGAAGAGCGGGATGAAGCCGCCCGACGCCTCGCGGCCGATGACTTCGCGCCCGTCGTTCAGCACGCTCGCCACGCCATGTCCAGCGAGGCCGGCTAGATAGTCCTGCACGGACTTCTGGCTTTCATGGGCAAAAAGCATGGCGAAGGGCTTGCCGCGGATTTCGCCGTCGTCGAAATTGAAGAGCGCCGAGGCCGAACGGTTCATCGACCGGATCCGCCCTTCGGTGTCGAGGACGATGACGCCGTCGGTCGCGGTTTCGAGGATGGAGCGCAGTTCGTCGACCTCGATCTGGAGAACCGCGAGCCGTCTTGCCGAGTCGCTTTCGCCGACGATCTGCGGTTCGGCCGCGGCGGCGAGCGTGCCGGCCGCCGGCGTGAGCGCCAGCATCAGCGCGCTCGACCCTTCGTAGCGCACCGATTGCAGGCGGGCGGAGACGAGGACCTGTGTGCCGTCCGACCGGACAAGATAGACCCCCGCATCGGGGCCCTCTCGGCGGGTGATCAGCGCGTCGAGCCCGCCGGCCTTTTCGAGTTCGCCGATCGTGCCATAGCCGGTGAGCCGGTAGAACTCGCCATTGGCCTCGATGAGCCTATCGCCGGCATGAATGAGGATCGCCATCGGAACCTGGTCGATGGCGTAGGGCGTGAGACCGGGACCGGTGCCGAGATCCTCGAACAGTGTCTGCACGCTTTGTTCATCGAGCGAGCCGTCCTCGGCCTCGGTCGCATCGTCCTCTTCCCCGGCCGCGCGGCTTTCCATGTCTTCGGCGGCCCAGGGCGCCCTGTCGGCGAAATCCTCGGGCTCGGCTTCCGTTTCCTCGGTCTGCAACAGCCCGCTGGTCGATTTGATCATATCCTCGTTCGGCCGCTTGCCGAAGGGCTCGAGCTGCCGGGCGATCTCCTTGAGCGCCGCCTGCTCGCTGGCGCTCAACCCTTCGCGGGCAGCCTTCGCGCGGCGCTCCTCGAGCCTGACGATCTTGTCGGTAAAGGAAGCGAGCGGGTTGGAAACGATATCGAGCGCCGGCACCTCGCCGCGAAACTCATCCACCGATATATCCTGTTCCGGCGGCAGGTCGCTGTCTTCGGCGCGCTCCCTCGTCTCCATCTCCCCGGTGCGCGGCGCGATCTTCAGCCCGAAATCGTGGACATCCTTCTCCGCATCGCCGACACGGATGATGCCGAAGCCGCGAAAGCCGTCGAACTCCCGGTTGCGGGAATAGGTGGGCAATGCCGCCAGGTCCACCGGCGCGACGAGATCGGTGCCTTCCACCGGCCATTTGATCGTCCGGCCCGACCAGGTATCGCGTCGATCGAGCAGCGACAGGATCTGCTGTTCGGGATCGAGATCGAAACGCGCGGCCAGATCGCGAAAGGACTGGCCGACAATATCCCCCGAATGCGGCCCGACAGTGCGCGCGAATTCCTCGGAGACTTCCGCGAACGTCCCCGCCGCATCCAGCTTCCAGACGAAACGGACCGGGCGCGCGCCGCGATCGAAGCGGAAGGCCTCTCCGGCCTCCGCCTCCTGATTTCGCGAAGGCTCCGCATCCGGCTGGTCCGCGGATATTTCGCCGCCGTCCGGCATCGCGACGATCGCCTGAGACGTCTCCTCCGCATCGGCCGGAGCCGTGGCGGCGGCGGGTTCGACGCCGTCGCCATCCGCCTCGACGATATCGGGCCCGTCGCCGGCCTCCATGGGGGCGGCATCGGCGGTCTCCCCGGACGGAAAGGGCGCCGCGTCTTCCGGCCGCGCCTCGGCGAATTCCTCGGGCTCGGCGTCGGAATCGGCCGCGCTCTCCATCATGTCGCCCGCCAGTTCGTTCGACCGGACATCCGGCAGGACCGGCTGGCCGTTATCGGCGGCGGCTTCGGCTATATCGGCGTCGAGGCCGGCCGGCGGGCCGTCATTCGCCGGATCGTCATCGCCGGTATATTCGGCATCGGATCCATCGTCGGAGAGGCTGTCGGGCGATATTCCGTCGAGCGCGGCGAGGTCGCCGAGATCCCGCGGGGACTCGCCCTCTTCCGTCTCGACCGGCTCATCGAGAAGATGGTTCGCATCCGGCTCGTCCGGCGCCGCAGCGGACATTTCCGCCGATTCGACCGCGGGAGCCGCCGCCGGGGCCTCGCCGTCGTTCTCCGGCGCATCCATCCGACCGATCGAGGTCTCCACGCAGAACAGGAGAAAAAGATCGTCCGACAGGCGGCCGATCGCGGCGGGCAGATAACCCGAACCCGAGGGAACCGGACGCTTGACGAGGCCGTCGGCGCTGCGCGATGCCGCGGAGATCAGGGCGCGCGCCGTATCCTGGATCACGCCGAGCTGGGAATAGCCTTCCGACGCGACCCGGACATCGCCGTCGGCGCCGAGCAGCGCCATATGGGTGTCGGGATCGTCGAAGCCGGTCAGCAGCGAGGCGAGCCCGTTGCCGCCGCCGGCCGCCGGCATGGAAAACAGCACCGCCTCGTCGCGCCCGATCGCGACGAGGCCGACCTCCGCCTGGACCGCCACGCTTCGAAAGCCGGACATGACGCGCATCGTGAAGGCGCGCCTGTCGCCGGGCCGGCCGAGCTGCGCGGCCGCCGCCGTCATCTGGCGGAACGCGACGCCGCCACGATCGGGGCCGCCCTCGATAAGGTCGTAGATCGCCCGGTGTCCGAACAGCCGCGCGCCCTCGCCGTTCGCCCAAAGCACCTCGCTCATGTCGCGGGAAAAGAGGACGACGGCATCCCCCGCCGCGAACCGCGCGCGTATCGCGGGATGCACGGCGATATCGATAAAGGGATAGTGAACCTGCGGCATGGAGGAGTCCCGGGAACGCATAACTGGTGAGCGCGGCATTAACGCTTCATTAATAACTTCTCCCCGTCCGGGGGTCCACAATGCCATGCATGAATCGCATGAAAGGGTTAACTTTGCTGCATTGCAAAATCATATTGCAATGCAGCAAAATCTGCGCTACATGAAGATTATCGAATAAATGAGGCCAGAGGCCAACACCACAAGGAGCATTCCCATGGCATTCGCGAAGAAATCCACAACCGAGGACGTTTTCTCCTTCTCGAACTTCGATCCCGCGAAGTTCTCCGACAACTTCCGTGAATTCGCCGAAAAGAACTCGGTCAAGACCAAGGAAGCGCTCTCCAAGATGAAGGAAGCCACCGAGGAAGCCTCCAAGACCGTGGAAGCCACCCTGCAAAACGCCCAGGCCGGCACCGTCGAGCTCGGCATGGCCGCCATCGGCATGATCCGCTCCAACACCGAGAGCTCGCTCGCCCATCTGGAATCGCTGCTCGGCGTCAGGTCCGTTTCCGAGCTCTTCGAACTCCAGACCGCTTATCTGCGCAAGCAGGCCGAAGCCGCCGTCGAGCAGGCCAAGGTTTTCTCCGAGACCTCCAAGAAGGTTGTCGAGAACGTCTCCAAGCCGGGCAAGGACGCCGCCGAGAAGGCCATGTCCTCCTTCAAGCTCGGTGCGTGATTCCCACGAAATCCGTACTGCGTCGGTAAACTGCGTGAAGGCCGGGACATGCCCGGCCTTTTTCGCGTCTGGAGGGGGCGGGCGCCCTCCATCGAAGCCCGATAAGCAAAATTAGCTTGGCCGGGGGGCTTGAAAAAAGATCCGAGCCCTCGTATGTCACGCGACATTGCTTGAGGCATCGCCCGGCATGCGGTTGTAGCTCAGCTGGTTAGAGCGCAGGATTGTGGCTCCTGAGGTCGCTGGTTCGATTCCAGCCAACCGTACCACTCTTCGACAAACTATCCCGACCAGTTGCGCATTCGGCACGCAAAGCCAATTCACTACCTATCAGTGCTTGCTCTCCGACCACACGCGTCCTATCTCTTTTGCGTCCAAATTAGGGCGGAAATTGACATTGGGGATCTGTCGGCAATCGTCAGATGAATACGAAGGGACCTTTAATGACCATTTCACTCAATCATCTGGATACGTCCAATAGTACCATCATTGACGCCGCGTCCGTTTCGGAGCGCGTGAAGCTCGGCCGCAAGGCGGCGGGCTACAGCATAGACGACCTGGCCGTGACCTGCGGCCTGACCGCCGATGAAATCTCCCGCATCGAAGACGGGGTGGAAATCGATCTCCAGCATCTGAAGCGCATCGCTCCCGCGCTACAGACATCCCTGGACAACCTGCTGGAAGGCAATGCCTGATCCCGATCGCCGCCGGCCCTGTCGGGGCCGGCCAACCCTACGGGCGTCCGATCAGCCGGCGCGGCATATGCGCTCGACATTGCTCGGCGACGGGTTCACACAATAGATGCGGTCATCCGTCATCAGGCTCTCGAATAGCGGGATGCCGCGGCCGTCATCGGCGCGCCGGCATGGCGGATGCTCCCACTCCCGGTTCCCCGTGCCCCTTGCCCCTTGCCGCCTGACGGATTCCGCTTCCCGGTACCGCGTGACGCGCGGGCCGAAGCCCGTTTCACCGCCCCGCTCGGGACCGCGCGCTTTTCTTGCATGTTTTCCCGATCATGGGTCCACGATGCGCTCCATCGCGCGGAAATCCGGTCCTGCGACGGCATCCGGACATCGCATCGAAGCCTAATGATTGTGCCGGGGCGGATTGCCGGCGATTCGCCGAAACTCCGTGGCGCCCTCCAGCGTGGCGCCCTCGGCCAGCGAATTGACGCTCGCACGGTAGATCCGTTGCCATGGCGTGGCGTCGGGCGGCACGGGCGGAAGTCCGCCATCCTTGCGGCGCTCGATCTCGGCGTCGTCCACCAGCATGTCGCAGCGGCCCCGGTTGAAGTCGATGCAAATCCGGTCGCCGGTCCTGAGCCAGGCCAGCCCGCCGCCGGCGGCGCTTTCGGGCGAAGCATTGAGGATGGAGGGGCTGTCCGAAGTGCCCGACTGCCGGCCGTCGCCGATCGTGGGCAGGCTCTTGATCCCGCGCTTCAGGAGATGGTCCGGCGGCTGCATGTTGACCACCTCGGCCGATCCCGGCCAGCCCTTCGGGCCGGCGCCCCGGATCACGAGGATGGTGTTCTCGTCGATACCGAGCGCCGGATCGTTGATTCGGGCGTGATAATCCTCCGAACCGTCGAAAACGACGCAGCGACCTTCGAACACACCTTCACGGCCGGGCTGTTGCAGATAGCGGCAGCGAAAATCCTCGGAGACGACGCTCATCTTCATGATGCCGTAGTCGAAAAGATTGCCCTTGAGCACGAGAAAGCCGGCGCGTTCCATCAGCGGCGCATCGTAGCGGTGGATGACCTCCCGGTCCGTCGCCTCGCGGCCCTCGAGATTCTCGGCCATGGTCCTGCCGGTAACCGTGCGACAGCTTCCGTCCAGCCGGCCCGCCCGGAGCAGTTCCCACATGATGGCAGGCGTTCCGCCGGCGCGATGATAGCGCTCGCCGAGATATTTCCCGGCGGGCTGGACATTGGCGAGCAGCGGGATGTCGTAGCCGTGGAGCTGCCAGTCCTCGGGACGGAGTTCGACGCCGGCATGCTTCGCCATGGCGGCGAGATGCGGCTGGGCATTGGTCGAGCCGCCAATGGCGGAATTGGTTCGGATCGCGTTCAGGAAGGCTTCGCGCGTCAGGATATCGGACGGCTTGAGATCCTCGAACACGATCTCGACGGCGCGCCGTCCCGTCCGGTAGGCCATCTGGCCGCGCTCGCGATAGGCGGCGGGGATGTTGCCGCAGCCGGTGAGCGACATGCCCAGCGCCTCGGCCAGCGCATTCATGGTGGAGGCCGTCCCCATCGTGTTGCAATGGCCGATCGACGGCGCGGAATCGAGCACCGCCGCCATGAACTCCTCCCTGTCGATCTCGCCCGCGCCGTAGCGGCGGCGCGATTCCCACATCGCCATGCCGGAACCGGCCAGCCGGCCCTCATGCCAGCCATCGAGCATCGGCCCGCCGGACAGGACGATGGCAGGGATATCGACCGTCGAAGCCGCCATGACCGCCGACGGCGTGGTCTTGTCGCAGCCGGTCGTCAGCACCACACCGTCGATCGGATAGCCGTAGAGCAGTTCGACCAGCCCGAGATAGGCGAGATTGCGATCGAGCGCGGCGGTGGGACGTTTGCAATTCTCGAACAGGGGATGCGTCGGGAATTCGATGGCGATGCCGCCGGCGTCGCGGATGCCGTCGCGCACTCGCTTGGCGAGTTCGATATGATGCCGGTTGCACGGATTGAGATCGCTGCCGGACTGCGCGATGCCGATCACCGGCCGGCCGGAGCGCAGTTCTTCCGGCGTGATGCCCTGGTTCATGAAGCGCTCCAGATAGAGCGCGGTCATGTCGATATGGTCGGGATTGTCGAACCAGTCCTGCGAGCGCAGGCGGCGCCTGGGAGGTTTTTCGGGCATTTCGCTGTCCATGATCTGCACTTGTCCGAGACTTAGCGCTCTCCACGCGCCGGCGACAAGGCCGAAGTGGCGCGTTTCGTGCGCTTCGCAGGAAAATTTGGTAGCGCTACCACATCAAGCTCATGCTTGGAGATTTCCCCGCCCCAAGCCTCCCCCTTGCGGGGAGAAGTTTGGGGTGGGTCTTTGCCGCCCGGCACTTTGGGGTCTTACTTCCCGATCTTCGACAGCGCCCTGTCGAAATCCTCGATCAGGTCGTCACCGTCCTCGATGCCGGCCGACAGACGCAGCAGGCCGGGCGATATGCCGAGTTCGGCGCGAGCCTCGTCGGTCAGGTTCTTGTGGGTCGTCGTCGCCGGATGGGTGATGAGGCTCTTGGCGTCGCCGAGATTGTTGGAGATCGAGACGACGTCGAGCGCGTTCTGCGCGGCGAAGGCCGCATTCTTGCCGCCCTTGAGCTCAAAGGCGACGAGGGTCGAACCGCCGGTCATCTGGCGGGCGATCAGGTCGGCCTGCGGATGGTCCTTGCGGCCGGGATAGATGACGCGGGCGACCGCGTCGTGGCCGGCGAGGAAATCCGCGATCCGCGCGGCATTCTCCGTCTGCTGCTTGATGCGAAGCGCCATCGTTTCCAGGCCCTTGAGCAGGATCCAGGCGTTGAAGGGCGACATGGCCGGCCCGGAATGCCGGAAATAGTCGTGCAGGTTGGCGTCGATCCATTCCTTGTCGGAAAGCACGATGCCGCCCAGGCAGCGGCCCTGGCCGTCGATATGCTTGGTGGCCGAATAGACGACGATATGGGCGCCGAGTTCGAGGGGCTTCTGGAAGAGCGGCGTGGCGAAGACATTGTCGACCACAACCTTGGCGCCGATCTGGTCGGCAAGCTTCGCGACGCCCGCGATATCGACCACCTCCAGCGTCGGATTGGTCGGGCTTTCCAGGAAGAAGACCTTGGTGTTCGGCCGGATCGCCTTTTCCCAGTTCGCAAGATCGGTGCCGTCGATCAGCGTGCAGCCGATACCGTAGCGGGGCGCGAGGGTCTCGACCACCCAGCGGCAGGAGCCGAAAAGCGCGCGGGCGGCGACGATATGGTCGCCGGCCTGAAGCTGGCAGAGGATCGCGGCGGTGACGGCGGCCATTCCGGATGCGGTGGCGCGGGCATCCTCCGCGCCTTCGAGCAGGCACATGCGCTTTTCGAGCATGTCGTTGGTGGGGCTGCCGTAGCGAGCGTAGATGAAACCGTCCGTCTCGCCCTTGAAACGCGCCTCGGCGGCTTCGGAGCTTTCATAGACGAAGCCCTGGGTCAGGAAAATCGCCTCGGAGGTTTCGCCATATTGCGAACGCAGGGTGCCGCCATGCACCAGCTTGGTCGCAGGCCGCCAGTTCTTGCTCATTTCATCACCTTCAACACCAAAAAACCGGCCGCGAAAGCAGGCCGGTTTCCAAGAACCCGGCCTTTTTAGCGACTTATTTTACGTGGCTGCAAGCCGGCCGGCCAAATCACCACGGGACAGCGCGGGCTTACCCCATCTCCCCGCTTGCGTCAACCGGACGGGGTTTCTATTGTCCCGCCAGCAATGGGAGGCAAAATGCCTGGAATTCTCGCAGATCGCGCAATCCGGAAGCTCTTCGACGAGGGACGCCTCATCTCGGACAGGGCGCTGGACCCGGACCAGATCCAGCCCGCCAGCCTCGACCTCCGGCTCGGCTCCAAGGCCTTCCGGGTGCGGGCCTCGTTCCTGCCCGGTCCGAGCAAGCGGGTCGCCGACAAGCTCGACAGGCTGAAGCTGCATGTGATCGATCTCACCGAGGGCGCCGTGCTCGAAACCGGCTGCGTCTATATCGTCCCCCTTATCGAGAGCCTCGACCTGCCCGCGACGCTGTCGGCCTCGACCAATCCGAAGAGCTCGACCGGGCGGCTCGACATCTTCACCCGCGTCATCACCGATTATGCCCAGGAATTCGACCAGATCCCGCCGGGCTACAAGGGACCGCTCTATCTCGAAATCTCGCCCAAGACCTTCCCGATCGTCGTCCGGCGCGGCTCGCGGCTGTCGCAGATCCGTTTCCGCAACGGCCAGTCGCTCCTGCGCGAGGACGAGATGCTGGCGCTGCATCTCGCCGAAACCCTCGTCGCCAGCGAGACACCCGTCATCACCGGGTCGTCGATCGCGCTTTCGATCGACCTGATGGGCACCGGTCCGGAGGGGCTGGTCGGCTATCGCGGCAAGCGGCATTCGGCGGTGATCGATGTCGACGTCAAGGGCGCGCATGACGTCTACGATTTCTGGGAACCGATCTATAGCCGCGGCCGCAACGAGCTGATCCTCGACCCCGACGAATTCTACATCCTCGTCAGTCGCGAGGCCGTGCATGTTCCGCCGATCTATGCGGCCGAGATGGTGCCCTTCGATCCGCTGGTGGGCGAGTTCCGCGTTCATTATGCCGGCTTCTTCGATCCAGGCTTCGGCCATGCCGGCGCCGGCGGCGCGGGCGCGCGCGCCGTGCTCGAAGTGCGCAGCCACGACGTGCCCTTCATCCTCGACCACGGCCAGATCATCGGCCGGCTGGTCTACGAGCATATGGACGAGAAGCCCCAAGCGCTCTACGGCACCGGCCTCGGCTCGAACTACCAGGCGCAGGGCCTGAAGCTCTCGAAGCATTTCAGGGAATCGGCGGAATGATCCGCCGTCAGCCCTGCCCGTGACGACGGAGATCGGCGATCTCGCGCCGTAATTCGCGGATTTCGCGCAGGATTTCCGCCTGATCCTCCTGCATCTCCTCGCGGCTGGTCTCCATCGCCGCTTCGTGCTCGCTTTCCATGGCCGAGACGATGATGCCGATGAAGAGATTGAGCACCGTGAAGGAGGTCGCGAGAATGAAGGGCAGGAAGAACATCCAGGCATGCGGATGCCGCTCCATCACCGGCCGGACGACATCGCCGGCCCAGCCTTCGAGCGTCATGACCTGGAAAAGCGTGAAGGCCGAGGCCGCGATATTGCCGAACATCTCCGGGAAGGAGGCGCTGTAGAGCTTCGTCGCCATGACCGAGAAGACATAGAAGACCAGCAGCAACAGCAGGAAGATTGACCCCATCGACGGCAGAGCCCGGAAAAGCCCGCCGACGACCCGCCGCATGGACGGAATGATGGAAACGAGGCGCAGGATACGCAGCACGCGCAGCGCACGCAGGATGGAAAGCGGGCCGCTCGACGGCAGGAGCGAGATGCCGACGACGATGAAATCGAAGACCCGCCAGGGATCCCGGAAGAATTGCAGCCGGTAGATGGCGACCTTCGTCAGCAGCTCGACGACGAAGACGGCGAGGAGGAGATGATCGATCAGATGCAGCAGACCGCCCCAGCGCGCCGCGAGCCCCGGAAGGGTCTCCAGACCGAGCGTGACGGCATTGATGACGATGAGCCAGGTGATGGCGAGTTCGAACCCGCGCGATTCGATAAGGGCCTTGAGGCGGTCCATGTGTCGCTTCCGTTTGCGATGAGTCGGCTGCTCATAGCAAAACGACGCCGTGACTCGGAAGAGGCTCTCGGCGGATCGCTGCGAGGCGGCGGCATGACCTCTTGACAGCCGATCGATTGTGTCCGATTTGGAGAGGCGCGCGGGTGTAGCTCAATGGTAGAGCAGCAGCTTCCCAAGCTGAATACGAGGGTTCGATTCCCTTCACCCGCTCCAGCAATCTCAATCGCTTACAAGGCAGGTGCCGCGCGAATCGCACCGGTACGCGCATAGTGCCCCTATCTGCGGCCCCGACGATCGCCATCGTCGGACGTCAAAAATTTTCGAGAGCCTCCGCGTCGGTGATGTGCACCATGCGGCCCCGGATGGACACACCGGTCTTTTTCAACATGGCGAAAGCGCGCGAAAGCGCTTCGGGCGCCAGGCCGAGCTTGCCGGCGAGCAGACTCTTCTGGAAGGGCAGCTTGAAGGGGTTGCCCGGCCCGCCCTGCGCGCGCCAGAGTTCCAGCAGATATTTGGCGACGCGCTGCGGCGCGGTGTTGAGCCGGTCGTTGGCGACGTTGAGCCGCGCATCCATGCTGTGCCGGGCCATCAGCCGGCTGACCGCGAGCATCAACGGCGGCTCCTCCTTGAGCATGGCCGAAACAGCCTGCATGTCGAAAGCGGCGAGCGTCACGGCTTCGGCGGCCTGGACCTGGAACGGATAGCAACCGTCGAGGAACATCGCGCATTCGCCGAACACCTCGCCCGGCCCGTAGACCGCGACATCCGCCTCACGCCCACGGCCATCGATCTTGTAGAAGCGCACATGGCCGCCGAGCACGGCGAAGAAATGCCGCGGCGCGGTTTCGAAGGGAATTATCACTTCACGCGCCCGGCAGGTCACGACCGAAGCCGCATCCAGCACCCGGCGCTGCAAACGCGGCTCCAGATCCGCGAGCAGCGCGGACTTCAAGGCGACCTCGCGGTCGCGCGCACTCAGTTTCATGCTCCTGTTCACGGCCTCAACTCCTGCGGAAAGCCCGACACACTCCAAGAATATCGGTATTTCCGACAGTGAATTTGATCTGGATCAACTCCGGCGCGAATATTGGACGTCGTGAAAAACCCGGCGCGGTGGCCGGGTTCTCTTTCGGGGGTGCCGAAACCTTACTCCGCCGCCAGCGGCTTGCTGGCGAGATCGTTAGCCGCCGTTCCGCGCCGGCTTTTCGATGGGACCGCCGCCGGCTGCGCACGGTCGCTTTCGAGGCGTTGCAGTCGTTCCTCGAGGGAGGAGAGCGTGCGGCTGTTCTCGGTGAGGATCCGGGTCAGTTCCTCGTTCTCCAGCGCGGCTTCCTCCTCCTCCTTCTTTCCGAAGAACCGGCCGAAGATCCAGCCGAGCAGGCGCGACAGGTCGTCCATGATCAGGAAGAAGGCCGGGACCACGATCAGCGACAGCACGGTCGAGACGATGATGCCGCCCATGACCGCGATCGCCATCGGCGCGCGGAACGCGCCGCCCTCGCCGACACCGAGCGCCGACGGCAACATGCCGGCCGACATGGCGATCGACGTCATGATGATCGGACGGGCGCGCTTGCGGCCCGCCTCGACCATGGCCTCGCTGCGCTTCATGCCGCGATGCATCATCTCGATCGCGAAATCGACCAGCAGGATGGCGTTCTTGGCAACGATGCCCATCAGCATCAGGATGCCGATCATGACTGGCATGGAGAGTGCGTTGTTGGTCACGATCAGCGCGATCGCCACGCCGCCCGTCGCCAGGAAGAGCGAAAAGACGATGGTGACCGGCTGCAACACATCCTTGAAGAGCAGGATGAGCACGGCGAAGACCAGCATCAGGCCAAGGATCATGGCATTGATGAAGCCCTGGACCATCTCGCCCTGGATCTTGGTGTCGCCGCTTTCGAGCTGCTGCACCGTCGGCGGCAGTTTCGCCTCCTTGACCGCCCTGTTGAAGGCGGCCATGGCCGGATCGAGGGCGACGCCCTTGGGCAGGCTGGCGCCGAACGTCACGACGCGGTTGCGGTCGTAACGCTTGATCTGGCTCGGACCTTCCGCATAGAAAATGTCCGCGACCGAGGACAGCGGCACGCTGGCGCCGGTATTGGTCGGAACCTTGAGCGCCTTGATCTCGGCGAGGTTGCGGCGGACGGCAAGGTCGAGCTGGACGCGGACCGGGATCATCCGGTCATCGAGATACACCTTGGAGAGCGCCTGGTCGGCATCGCCGATCGTGGCGACGCGGACAAGTTCGGCGACCTGGGCCGTGGTGATGCCGAGGCGCGCCATCCGCACCGGATCGGGCTTGATCTGGATCTCGGAGCGGGGCAGCGCGCCTTCCGCGCCGACATTGAGCAGTTCCGGCTGCTTGCGCAGTTCCGCTTCGAGCAAGGCTGTCGCCTTTTCCAGATCCTCGGCATTGGACGAGGTCAGGTTATAGGCGATGTCGCGCTCACCGCGGTCGTTGAGCTTGAGGATGCGGGCATCCGGAATATCGGCGATGCGCTTGAAGATCTCGGTCTCGATATCCCATTGCGGGACCGTGCGACCGTCGATCTTCATCTTCGGCAGATAGGCGCCGATGACGGGAAGGCGGCCGAAGAGATCGTTGACCACCTTCTTGAGCAGCGAATGCTCGATCTTGTCGAGATTGACATAGATCGATGCACGGCGCAGTTCGAGGTCTCCCTTGGGCGAGGAACCGCCGAGGACATAGATGCTCTCGATGCCGTCGATATCCCTGATCCGCTCCGAAACCAGCTTCGTCACCGTATCGGTGTCTTCGAGCTGCGCGCTCGGCGGCAGTTCCACCGACAGGATGACGCGGCCGGAATCCTCCGGCGGCATGAAGCTGCCGGGCACCTGCGCCAGCAGCGCGAAGGAGCCGAAGAGCACCACGAGGGCCGCCACCAGGGTTCCGTAGCGCCCATACCAGCGACGGGTCACGGCGCTGACCACGGCGGTGTAGCCGCGCATGATCCAGCCTTCCCTGCCATGGCTGTCATGGTCGAGATCGGCGTCGGAGGCGCGCATCAGATAGGCCGCCATCAGCGGCGTTATCAATCGCGCGACGGCGAGCGAGAAGAACACGGCGATCGCGACCGTCAGGCCGAACTGGATGAAGTACTGGCCCGGAATGCCGCCCATGAAGGAAACGGGCGCGAAGACCGCGATGATCGTGAAGCTCGTGGCGATGACGGCGAGACCGATTTCGTCCGCCGCCTCGATCGCCGCCCGATAGGGCGTCTTGCCCATCTTGATATGGCGGGCGATGTTCTCGATCTCGACGATCGCGTCATCGACCAGGATACCCGTCGCAAGCGTCATGGCCAGGAACGAGACCAGGTTCAGCGAGAAGCCGATCATGTCCATGATCCAGAATGTCGGGATCGCCGACAGCGGCAGGGCGACGGCGGAGATCAGCGTCGCGCGCCAGTTCCTCAGGAACAGGAAGACGACGATGACCGCGAGCAGCGCGCCCTCGATCAGGGTATGGATCGCGGATTCGTAGTTGCCGTAGGTGAAATAGACCGCGTCATCGACGAGCTCGATCTTCACCTCGGGATTCTTGGCCTTGATGTCCTTGAGGCCGGCCTCGATCGTCTCGGCCACGGTGACTTCCGACGCGCCCTTCGACCGGAAGACCGCAAAGGAAACCACCGGATTGCCGTTGAAGCGCGAGAAGGATGTCGGCTCCTTGTAGGTGTCCCGCACGGTGCCGAGATCGGTCAGCTTCACGAAGCGGTTGGCCGAGACATAGATCGTCGTGTCGGCGAGCGCCTTGACGTTGCGCTGGTCGCCGAGCGTCCGGATCGCCTGCTCGCCGCCGGCGAGCTGGCTGCGGCCGGCGCCCATGTCGGCATTGGTGTTGCGAAGCTGGCGGTTCACATCGGCCGCCGTGATGCCGTAGGAATTGAGCTTGGCGGGATCGAGCTCGACATGGACCTCGCGATCGGCGCCGCCGTAACGGTCGATGCGGCCGACGCCGGGCTTGCCCTGGAGCGCGCGCTTGACGGTATCGTCCACGAACCAGGACAGCTCTTCGAGCGTCATGTTGGGGGAGGACACCGCATAGGTGCGGATCGGACTGCTTTCGACGTCGATCTTGGTCACTTCCGGCGTGTCGGCCGTGGCCGGCAGGTCGGCCTGGACACGGTCGATCGCGTCCTTGACGTCCTGAAGCGCCTTGTCGGACGGCACCTCGATCTTGAACATGATCGCGGTGGTAGACACGCCGTCATTGACGGTCGACTGGATGAAGTCGACGCCGGCTATGCCGGCGACGGCATCCTCGATCTCGCGCGTGACCTGCGTTTCGAGCTCGGCCGGCGCGGCGCCCGTCTGCGAGACCTGCACCGAGACGATCGGCACGTCGATATTGGGAAAGCGGGTGATCGGCAGATCGTAGAACGACTTGATGCCGAGCACCAGCAGCAGGAAGAACGCGAGTAGCGGCGCAACCGGGTTGCGGATGGACCAGGCTGAGAAATTCATATCCCGTCCCCCTTACTTGGATGCCGTCTTCTGGCTGAAGACCGGCGACACCCTGTCGCCGTTGCGCACATAGGCGCCCGCCTTCTCGACCACGATATCCTTGGCCTTCAACCCTTCGGCGATCTCGACGAAATCGCCGTCCTGCACGCCGGTCCCGACCTTGGTCATCGTGACGACGCCGTCCACCACGCGCCGCACCACCATTCCGCCATCCTCGGCGGTCACGGCCGTCAGCGGCAGGGACAGGACCTTGCGCTCCGACACGATGACCTCGGCGGAGGCATACATTCCGATGCGCGCTATATCCGGATCGTCGATCGAGATCTTGACGGTGCCGAGGCGCGTCGTGGCGTTGATCACCGGATCGACCGTCCGCACCGTGCCTTCGACACGCGTGCTGGTCCCGGCCACGGTCATGTTGACCTTCTGGCCCGGCTTGAGCTTCAGCAGATCGCCCTCGGCGACATCGGCATTGAGCTCGATGGCATTGTCGCGGATGATCGTGAACAGCGGATTGCCCGCGCCCGCCGCGATGGCGCCGATCTTGGCCGTGCGGGCCGAGATCACGCCGCCGACGGTCGTCTTGACCTCGGTGCGAGCCAGCCTGAGATCGATATCGTCGATCTGGGCATCGATAACCTTGACATCCGCCTTGCTGGCCAGGATCGCCTGGCGGGCGGAATTCACCCGCGCCGTCGAGGCGGTCGCCGTGGCGCGAAGCTGCTCGGCCTGGGCGACGGCGACGGCCTTGCTCCTGACCAGCCGCTCGGCACGTTCGGCCTGGCGGATCGCCTCGGCCTCGTTCGCCTGCGCCTCGATAAGCTGGGCTTCGAGCTGCGCGCCGACGGCCTCGACCTTCGCACGGTTGGCGAGAAGCTGGCTCTTCTGGAGCACGAGCGCATCGGTGGCGAGCGTGGCCAGGACCTGACCCGCCTTCACGGTATCGCCGATATCGGCCTTGAGATCCTCGATCCGGAGCCCGTCCACCTGCGGCTGGACATAGACCTCCTCGACCGCCTGGACCGTGCCGGTCACGATGATGCGGTCGACAAGCGTGCGCTCCCGTGCCTCCGTGACACGGATGGCGGGCAGATTGGTCTCGGTGGGCTGGACCGCAGTCGCGGTCGTCGGGTCCTCAGCGGCGAGCAGCAGCGCCGGCTGTGCCGCAAATACCGATGCGGCAAGAATAAACGCAAATTTCGTCGTAGACATGTGTCATCGTCCCTGGCCGGTGGTCGAAGTCTGAAATGCAAACCGGATCCGGCAATCATGCCGAAATCATACCCTCATTGTTGCGGTGCAACAGGTCCGGCTAGGGACCTCGCGCCAATCACACTGCAACGCGGCTCTTTCCAGTTCGCCGTTCCGTCGCGCTTGACCGGCGGGGCAAGCGATTAAGGAACGGCATGCCGCTATGTGGACATTGAAGCAATGTCGCACAAGTGGGCAGGCTGCCCTATTAATTGCAGAAGGTTAAAAAAAGAAGGCAGAATCGGACCAACAATCAAACTGTTACGCAAATGTAACAGTTTTGATCGGAACTGATCAATCTCAATTCTAAAATTAGTCGTTCGACCAATATCAAGCGACTTTAGTCTCCTGTTTCGCCGAACGCAAGAGCATTCCGAAGAGATCGCGGGGCTCGTCGGGATCGGCGAGCAGGTCGAGTTCCTCGAAAAGGCCCGTGCCCACGAGCCGGTCGCGCAGATAGCGCAGCGCCGAGAAATCCTCGATCGCGAAGCCGACCGAATCGAAGAGCGTGATCTGGCGTTCGTCGCGACGGCCCGGGGCATCGCCGGCAATCACCTTCCACAATTCGTTGATCGGATGGCTCCGGTCCAGTTGCTGGATCTCGCCTTCGACCCAGGTCTGCGGCGGATATTCGACGAAGATGTCCGAGCGCAGCACGACATCCTTGTGCAGTTCCGTCTTGCCCGGGCAATCGCCGCCCACGGCATTGATATGAACGCCGGCGCCGACCATGTTGTCGGTGAGGATCGTCGCGTTCTTCTTGGCGGCTGTGACGGTGGTGATGACATGGGCGCCACTGATCGCTTCTTCCGGCGTCGCGCATTCGGTGATCTCAAATCCGTATCCGGCGAGATTTCTGGCGCATTTCGTTGTGGCATTGGGGTCGAGGTCGTAGAGCCTAATCTTGTCGATACCAAGCACGGCCTTGAAAGCCATGGCCTGAAACTCCGACTGCGCGCCATTGCCGATGATCGCCATCGTCGTCGCACCCCTGGGCGCGAGATATTTGGCGGCCATGGCCGAGGTCGCGGCGGTTCGGAGCGCCGTCAGGATGGTCATTTCGGTGATCAGGGTCGGATAGCCGCTCGCGGTATCGGCCAGTACGCCGAAGGCGGTCACGGTCTGGCGGCCGAAGCGGGTGTTGTGGGGATGGCCGTTGACATATTTGAAGCCGTAGAGCGTGCCGTCGCTGGTCGGCATCAGTTCGATCACGCCCGCCTCGGAATGGGCGCCGACGCGCGGGGTCTTGTCGAACAGTTCCCAGCGTCGGAAATCCTCCTCGATATAGGCGACGAGATCGGTCAGGAAGCGCTCGATGCCTGTGCGCGTCACGAGCTTCATCATGTTGTCGACGCTGACGAAGGGAACGATGTTGAGATTCGGGACCGGCGTCATGCAAAGCTCCTTGTGGGCCTGTCGATCACCCGCTTGCCCATCAGGCTGGCGGCGAGATCGGTCATCAGAAAGGCGGTGCGCCCGCGCTCGTCGAGAAAGGGATTGAGCTCGACCAGATCGATGCTGGAGACGAGGCCGCTGTCATGCAGCACTTCCATGACGAGATGGGCCTCGCGGAAGGTCGCCCCGCCCGGCACGGTGGTGCCGACCGCCGGGGCGATGGACGGTTCGAGGAAATCGACGTCGAAGCTGACATGCAGCATGCCGCCGGCCCGCTCGACCGTGGCGAGGAAGCGCCGCAGCGGCGCAAGGATACCCTCCTCGTCGATCATGCGCATGTCGACGACCTGGATTCCGGCGGCGCGGATGGCGCCACGCTCCGCCGGATCGACGGAACGGATACCCATCATGCACATATTCCGGGGATCGACCGGCGCGCCGAGCGGCGGGAAGAAGCCGGCGAAACCCGGCTGGCCGGTGAAGTAGGCGACGGGCGTGCCGTGCAGGTTGCCACTCGTCGTCGTATCGAGCGAGTGGAAATCGGTATGGGCATCGAGCCAGAGCACGAAGAGGGGGCGGCCGAGCGCCTGCGCGCGCCGCGCCATCCCGGACACGGTCCCTGCCGACAGGCTGTGATCGCCGCCCATGAAGACCGGCATGCCCTCGGCGCTTTCGGCGAAGGCGGCTTCCGCGAGCGTCTCGGTCCAGGCGACGGTTTCGGACAGGTTCTTCAGCGCCTTATTGGCATGATCGAAGGTCTTCGCCACCGCCGGCGCCGCATTGCCGAGATCGACGACGTCATGGCCGAGGTCGCGCAGGGCGGCGGCGAGACCCGCCGCGCGGAACGCCGCCGGTCCCATATCGCATCCCGGACGGCCCGCGCCATCCTGGATCGGAGCGCCGATGAGCTTGATCTTCATGAAATTCTCCTTGCGACGATTGCACCATGACGGCCTGGCAGTGTGAACGATATGATTTGGCAATAAGAGCTATATTGCTTATCATTATGATGAAATTGGCTGGCATATCGGTACATGGACGATCTCGACCGGAAACTCATCACGCTCCTGCGGCACAATGCGCGCCGCAGCGTCTCCGATCTCGCGATCGAGCTCGGCGTCGCGCGCGCCACGATCCGCACCCGCATGGAGCGGCTAGAAAAATCCGGCGAGGTCATCGGCTATACGGTGATGCTGAAATCCGACGCCGCGGCGCTTCCGGTGCGCGGCATCATGATGATCGAGGTCGAGGGCCATTCGGCCGACCGGGTGCTTCGGGCGCTCAACGGATTCTCGGAAATCTCCGCCATCCACACGACCAATGGCCGCTGGGACCTGATCGCCGAGCTCGGCGCCGGGACATTGCCGGATTTCGACGCGGTTCTGAGGCGCATACGCCTGATACCGGGGATCACGAGCAGCGAAACGACATTGCTGCTCACCACGCCGAGAAGCACGAAAGCGAAAATCTAGAGCGCGCGCTCGACCGGCGTTCCCTCGAACACCTTGGAGGGGAGCCGCACGCTGGCAAGCGGCGGATGGCCGATCTTGAAAGCGATATATTCCCAGAAGAACAATGTCTGCCTGCGCGGCTGGAGGATCGCCGAGAAGGGGATGAAGAGCGGCGGATGGCCGGGGCGGAATATCGTGCGGTTCTCGATATAGATGCCCTCGCCGGTCGAGATCACGGTGAGCACATGCCTGTAGCTGGCCACGCCGAACATGCCGGTCACGCCCCGCAGTTCCCGGCCCCCGGCAGGCCGGCCGGCGGCGGGATAATGCTTGCCCACCCTGTCCCAGCCACCGATGAAGGACATGAGGAGCGTGATGCCGATCCAGAGACCGGCGAAGAAGATGGGGAACAGGACGAGCACGAAGACCACGATCAGCGCAGTGTTCGTTCCGTTGTTCATGCCACCTCCCTCGCGAAAATGGCGGGCAGGCCCGCCATTCCATGCGTCACTTTCCGCTCAACACGTCGACGCCGGGCAAAGGCTTGCCTTCCATCCATTCGAGGAA
>JAGRLJ010000124.1 GCA_020441805.1 Rhizobiaceae bacterium
TGCCCGACTTGGTGCGCGGGATATCGGCGACCTGGATGACTTTGGCCGGCACATGGCGCGGCGAGGCGCCGGTGCGGATCCTGGCCTTGATCTTCTTTTCCAGGCCCGCATCGAGGGTCAGGCCCGGGGCCAGCCGCACGAAGAGGATGACGCGGACGTCGTCCTCCCAGTCCTGGCCGATGCAGATCGCCTCCACCACCTCGTCGAGCTGCTCGACCTGGTTATAGATCTCGGCCGTGCCGATACGGACTCCGCCGGGATTGAGCGTCGCGTCCGAGCGGCCGTGGATGATGAGACCGCCATGGTCGGTCCATTCGGCGAAATCGCCATGGCACCAGACATTGTCGAAGCGCTCGAAATAGGCGGCGCGATATTTGGCGCCGCTTTCGTCGTTCCAGAAGCCGACCGGCATGGAGGGGAAGGCCCGGGTGCAGACGAGTTCGCCCTTCTCGCCGCGCACCGGCCTGCCCTCGTCGTCCCAGACGTCGACGGCAAGACCGAGGCCCGGCCCCTGGATCTCCCCGCGCCAGACGGGTTTGACCGGGTTGCCGAGCACGAAGCAGGACACGATGTCGGTGCCGCCGGAAATCGAGGCGAGCTGAACATCCGGCTTGATGCCCTCATAGACGAAGGAGAAGCCTTCCGGCGACAGCGGCGAGCCGGTGGAGGTGATAAGGCGCAGCGCCGAGAGATCATGCGTCTCGATGGGCGCGACGCCGCCCTTGCGCACCGCATCGATATATTTGGCCGAGGTGCCGAAGATCGCGAACCTTTCCTCCGCGGCATAGTCCCACAGCACATTGCCATCGGGCGCGAAAGGCGAGCCGTCGAACAGGCAGAGCGTCGCCCCGCTCGCGAGCCCCGAGGCGAGCCAGTTCCACATCATCCAGCCGCAGGTGGTGAAATAGAACAGCCGGTCGCCCTCATCGACGCCGGAATGGAAACGGTGCTCCTTGAGATGCTGGAGCAGCGTGCCGCCCGCCGAATGCACGATGCATTTCGGCACGCCGGTCGTGCCGGAGGAAAAGAGGATATAGAGCGGATGCGAGAAGGGCAGCGGCTCGAACTCCACGGGCCTTGCCGTGAAGGGAATCGTCGCCGCGTCGAATGTCCTGCCATCGGCGAGCGAGGCGGCCAGCGCCTCGGCGTCGCCGGCATAGCGCACGACCATGACCGGGCAGCCGAGCTTCGGCGCCACGGCGCGCACTTTGTCGGACACGTCCTGGAGCTTGCCGTTGTACCAATAGGCGTCGCAGGCGATGAAGAGTTTCGGCGCGATCTGGCCGAAGCGGTCGAGTACGCCCTGTTCGCCGAAATCGGGCGAACAGGACGACCAGATGGCGCCGATCGAGGCCGCCGCCAGCATGCAGGCGATGGTTTCGGGCATGTTCGGCATCATCGCCGAGATGCGGTCGCCCTTGCCGATCCCCATCGCCCGGAAGGCCTGCTGGAGCTTGGAGACGGTGGAATGGAGCTGGTCCCAGCTCCAGCGATAGCCGACCCTGTCCTCGCCGCGGAAGATCAGCGCATCGTCGGAACCCTGCCGGACCAGCAGGTTCTCGGCGAAATTCAGCCGGGCATCCGGGAAAAAGCGCGCATCGAGCATGACGCCGCCGTCGATCAGGTCCCGCGCGCCCTTGTCGCCGCGCACGCCGCAGAAATCCCAGACCGCCGACCAGAAGGCGCCGCGCGCGTCGATCGACCATTGATGGAAGGAATCGTGATCCGGCAGATCGATGGCGTTCCGCACCGCGCAGAATTCGCGGAACTTCGTCATCGGGCTCGATGCGACCTGCGCCGCGCTCGGCGCCCAAAGCGGCTTATTCTCTGACATTCGTGCCTCCCCACTCGACAGGCAATTTCTTAGAGAATGTCTCGCTGCACTGCAATACGTCTACGGTTCCCTGTCTCGTGCGAGATAGGCCAGAATGAAGATAGCCCTGTCCTCGGGCGACAGGCGCGGCACCTCTATCAAGTCATAGCCAAGCCGCAGATAGGTCGCGGTCAGATCGGAATAGGCGGCAACCGCCTCTTCGTAGCTGTGCCGCCGCTCCGCGTCGGTGACGAAGATCTCCGGCCATGGCGGCAGGACGAACACGTTCCGATGATAGCGCAGGGCTTCGACCGCGCGGCCGAAATGGTCCGGCGCCGTCAAACCGAGATGCTCGAAGGAGCCGTAGGCGTCGACAATGCCGCGATCGAAGAAAGCGCGGCGGTTGGAATTCAAGGCGAGCGCGATATTGTGCATGGCGCGGGACAGGCAAAGTTCAGCGAATCCCACCGGATTTGTCCATGGCAGCGCCGGTCCCGCGATCAGGTCCTGTTCCTTGACGATCTGCCGGCCCGGCTCCGCGAAGACCTGTTCTCCGAGGCGCGAAAGGGCTGCCAGCAAAGTCGATTTTCCGCCACCCGAGCAACCGGTAATGACAATGAGGTCGGCGCGGCGCCGCTCCACGCCGGAAAAACCATAATCCCGCTCCGCCATCTGTCGTCTTCTCCCGCACCGGGCGACAACGCCCCGGCAGCCATTTGTTTACCAAGTTTCGCTAAATTTCTTCGGACATCAGCCGGGGACGACCGTGAATCCATTCTTCACAGGCCTGTTGAAACTGCTTCTCGCCTCGCTCATCGCGGGCGCGGCGATGAATCTCTTCGGCCTGTCCGCCGAGCGTATCCTGGCCGCGATCGGGCTCACGCCGCTCGAGGCCTGGGAGCATGCGGCGCGGTTCATCGCCTGGGCGATCCCCAACGTGCTGCTCGGCGCGGTGGTGATCCTGCCCCTCTGGCTCTTCGCCTACCTCTTCATCCCACCCCGGTCCTACGACGAGTGACCGGTCTCTCCGCTACGCCTGGGCCAGAGCCGCGCGCTCGTCGCGCTGGCGCTGGACTTCGGCGCGCTTGGTCATGATCGACGCGAAGATGACGCCGGTGGTGACGAGGCCGATCAGGATCGTGCAGACCGCATTGATCTCCGGAGTGACGCCGAGGCGCACCTGGCTGTAGATCTTGATCGGCAGCGTGGTCGCGCCCGGTCCGGTGGCGAAGCTCGCGATGACGAGATCGTCGAGCGACAGCGTGAAAGCCAGCATCCAGGCCGAAATCACCGCCGGCAGGATGATCGGGAGCGTGATCTTGAAGAAGGTCCTGACCGGCGGGCAGCCGAGATCGAGCGCCGCCTCCTCGAGGCTGCGGTCGAAGGTAACGAGCCGCGACTGCACGACGACGGCGGCATAGCACATGGTGAAGGTCGTATGCGCGATCGCGATCGTCCAGAAACCGCGATCGACATTCATGGCGACGAAGAGCAGGAGCAGCGACAGGCCGGTGATCACGTCCGGCATGACCAGCGGGGCATAGATCATGCCGGAAAACAGCATGCGGCCGGGAAAGCGCGAGAAGCGCACGAGCGACAGCGCGGCGAGCGTGCCGAGCACCGTGCCGAGCGTCGCGCTCAGCAAGGCCACGCGCAGGGTGACCCAGGCCGCGTCCATCAGGGCATCGTTCTGCCACATCTGGCTGTACCAGCGGGTCGAGAACCCGCCCCAGACCGTCACGAGCTTGGAGTCGTTGAAGGAATAGATCACCAGGATCAGGATCGGCAGATAGAGGAAGGCGAAGCCGATGGTCAGGATGACGGGGTCGAACTTGACGGGTTTCATGACGCTCGCCCCCTCACGCTTTCTGCTGCTGGTTCTGGAAGATGGCGATCGGCACGACGAGCGCCAGGAGCAGGATGACCGCGACCGCGGAGGCGAGCGGCCAGTCGCGATTGCCGAAGAATTCCGTCCATAGCACCTTGCCGATCATCAGCGTGTCCGCTCCGCCCAGCAGGTCGGGAATGACGAATTCGCCGGTGATCGGAATGAAGCAGATCATCGCGCCGGCAATGACGCCGGGCAGCGAAAGCGGGAAGGTGATTCGCCAGAAGGCCTTGAGCGGCGGGCAGCCGAGGTCGCTCGCCGCCTCCAGCAGCGTCCCGTCCATCTTCTCCAGCGCCGAGTAGAGCGGCAGGATCATGAAGGGCAGGTAGGAATAGACGATGCCGATATAGACGGCCCATTGCGTGCGGAAGATCTGCACCTGGTCGTCGGGCCCGAGGAAACCCACGGCCTGGAGGAGAAGGGTCAGCAACCCCTCCGGCTTGAGGATGCCGATCCAGGCATAGACGCGGATCAGGAACGACGTCCAGAATGGCAGGATGACCAGCATCAGCAGAGTCGGCCGGACGGTCGCCGGCGCGCGCGCCATGGCGAGCGCGATCGGATAGCCGACCAGCAGCAGCAGGAGGGTGGAGACGAGGGCGACGAGCAGCGAATTGAGATAGGCGGAATAATAGAGCGAATCTTCCGTCAGGTAGATGTAGTTCTCGAAATCCAGTTGCGAGAGGAATTCGCCGATCTTCGCGACACCGTCGAAGACCGGCGTATAGGGCGGCATCGCGATCGCCTGGTCGGAGAGCGATATCTTGAAGATGATGAAGAAGGGAACGAGGAAGAAGAGCGCCAGCCAGACATAGGGTACGGCGACGACCAGCCAGCGCGCGGGATTCTGATGGACGGCTTTTTCGCTCATCTCCGCCCCCTAGCGCGTCAGGACCAGGCCGGCATCCGCCGACCATGTGAGCCAGACCTTGTCCTCGAAGGTGATCGGACGCTCGACGAGACGCGAGACATTGGCCTGCGCGGCGCGCAGGACGCGGCCATCGGCGAGCTTGACGATGAAGACCGAGAAATCGCCGAGATAGCCGATATCCATCACCTCGCCGGTGGCGACATTGGCGTCCCCGTCGGTCGGCGCATCGAGCGAGATCCGCACCTTTTCCGGCCGGATGGCGAACGCGACCTGATCGCCGGGCGCGGCCGCGCATTCCTGCTCGACGGCGATCGCGAGCCCGGCGCAATCGAGCGCGATCAGGCCGGAATGCCCCGCCGATCCCTGGTTCGACACCACCTTGCCCTCGATGATGTTGATGTCGCCGATGAAGTCGGCGACGTAGCGCGAATTCGGCGCCTCGTAGATTTCCGCAGGTGTCGCGACCTGGACGATGATGCCGCGATCCATGACCGCGATGCGGTCGGACACGGTCATGGCCTCCTCCTGATCGTGCGTGACGATGAGGAAGGTCAGGCCCAGCGTATGCTGGATGTCCATCAGTTCGAACTGGGTTTCCTCGCGCAGCTTCCTGTCGAGCGCGCCGAGCGGCTCGTCGAGCAGGAGAACCTTGGGGCGCTTGGCGAGCGAGCGGGCGAGCGCCACGCGCTGGCGCTGGCCGCCCGAGAGCTGGCTGGGCTTGCGCCGGGCGAACTGTTCGAGCTTCACCAGCTTTAGCATTTCCTGGACACGGGTGTCGATCTCCGCCTTGGGCAGGTTGTCCTGCTCAAGACCGAAGGCGATGTTCTTCTCCACCGACATATGCGGAAAAAGCGCATAGGACTGGAACATCATGTT
>JAGRLJ010000125.1 GCA_020441805.1 Rhizobiaceae bacterium
GAGATCGCCATCAGGATCGTGCCGCGCGCGCGGCTCTGAAGGTTCTCCTCGGTAATGCCCTCCTCCGTGCCCTCGAAAAGGTCCGACAGCGCCGAGAGGAAGCCCGTCACCGGCTCCTCGATGGCCACGATGTCATAGGTCGTGCCGAGCGCCCGGGCGCAGGCCTCGGCATCGACGAGCGATTCCCGCGACGTATAGCGATAGGGCATCATGACGGTGCGGACGCGCTCCTCGCCGAGCGCATCGACGGCGATGGCGGCGCAGAGCGCCGAATCGATACCGCCCGACAGACCCAATACCACGCTCTTGAAGCCGTTCTTGTTGACATAGTCCTTGAAGCCGAGGACGCAGGCGCGATAATCGGCCTCGTCGATCGACGGCAGCGGAATATGCGGGCCTCGCTCACAGCGCCATGGGCCCCCTTCCTGCCGTTTCCAGGTCGTCACCACCAGCGCTTCCTCGAACTGGCTCATCTGCAACGCCAGCGACTTGTCGGCATTGTAGGCGAAGCTCGCGCCGTCGAAGACGAGTTCGTCCTGCCCGCCGAGCTGGTTGGCGAAGACGAGCGGCAATCCGGTCGCGTCGATCTGCCGGAGAACCACATCGTGGCGGACATGGATCTTGCCGCGATAATAGGGCGATCCGTTGGGATGGAGCAGGATTTCGGCGCCGTCGGCCGCCAGCGCCTCGCAGACCCCGGCATCGTTCCAGATATCCTCGCAGATCGGAACGCCGATCCGGATGCCGCGATAATCCACCGCCTTCGGCGTGCCGCCGGGAACGAAGACGCGTTTTTCGTCGAATTCGCCATAATTGGGCAGGTCGACCTTGTCGCAGATCGCCACGATCCGGCCGTCGTCGAGCACCGCCGCCGCATTGTGCCGGCCCGTCTCGCCCTGGCGCGGAAAGCCGATGATCACGCCCGGACCGCCATCCGCCGTTTCCGCGGCGAAGGTCTCCACCGCCCTCATGCAGGAGGCCAGGAAGGCCGGCTTCAGCACCAGGTCCTCCGGCGGATAGCCGCACAGGAAGAGCTCGGTGAGCAGAAGCAGGTCGGCGCCCTGCCGCGCTGCGTCGGCGCGCGCCTCACGGGCCTTGGCGATATTGCCGGCAATGTCGCCTACCGTTGGGTTCATCTGGGCGACAGCGATGCGAAACGTGTTCTTGATCGGCTTCATGATGGGTTGAGAAGTAGCGCGCCGGCCGGGGCCTTGCAACGCTGGATTCACGAAACTTTTCGACGGCGCCACACCAAAGGCCATCTCGACGCGGCATGGGCCGACGCCCTATGTTCGGACGCGCGCGGGCGATTCAACGGAGGCCGGACCATGCAGCCAGATCTCGTGAGGCGGATTTTCGGACGGCCCGGCGAGCAGCTCGGAGAGGCCGAGCGCCGCATCCTGCGCGACGCCCATGAGCATCGTGTCGTCTCGACCAATGCGGAAACAGATTTCCAGGCCAAGGCCACATTCGGCCAGCGCCTCGCCGACGAGATCGCGCGCATCGGCGGCTCCTGGGCCTTCATCGTCAGCTTCCTGGTCTTTCTTGCGGTCTGGGCGGTGGCCAATACGGTCATCCTCACCCGAGACGCCTTCGACCCCTACCCGTTCATCTTCCTCAATCTCGTTCTTTCCATGCTGGCCGCCATCCAGGCGCCGATCATCATGATGAGCCAGAACCGCCAGACCGAACGCGACCGCTTCTTCGCCGCCAAGGACTACGAGGTGAACCTCAAGGCCGAAATCGAGGTGATGGCGCTGCATCACAAGATCGATATGGCCGTGCTGAAGGAATTGCAGGACCTGCGCGGCGAACTCGCCACGCTCTCGTCGGAAATCAGGGACATCAGCCGCCGGATCCCGGACATCTGATGCCCACAGCCGTCGGCATGCCCGACCCGGCCGGCCACGCCATGGCGGTCAGCTGGAATTGGTCGCGAGCCCGGCCTTGCCTTTGGCATATTGCGGCAGACCGTCGTCGATGCCGTAGAAATCGCCCTTGTCCGCGCAGAAAATATGATAGCCGGGCGTCAGCCGGCTGGGCTGGTCGAGCGAACCGGCCTGGATCGATATATGGTCCGAGCCGTCATATTTCCAGAACAGCGCCGAGCCGCAATGGCGGCAGAAACCGCGGTGCGCCGTCTCGCTCGACCGATACCAGGTGATGTCCTGCGCGCCTTCGACCGTCAGGTCGGCTTCGGCGGCATTCGTCGAGGCATAGTAAAGACCGCTCTGCCGCCGGCATTGGCCGCAATGGCAGAACACCACCTCGCGCATCGGCCCATCGACCCTGAAGCTGACGACACCGCAAAGGCAGGCCCCGGTGTGACGTTCTTGCATGCGAAGTCCTCCTGTTTGCAGGCGGCAGGATCGATAGCGGCGGCAGCGCGGTCAAATGAATTCGATTTGCACCAGGTTCAAAATTTCTTCATGCCGGACATGCCAGGCCGCGCATCCGTCGCAGGATTTTCTTGCCAATGCCGGATCATTCAATCTATCCGTGTCGCAACCGCCGCCTGCTGAGCAATATCCATGTCGACAAATGTCCTTCTGCCCACCCTCCTCATCCTCGTTGCCCTTCTTTGTCTGCGGATGCTTCGGGAGATCGGCGGCGGTCAGCGGATCATCAGGGTCAGCCGCCGCTCTCCCCTCGATGTCGAAAAAGCCTGGCGGAACCTGCGCGCCGCCTGGCAGGCGACGGCACTGACCTTCCAGCCGGCCAAAATCGCCGAACAGGCGGACGGTCTCAGGATCGTGAGGACACGCGACGGTGAGATCGCCATCGAGCCGCTCGACCCGCCGGCGGACCATTCCGTCATCTTCCGCGTACGGACCGTGGACGGCGCCGCCTATCTGCCGGGCACGGACCACTTCGAGCATTGGCGGATCGAATCGGACGGCGCCGGATCGAAAATCGTCATCGAAACCCGTTTCAAGGCGACGCTCGGCGGCACGGTCAGCATGCTGCTCGGCCTGTGGCGGCAAGCCGGCGCCGTCGCGGCGCCGATGATGACCGGGACGACCGGGAGCCATGCCGGCAGGACCGGACCGTTCGCGCCCGCGGCCGCCTCGCCGCAGGCATCGCGAAGGACGCCGCCCGCCGGGGCATCGGCGGGCTATGGCAGGGAGGCGATCATGTCGCTCCTCGCCTTCGCCTATCTCCTGACCCAGTTCAGCTGGCAGAACGCCGTCATGCTCGCCGCGGTGATCCTCTGGCACGAATATGGCCACCTGCTCGCCTACCGGCTCACCGGCCGCACGGGAAACCGCATGATGCTGGTACCCTTCTTCGGCGGGATCGCGGTGGCCGGCGCGCCGCACCGGAACGAATTCGAACGCGCCTTCTGCGCGTTGATGGGGCCGGGCATCTGCGCGCCCCTGACGCTCGGCGCCTTCGCGCTATGGTATTACGATATCGCGCCCGAATACGACGCCTGGTTCTGGGGCCTCTTCTATTTCAGCTCGATCGTGAACCTGCTCAACCTGCTGCCGATCTTTCCGCTCGACGGCGGACAGGCTGCGGAGAGCTTCCTGCNNCTTCCTGCCGGGTTCGATCGCCGTGCATCTTTCCGGCCTCGCGGTCGCCGGCATCATTCTACTCGTCGGCATGCGCTACTACGAGATGGCGGTCTTTGTCGGCGTCTTTGCCTTTCTCGGCCTGCGTGGCCTGCCGCAGCGTTCCCGGCTCCCGGCCATGTCAGGCCGGCAAGCCGCCGCCATGGCGCTCTTCTATGCCGCCATCGCCGCCGCCCATGGCAGCGTTTTCTATTCCATCTCCTGACCCGGGAAGCTCGGAAATGAGCGGTTGGCTCGTTTCCGCCCGTTCAACGCCTGCACCGGTCAGTAGCCCAACATTTCGACACAGAGAACCACGACGGCAAACACGACGATGAACACGACGCCGAATATCTTGAAAGCGCGATCATCCGCATGCGAAACCGATTCTTCATAAGCGGCGTCGCCCATTTCCTCGCGGGCAAGCCGCTCGCGCAGTCCCCGGGCAGCGTCACCCTTTCCATGCTGTATTTGCTTGTAATAAGCGGACATGCTCGCTCCCGTTTCGTCATTCTCCACCTCGCGCCAAAAGTGCCGTAACTTTGCAAGCTGAAAACAGACTTTCAAAGTGTGACATCCAGCGGCCATCCACGTCAATCTTTTTGATCTCAAGCTGTCGAGATGGCAGATATGGAATCTATATTGCGGTTCAACTGGGCTTCATCCATGCCGATACAACCTCCGCGCCGCAACACATTTCGGGTTGGACACGATATTTACGGGACAATGCAGTCGGGATCGGCTACAGGGATGACGGTTTAACGGGTTATATCACGGGAGGAGCCGGTGTCGGCGGAATGGGTAAACGCGATAGCACTTGCCGCGATCATGCTGATCGTCGCGAGCACCGTCGCGATCTTTTTTGTCGCGGCGACACGCCGGGATGGACGAAAGAAATCCGGGCTGGCCAAACCGTCCAAGAGCCATTACCGGCAGGTCAATCCGAAAACCGGCAGCCTGTTCTGATGGATCGGCCGGGAATGTCCCGGCATGTTCGCACTCATGCAAATCGTGGGACCGGGGCGGCGTTCAACCGGCTTGAGACCGCCGCCGCTTCCCGATGGCGCAGACCTTTCCGGAAAGTATGAATGCACCTTCCACGGGCGCCGGACATCGCCCGGCGCCCCGAATCGATCCATCCCGTGCCGGTATCAGGCATTCACCGCGAGCTTGCGCTCGTCGCGGCCGGCCTTGAGCTTTTCGGCAAGAAGGAAGGCAAGTTCGAGCGCCTGGTCGGCGTTGAGCCGTGGGTCGCAATGAGTATGGTAACGATCCTGAAGATCGTCGGCCGAGAGCGCGCGGGCGCCGCCGGTGCATTCGGTCACGTCGTTGCCGGTCATCTCGATATGGATGCCGCCCGGATGCGTGCCTTCGGCCTGATGGATCGCGAAGAAGTTCTCCACTTCCGTCAGGATCCGGTCGAAAGGCCGGGTCTTGTAGCTGTTCAGGGTGATCGTGTTGCCATGCATCGGATCGCAGGACCACACGACCTTGCGTCCCTCGCGCTCGACGGCGCGGATGAGGCGCGGCAGGTGCTCGGCGACCTTGTCGTGGCCGAAGCGGCAGATCAGCGTGAGCCGGCCGGCTTCGTTGGCGGGGTTGAGAAGGTCGATCAGTTCGAGCAGGCCGTCGGCGGTCAGCGACGGGCCGCATTTCAGGCCGATCGGGTTCTTGATGCCGCGGCAATATTCGATATGGGCGTGATCGGGCTGGCGGGTGCGGTCGCCGATCCAGATCA
>JAGRLJ010000126.1:0-6937 GCA_020441805.1 Rhizobiaceae bacterium
GCCAGATAGGCGCTGCGATAGGCCATGGGAGGCACGATATGGACCGCCCCGCCGGCCGACGCCGATGTCCCCGCCGTGACATTCACATAGTCCAGCAGCGGTTCGAGCGCGCGACAGATGTCCAGCGCCTCATCCATCGTCAGGCCGTGCTCGTCCCGCTCGCTGGCGCTGATGCGCATGCCGACGACGAAATCCTCCGACGTGGACGCCCGGATGGCCTTCAACGCCTCGCTCGCGAAGCGCAGCCGTCCCTCGGGCGAACCACCATAGCCGTCGGTCCGACGGTTGACACGTGGATTGAAGAACTGGGCGGGGAGATAACCATGGCTCGCGACGAATTCCACGCCGTCCAGACGCGCCTCGTGCATGCGGCGGGCCGCCTCGCCATACCCCGCGACGATCTCGTCGATCATGCGCTGATCGAGTTGCCTCGGCATGACGCGGAACCGTTCGTTCGGCGATACGGAAGGCGCGTAGGCAACCGTCAGCAGCCCGTCGCCACCCTCCATGATCTCACGGCCGGGATGGAAGAGCTGGGAAAAGACCACGCATCCATGGCCATGGCAGGCCTCCGCGAGCCTGCGATAGCCTTCGATGCAGGCATCCTCCGTCGCCATGAGCATATGGGACGTATAGCGGGCCGTTTCGTGAACGCCCGCGACCTGGCTGACGATGAGCCCGACGCCACCCCTGGCCCGCGCCTCATGATAGGCGACCAGCGCCTCGTTGACCAATCCGTCGGTCGGCAGGGTCGTATCGTGCCCCGTGGACATGATGCGGTTCTTGAGCCGGACACCGCGGATCTGCAAGGGCTGGAAGAGATTGGGGAACGCCGAAGCCGAGCCATCGGCCCGATCTGGATTTCGCGGGTCGGAATTCATGTCGAGGCCCGCTCCGTCCGCGTCCGCCAGTCAACGGGATCGAGCGCGTAGAACACCGTCGCGCCATTTCCCTCATAGGCAAGCGCCGTTCCCTTCGGCACCCACAGCACGTCACCCGGCACGGTGTCATGGACACGATCGCCGACGCGAAGACGGAAGTTGCCTTCGAGCGTCACGATCAGTTCGTCATAGAGAACCGTCCAGGCGATGGAACAGTCATCGAAGCGGGCAATGCCCGCGCCCATGGTCTTGCTGAGCTCCGGCCCGACAAGCCGCGAGATCGCGGCCTTCCGGGGATCGTCGCCATAGGCTTCGAAAAGGCGTTCCGATTTCTTGAAATGGACGACGTCAGTCACCCGCCGCTCCTCCCTGGCGCAGATCGTATATTGTGGTCGTAATTCATCGAGGGTAAAAAATCGAGATATTTTTTTACCCTGAAAAGAAATTTGTCGGCAATTTATGTTTGAGCCGGCATTCCCGCCATCGTCTTCGACAAGGTCTTGCGGGCTTGCCGACGATGCGCAACAAGGAGAGGAATGCGGCCGGCGCTTCGCGGGAAGCGGCGATGCCGAATCGGGAGCGGCAATGGCATCTGAAAATGGCTCTGAAACGGAAACCGTCGCGTCGGGCGAGGACACCGTTCTCGGCGAGCGCATTCGCGGGCTTCGCAAGCGGCGCGGGATGACCCTTGCGCGCCTGGCCGAAATTGCCGGCCTCTCGACAGGATATATCAGCCAGATCGAAAGGAATCTCGGCTACCCCTCGATACCGGCCCTCGTGAACATCGCGCGCAGCCTCGGGGTCACGGTCCAGTGGTTCTTCGCCGGGGCTTCCCCGGTCCCCCAGGACGAGCACGGCTATGTGGTGCGCCGGGGAAACCGGCTGAAGATTCAATATGACGGCGGAATCGTCGACGAGCTCGTGACACCCAAGATGAGCTTGCAGGTCGAAATGATCTATACGCGGCTTCCGCCGGGAACCGAGAGCGCCGAAAGCTATACCCATGCGGGAGACGGCGTCGGCTTCGTCATCTCCGGCGAACTCGAAATATGGGTCGGAGACCGCCACTTCCATCTTCACGAGGGCGACAGTTGTTCCTATTCGTCGGGTGAACCTCACCGGTACCGAAATTCGAGCTCCCGCGAAACCGTCGTCGTCTGGGCCATCAGCCCGCCCAGTTTCTAGAGCGCAAAACAAAACCGCCGAGGCTGTCGGGACCTCGGCGGCTCACATTCCTGACGATCGGCAAATCGATCAGTTCTCGAACTTCTTGACCGGCATGAAACTCACGGCGGAACCGGAGAACCGGCCGGGATCGACCTGCGCGGTATCGAGCCGGAAGCCATCGACATAGACCTCGGTCGGCTGCTTGCGCATGGTGTGGCTCACGAAACGCGGCGCCTTGACCGGCTTGGCGATGATCCGCGCCCGTCCATTCGTCAGCGCCCATTTGGCGATCAGATTCTCGGTCAGCCTCGGCTCGACGCGAATGCTCTGGTCCTTCGCCCGGGCATCGGCGGTAATACGCGCACCCTTGAGCGACCGCTTGGGTTCGGCCTTCGTCGCTTCGTCGAGCGGGAGGCTCGCCGGGATCACGAGGCCGCGCGTCAGTGATGCCCTGGGCATGTCCAGCGACGCCATTTCCGCCAGGGGCGCCTTGGCGTCAGCCTTGTCGGCGCTGTCGAGGCTATCGATCACGCTTGCGACCTCGTCCTGGTCGGTGCGCATGTCGGCGGCGAGATCCTGCCGGCTTTCGCGGGCGAGCGCCGCGATTTCCTGCTCCGTCAGCTCCGGCGCCGGGGCATTGACGTCGTCGTCCATGGAGGCCGTGACCGTCGCCTTCTCGTCCGCCGGGCGGAATTCCGGAACCGGCACGCCGAGATTGGCGGACGCCGCGGAATCGAGCGCCTCGGCCGAGGCGACCATCATGTCCTCGCCCTGATTGTCGCCCGGACGCTTGCGCTCGCCGAGGATCTGCGGAACCGGGATCTTGTACTGGGCGAGATCGGAGAATTCAGGCTTCTCCTCCGCGTCCTGCTTCTGCTCGGCGTCGGCGACCTGCGGCGTCAGCGCCGCCTTCATCGCATCCTCGGCCGGATTCTTGCGGGTCGAGAAAAGCGCGGTCTGGAGCGTTTCCGACTTTTCCTCCGCATAGGCCGGGCGGACCTTCGGAACAGGCGCCTTCACCTTGTCTTCCTGGGTCGCCGCGAGGAGGATCTCCTCCTTCTTCTCTTCCTTGGCGGGCCTGGACTTCGGCTTTTCGGCGACCGCCGCCGGCGTATCGTTGAAATCGCCTTCATCCTCGTCGGCACGCGAGAAGAGCGAGGCGAGCAGGCTCTTGCCCGCGCGGGTCTCGGAATCCGAATTCTTCGACGGCGTGCCGGCGATCACGATGGAATCCTTGCCGACGCGGCGCTTGTAGTCCGCGAGCGCGACGCTGTAGCCCGGCATCCGGCCGCCGTCAGACGGCACATGCAGGGTCTTGCCGTCCGGGAACAGGCGGGCCAGTTCGCTGCGCGACATGCGCGGCCAGGCACGAACGCCGCCGACGTCCATATGCACGAAAGGCGCGCCGGAGGTGGGGTAGAAGCCGACGCCTCCGACCTGGAACTTCATGCCGATTTCACGAAGCTTGCGGAGCGGAACGTCCGGAATGTAGAAGTCCATCGCCTTGCCGAGAATGTGCTGGCTCTTCTCGGCCACGCCGGAGCGGCGCGAGCGGGACTTCAGCATGGCATTGGTACCGGCGGAGCGATAACCGCAAATGACGTGGATATAATCGCGCGAGCCGGACTTCTGGTAAACTTCCCAGACCAGATCCAGCAGGCGCGGATCCATGCGCGTCGGCTCGTTCTTGCGCCAGTCGCGGAGAATGTGATTGATCTTCTTGAGGCCCGACGCATCGTAGCGGCCGTTGCGCTTGAAAACGATGGTCTGCTTCTCGTGCGTATGAACGTTGTAGAGCTTGAGGGCGCGCGTCTGCGCCGCGGCGCCGGAGGTCGCCGACATCAGGCCGAACGCCAGCACCGCCGCCGGCACGAGTGCCTTGAAGTCACGGGCCACCTTCCGCGCGATCGCGGATATCAGGCCCAATTTCTGTGAAACCTGGCTCTTGGACTCTTCGCTATGTACCAACTCGATCCCCGTCCACTGGTCATCGCCCCGCTGCCATATGTAAGCCAAATGCGGTAAGACGATGGCAAATGCGTACAACCACGTCAGATCCCAGTTTATAGTCAACGAAGCACTAACAAGCGATAAACGCCGACCGGGATTTTAACCAAGGACCCGCATTAAGCTCATTTTCACGATGTTTTCCAGTGATTTTTTTACGTGTGCGCCTGACGGGTATCACTGTCCTATATGAGAAATTCCTTACCCGAGGCTGTCGGCAGGACCCGGCGATCCGAATCAAAAAATCTTCGGCGTGACGCCGAAGACACGGAAATCGGTGAATGATCATTTTTTCGCCGGGGATTGGAGAGGGTGAGTCGACTCTTCAGGCCCGACTCACCCGCCCGATCGCATCAGTTTCTTTCGAGCTCCCGCACCCGCATCGGGTCGTCGGGATCGATGCCGTAATCCTTGAGCTTGCGATAGAGCGTGGACCGGCCGATGCCGAGCCGCCGGGCCACCTCGCTCATCTGGCCGCGATAGAAGCGCAGCGCGAAGCGGATGAGTTCTTCCTCGACGACTGCGATCGGTCTGACCTCGCCGTCCGGCCCCACGGCCGCGAGCGACCCGTCGGGCACCGCATGGACCACCACCGGCCGGGTTTCCGGGGGATCCTCGGAGACGGAGGAGATGCCGGCGAAATCGGGATAGACCGGCGGCATGTGGTTCACGGCCATGCTCGGAACCTGAAGTACATCCCGGCTGCCGGTGAAGATGCTTTCGCCGTCGGACGATATATAGCCGGGGATCTGCGCGGCGATCTGGGGGAAATCGCCCACGTCGAGCCGGTCGCCCTCGGCAAGGACGACGGCGCGGAAGATCGAGTTCTCAAGCTGGCGGATATTGCCGGGCCAGTCGAAGGCGGTCAGCAGCGCCATGGCGGCCGGCGTGATCTCCGGCACGCGCTCCAGTTTCTGGCCGGCGGCGAAGCGCTCGGTGAAGGTGCGCGCGAGCACCGGAATATCCTCCTTGCGGCGGCGCAGCGCGGGGATCGTGATCGGGAAGACATTGAGGCGATAGTAGAGATCCTCGCGGAATTCGCCGTTCTTGACCGCCGCGATCAGGTCCTTGTTGGTCGCGGAAATCAGCCGCACGTCAACCTTCTGGGTGCGGCGGGCGCCGATCGTTTCGATCTCGCCATGCTGGATCGCGCGCAGAAGCTTGACCTGGACTTCGAGCGGCAGGTCGCCGATCTCGTCGAGGAAGAGCGTGCCGCCGTCGGCCTCGGCGAACTTGCCCGCATGTTTCTCGGTCGCGCCCGTGAACGCGCCCTTCTCGTGGCCGAACAGGATGCTCTCGACGAGATTATGCGGGATCGCGCCGCAATTCACGGTCACGAAGGGTTTGTGCGCCCGGTCGGAGCCGGCCTGGATGGCGCGCGCCACCATTTCCTTGCCGACGCCGGATTCGCCTTCGAGCACGACGGGAATGTCGGATTGGGACGCGCGCCGGGCCAGTTCCATGACGCGGGCCATGGCGGGACTGACGGCGACGATGTCCTCGAAACGGATGGCGCCCGACCGCGACCGGGCGGGCGGGCGGGACGCGACGCCGCGGTCGACCCTCAGCGCATTGTTGATGGCGGTTCCGATACGTTCGGGCGAAACGGGCTTGACGACGAAATCGAAGGCGCCGGCCCGCATGGCCATGACGACGGTTTCGATGCCGCCCTGGCCGGTCTGGACGATGACCGGGAGCTCGATGCCCCGGTCCTTCATGGCGTTGAGAAAGGCGAGCCCGTTCATTTCGGGCATCATCAGGTCCAGGATGATGACGGAAACCTTGTCGCCCAGCCGGGCGAGCGCTTCCAGTCCCTGCCGGCCGTTTTCCGCCATATGGGCGACATGGCCGATACGCTCGACGGCGTGCCGAAGCAACCGCCTTTGAACGGGATCATCATCGATCAGCAGGATATGCGTGCTCACAGGAAAATCTCCCCGAGTTCGTTCTCGTTATGGCGGCACAATCGCACCTGCCCCTGAAAATCCTGTTCCGGGAAATGCTCGTATTTTAGCGATCGTCCCATTTTGGGCCTCGGCCGTCCGCACCTGCCGCGCACGGTTTCCATCCCGCCGCCGATGTTCTAGAGAGGGTGGGATTCGAGACCATGCGAGGCAGCCTATGTACGATCCCCTCTCCCGCCCCATCCCCCGCCAGGCGACCGTCGGCCAGGTTTCCGCCGTTCCCGGCCTCGGAAATTTGCCGGAATGGAATCTCGGCGACCTCTATCCCGCGCGCGACGGCTCTGCCTTTCCCGGCGATCTCGAAAAGGCGAGGGTCGATTCCGCAACCTTCCAGGCGCGCTGGAAAGGCAATCTCGCGTCAGCCTGCGAGGCGACGGGCACGGAGGGGCTGGGTGAGGCATTGCGCCAGTTCGAGACGCTGGAGGACCTGATCGGCCGCATCGGTTCCTATGCCGGCCTCGCCTATTATTCCGACATGACGGACCCGGCCAACGGCAAGTTCTTCGCCGACACCAGCGCGGCCATCACCGACATGGCCGGCAACCTGCTGTTCTTCGGCCTCGAACTCAACCGGATCGACGACGGGCTCATCGAACGGGCGATGGCCGCCGACCCCGTCGCCGGCCACTTCCGGCCATGGCTGGAGGACCTGCGCAAGGAAAAGCCCTACCAGCTCGACGACAGGCTCGAACAGCTCTTCCTCGAAAAGTCGCAGACGGGAGCCGCGGCATGGAACCGGCTGTTCAACGAGAGCCAGGCCGCGCTGACATTCGAGCTCGACGGCGAGACGATGACGCTCGAAGCCATCCTGAACAAGCTTCAGGAACCCGATCCCGCGCTCCGCGCCCGGGCGGCCGGGGTCATCGGCCGCGTTTTCAAGGACAATATCCGCGTCTTCACGCTGATCACCAACACGCT
>JAGRLJ010000126.1:6950-9350 GCA_020441805.1 Rhizobiaceae bacterium
ATCTCCGACCGCTGGCGCGGCTTCAAGGACATAGCCGACAGCCGGCATCTGTCGAACCGCGTCGAGGGCGAGGTGGTCGATGCGCTGGCGGCGGCGGTGAAAGCCGCCTATCCGCGCCTGTCGCACCGCTATTACAAGATGAAGGCGAAATGGCTCGGCATGGACCAGCTCAATTACTGGGACCGCAACGCGCCGCTGCCGGAGACGCCCTCGCAGGTCGTGAGCTGGGACGAGGCGCGGGAAACGGTGCTCTCGGCCTATGCCGCCTTCTCGCCCGAAATGGCGGCGATCGCGCGCGATTTCTTCGACAAGGGCTGGATCGACGCGCCGGTCAGGACCGGCAAGGCGCCGGGCGCCTTCGCCCATCCGACCGTACCCTCGGCCCATCCTTACGTGCTGGTCAATTACCTCGGCAAGCCGCGCGACGTGANNTGACGCTCGCCCATGAGCTCGGCCATGGCGTGCACCAGGTGCTGGCGGGCGCGCAAGGCGCGCTGATGTGCGCGACCCCGCTGACGCTGGCCGAGACGGCGTCGGTCTTCGGCGAGATGCTGACCTTCCGGGCGCTGCTCGCGAAGACGAAGGACAGGGCCGAGCGCAAGGCCATGCTCGCCCAGAAGGTCGAGGACATGATCAACACGGTCGTCCGGCAGATCGCCTTCTACGAATTCGAGCGGCGGCTTCACATCGCGCGCAAGGACGGCGAGCTGACCTCGGACCAGATCGGGGAATTGTGGCTCTCGGTGCAGTCGGAAAGCCTCGGCCCCGCGGTCCGGATCTCGGAGGGTTACGAGACCTGGTGGTCCTATATCCCCCACTTCATCCATTCCCCCTTCTATGTCTATGCCTATGCCTTCGGCGATTGCCTGGTGAACTCGCTCTACGCCGTCTACCAGAATGCCGAGGAAGGCTTCCAGGATCGCTATTTCGCGCTTCTCAGGGCCGGCGGCACCAGGCATTATGGCGAACTGCTCAAGCCCTTCGGGCTCGACGCCGCCGATCCGTCGTTCTGGGACAAGGGCCTGTCGATGATCGAAGGGCTGATCGACGAGCTGGAGGCGCTTGATAAGGCCTGAACCGACAGCCCGGCCAACCGTATCGAGCGAAGGCATGACACCGGACGAACCCTTTGTGCTGCTGCGCGACGACCTCGCGGACGAGACGCGCGTCTTCGCGCGTCCCGAACGGCTGATCGTCGCGCGCGACGAAGCGCAGTTCCTGGCCGGACTTGCGGCGATGGAGGAGGCGCGCCGCCGGGGCAAGTGGATCGCCGGCTTCATGGCCTATGAGGCCGGTTACCTGTTCGAGCGGAAACTGGCGCGGCTTGCGACGCTCGGGCGGGAAACGCCCCTCATGGCCTTCGGGGTCTTCGATGCACCGGCGTCGGATCACCCGCTCGCCACTCCGCGGCAAAGGCTCGATAACGAGCCTTTTCTCTCCGCCCCGCGCGCCGACTGGAACTTCCCGGCCTACAAGGAGCGCTTCGACCGGCTGCACTGGCATCTGCGGCGCGGCGACTGTTATCAGGCAAACCTGACCATGCCGATCCGGGCGCGCTGGACGGGCGATCCCGTCGCCGCCTTCTGGTCCCTGATCGAGCGGCAGCCGGTGCGCTACGGCGCGCTGGTCAATCTCGGCGGCCCCGTCCTGCTGTCCCGCTCGCCCGAACTCTTCTTCGCGGTCGATGAAGAAGGCTGGATCGAGACCCATCCTATGAAGGGGACGGCCGCGCGCGGCGCCGATGCCGAGGAAGACCGCCGGATCATCGAAGCCATGAAGGCGGACGAGAAGACCCAGGCCGAAAACCGCATGATCGTCGACCTGCTGCGCAACGATATTTCCCGGATCACCGAGGTCGGCACGCTCCATGTTCCGCGCCTCTTCGACGTCGAGACCTATCCGACCGTCCACCAGATGGTGAGCCACGTGCGGGCGAAGCTGATGCCCGGCGCGACCATCTCCGACATTTTCTCGGCGCTCTTTCCCTGCGGCTCGATCACCGGCGCGCCGAAGATGCGGGCCATGGAAATATTGCGCGAGCTGGAGACCGCGCCGCGCGACGCCTATTGCGGCGCGATCGGCCTGATCGCTCCGGACGGCCGCATGCGCTTCAACGTGGCGATCCGGACGATATCGCTCTTCGCGGACGGAGAAGCGGTGTTCAACGCCGGTGGCGGCATCGTCTTCGATTCCCGCGCCGCCGACGAATATGCCGAATGCCTGCTCAAGGCGCGCTTCGCCGTCGGCAATGCGGAGATCGCGGCATGACGGCGGGCTTCTCGCTCATCGAAACCATGCGCTTCGAGCCGCAGGCCGGCATCCTGCGCCGCAACCTGCATGCGGCCCGGCTGCGGAACTCCGCGAAGGTGCTCGGCTTCGACGGCGCCGAACGGGCGCTGG
>JAGRLJ010000126.1:9453-14510 GCA_020441805.1 Rhizobiaceae bacterium
CCCTTGCCGGAGGATGCCGTCTGGCGGATCGGCGTCGCCCGCCTTGCGCGCCTGCGCTCCAACGATCCGATCCTGCGCCACAAGACATCGAAACGCGCGGTCCATGAGGCCGCCCGGGCGGAATATCCCCGCACGGCGATCGACGAGGTGATCCTTCTCAACGAGAGGGACGAGGTCTGCGAAGGCGCCATCACCAACATCTTCCTGGAGGACGGAACGGGCATGCTGCTGACGCCGCCCCTGTCGTCCGGCTGCCTCGCCGGCGTATTCCGCACCTCGCTCATCTGCGGCAGGAAGGCGCGCAACCGGCGATTGACGCTGGATGCCTTGAAACGGCATCCCTTCCATGTCGGCAATTCCCTGCGCGGCCTTGTCCAGGCGGTGCTTGTCACTTGAATGTGGAACCTTATCTGATACCATCCGACCCATGACCAAGATGGACGAACTCCTGCCCTCGAGCGCATGCGCAACAGTCCAAGGAACTTGCCTGGAGAATTTGAAGACGGCCGCCCCGCGCCAGGGCATCGAATGACAGAATCGCGAAAGCCATAGCTGCAATGGCGTCGGCGCCCGCCGAAATCGCTTCACGCATCCCTTGCCCTCTACGCACCGCAGGAAGGTTTCCCTCAATATCATGGTCGCAACCCTGCTCACCGGAGGACCCGGACGGCGCGCCGGCGCCGAAATGAAGCCATCGAGAAAGTCCGCCTGAACATCATGCTTATCCTCTCCCTCACCTATATCGCCCCGCTCGAAGACGCCGACAGGCATATGGAAGCGCATATGACCTGGATCCGCACCGGCTATGACGACGGAATATTTCTCGCCTCGGGCCGCAAGATACCCCGCACCGGCGGCGTGATCCTGGCGCGGGGCGAGCGGTCGGCGGTCGAAGCCATGTGCGCGACCGACCCTTTTGTGATCCATGGCATCGCCGAATACGAGATCACGGAAGCCGCCTTCACCACCGTCGCGCCGGGCTACGAAAACCTCAAGGCATGATCGTGGACGACCCGATTCCAGCGCCCAGATACACGCCTTACGCCGCATCCAGTTCCTTCGTCATCGGGCTTTCCGCGCTGGATCCCGCGCAGTGGATCGAACCGGACGGCGGTCTCGGCGCATACCTGTCCGAAAAGCAACGGCTGCGGGAGACGGAATTCGACGCCGTGTTCCGGCAGATCGAGGGCTCCGAGGCCGGACAACGCGAATGTCTCGACCTGCTCGCCAGCCATCTCGTCAGGGACCATGCCGGCGTCTATCGCCGGACGGGCGACCGGATCGACTTCGCCGGCCGCAGCATCGACCTCGCCTCGGACGATCCGCCGCTTCTGCTGGCCGGCTCGCTCGTTCAGGACGACCTGGTGATCCTCTCCAGGCGCGAGGCCGGATGGCATATCGTGGCGGGCTATGTCGCCTTCCCGTCCGCATGGTCGTTGCGGGAGAAGATCGGCCATCCGATGGAAACCGTCCACGCCCATGTCCCCGGTTTCGCGGGCGGCACGCGCAATGCGGCAATGATCAACCGCATCTTCGACAATCTCCAGCCCGATCTTCCGGCGGTGCGGATGAACTGGTCGATTTATCCCGAAGGCGCGCTTTTCTGGCCGCCGGAACAGAACGAGGCATCGAAACGCCGGCCCTTCAGCGCGGCCGGCAATTTCCTCCGCGTCGAGCGGCAGGTCCTGCGGCGGCTGCCGGCGACCGGCGACATCGCCTTTTCGATCCGCATCTATTCGGATCCGATCGCAAGCCTGCTGAGCCTGCCGAACGCATCCGATGTCGCCCGCGCGTTGATCGCCCGGCTCGAAGGGCTCACGCCCGAACAGCTCGCCTACAAGGGCATGACCGGGAAGAAATCGGCGCTGGTGGCCTATCTTTCCGGCCTTGCCGGATAACCTTCGGACACGTTGCCGAGGCGCCGGCCGCATGCTTTCCGGCGAATTGCCCTTTTTTGTGACGGCAAACTGTGGTTTGTAGCGGACGTCCGTGTCAACAGAAGGAGTATAGCGGAAAATGGCAGATCAAAACTATCCGGTGCATGGCGAAATCAAGGGTCCGATCGTGATGATCGGTTTCGGCTCGATCGGACGTGGCACCTTGCCTCTCATCGAGCGTCATTTCAAATTCGACAAGAGCCGGATGGTCGTCATCGACCCGCGTGAAGACGATGCACATATCCTCAAGGAGCGCGGCATCAAACATATCCGCGAGCATGTGACGCATTCCAACTACAAGGAACTGCTCAAACCGCTTCTTACCGAAGGCAAGGGCCAGGGCTTCTGCGTCAACCTCTCGGTCGATACTTCCTCGCTCGACCTCATGAAATTCTGCCGCAAGCTCGACGTGCTCTATATCGACACCGTCGTCGAGCCCTGGCTCGGCTTCTATTTCGACAGCAGCATGGACAATGCCGCGCGCACCAATTACGCGTTGCGCTCGACCGTGCGCAAGGAGAAGGAAAAGAATCCGGGCGGCACCACGGCGGTTTCCTGCTGCGGCGCCAATCCCGGCATGGTGTCCTGGTTCGTCAAGCAGGCGCTCGTCAACCTCGCCAAGGACACCGGCACGAAATTCGACGAACCCGCGGCGGACGACCGCGAGGGCTGGGCCAGGCTGATGAAGAAGCTCGGCGTCAAGGGCGTCCATATCGCTGAACGCGACACGCAGCGCGCGAGGAATCCCAAGCCGCTCAACGTGTTCTGGAATACCTGGTCGGTCGAGGGCTTCATTTCCGAGGGCCTCCAGCCGGCCGAGCTCGGCTGGGGCACGCATGAGAAATGGATGCCCAAGAACGCCAGGAAGCAGAAGAAGGGCAGCAAGGCCGCCATCTATCTCGAACAGCCCGGCGGCAATACCCGCGTGCGCACCTGGTGCCCGACGCCGGGTCCGCAATACGGCTTCCTGGTGACGCACAACGAGTCGATCTCCATCGCCGACTACTTCACCGTGCGCGACAAGGACGGGGACGTGGTCTTCCGCCCGACCTGCCACTATGCCTATCATCCGGCCAATGACGCGGTGCTGTCGCTGCACGAAATGTTCGGCAATGGCGGCAAGGCGCAGCCGGTGCTGCACGTGCTCGACGAGAACGAGCTGGTCGATGGCGTCGACGAGCTCGGCGTCCTGCTCTACGGCCACGACAGGAACGCCTACTGGTACGGGTCGCGCCTCTCGCTCGAGGCGGCGCGCAAGCTCGCCCCCTACCAGAACGCGACCGGCCTGCAAGTGACCTCGGCCGTACTGGCCGGCATGGTCTGGGCGATCGAGAACCCGAAGGCGGGCATCGTCGAGGCCGACGAGATGGACTACAGGCGCTGCCTCGAAGTGCAGGTTCCCTATCTCGGGCCGGTGGAGGGTCACTATACCGATTGGACCCCGCTGGACGGGCGGCCGGGCCTCTTCCCCGAAGACCTCGATCACGACGATCCGTGGCAGTTCCGCAACATCCTCGTTCGCTGACGGCGGACGCGGAAAATCCGGCGAACCCCGTGGTTTCGGCCACGGGTTTTGCTTTGCCGAGGACAATCCCGGCCCGCCGTTTGCACCGGTGCAAACCCTTGCTTTCGTTTTCGAAAGGCGGCAAACTCCCAAGCTGAACGGGACGGAATTCAAAAACCGGTGCCATACCGTCCCGAGGGAGACATGTATGAAGAATTTCGCCGTTCCGGCTCTCGTCGCCGCCGCCGCGCTGGCCTCCTGTAGTTCGACCGAGCGAGTGAGGCCACTCCCGGCCGCTCCCGCCCCCGTCACGATCGAAGGCACATGGACCGACCCCAACGGCCTGATCTCGACCTTCCGGGCGGGCAGCTTCTCGACGCGCACGACGGACACCAACCAGTTGCTGGCGACCGGCACCTATGTGAATGCATCGGGAAATCTCTATGAAATCAAGCTGACGTCGCTGGTGCAGAACAAGCAGTCCAAGGTCAATTGCGCGCTGGTCAATCCCGGCCAGCTCAATTGCACGGCGGATTCGGGCGCGCAGTTCACGCTCGCCCGCAAATCGACGACCGTCGCCGCAGCGCAATAACCTGGCTCGGCGTCCGGCCATCGGAAACCGGCGGCGGGCGCATGCATGCCATATCGGCCGGATGGGCCACGCCCGGAATCGAGAGGAGAAAACGATGAACCGAACAATACGGCTCGCCATGCTGACCGTTTCGGCGCTGGCCGTCAGCACCTGCGCGGCGCTGGCCGACTACGAGCTCAACATTCTCCACATCAACGATTTCCATTCCCGCATCGAGTCGATCAACAAGTTCGATTCGACCTGTTCGGCGGAGGATGAGAGCAAAGGCGAGTGCTTCGGCGGCGCCGCGCGCCTGCTCACCGCGATCAACGAGACGCGCGCGGCGCTCGCCGGCAGGAATGTGCTGACGCTGAATGCCGGCGACAACTTCCAGGGTTCGCTCTTCTACACGATGTACAAGGGCGCCGTGGAAGCCGAAATGCTCAATGCCATGAAATTCGACGCGATGACTGTCGGCAACCATGAATTCGACGACAGCGAGGACGCGCTGGCGCCCTTCCTCGAAAAGGTCCAGTTCCCGGTCGTCACGGCCAATGTCATCGCCGGCTACAGCTCGAAGGTGAAGGATAAGATCAAGCCCTCGGTGGTGCTCACCGTCGGCGGCGAGAAGATCGGCATCGTCGGCGCGGTGACCAACGACACGCCCGAGATCGCCAGCCCCGGCCCGAACATCATGATCGGCGTCGATGAACAGTCCATCAAGGACGAGGTTGCCAGGCTCAAGGCCGAAGGCGTCAACAAGATCATCGCGCTCACCCATGTCGGCTATCCGCGCGACCTGGAAGTGATCGCCAGGATCCCCGATGTCGACGTGGTGGTCGGCGGCCATACCCACACCCTGCTTTCCAACACCGACAAGGACGCGGCCGGTCCCTATCCGACCATGGTCGACAATCCCGGCGGCTACAAGGTCCCGGTGGTGCAGGCCGGGCAGTACAGCAAGTATCTCGGCGACCTGAAGGTCGTGTTCGACGATGCCGGCGTCCCGAAATCGGCATCCGGCGACCCTATCCTCATCGATGCC
>JAGRLJ010000126.1:14567-17237 GCA_020441805.1 Rhizobiaceae bacterium
AGGAACTGAAGGCCAAGGTCGTCGGCGAGGCGACCGAAGGCATAGACGGCGACCGCAAGAACTGCCGCGCCAAGGAATGCTCCATGGGCAACCTGATCGCCGAGGCGATGCTCGACCGCGTCAAGGACCAGGGCGTCACGATCGCGATCCAGAACGGCGGCGGCGTGCGCGCCTCGATCGATGCCGGCCCGGTCACCATGGGCGAGGTGCTGACGGTGCTTCCGTTCCAGAACACCATCGCGACCTTCCAGATCGCCGGCGCCGACCTCGTCGCGGCGCTCGAAAACGGCCTGTCCCAGCTCGAGGAGGGCGCCGGCCGCTTCCCGCAGGTCGCCGGCATGAAATATTCCTTCGACCCCAAGAAGCCGGCCGGCAGCCGCGTGATCTCGGTCGAGGTGATGGACGGCGGCAAGATGGTCGCGCTCGATCCCGCCAAGACCTATAACGTGGTCACCAACAATTATGTCCGCGCCGGCGGCGACGGCTACAAGATCTTCGCCGACAAGGCGAAGAACGCCTATGACTTCGGTCCCAGCCTCGAGGATACGACGGCGGCCTATCTCGGCAAGAACTCGCCCTACAAGCCGTTCACCGACGGCCGGATCGTCATCGTCGATGCCGCCGTGCCCGCATCCGAGGCGGAGATGGACACCCCGGCAGGCGACGACGTGGCGACGCCCGACCTGCCGGCGGGCTCCAACGATATTGTCAACCAGCCTCCCATGGTCGGCCAGGAAAGCACGGCCGGGCAGTCGGCAACGCCGGAGGGAACGGGCAACGACGATATGCAGAATGCCGCATCCGAGCAGACATACACGCTGAGCCGGGGCGACAATTTCTGGGATCTCGCCCGGAAATATTATGGCCATGGCGCGCTGTGGAAGAAGATTTCGGAAGCCAATCCCGGACTTCGTCCCCGCGCCCTGCCTGTCGGCAAGGAGATTACGGTCCCCGCCAAGTGACGGCTTATCCGCTCATCGCGAACGGCTCGGATCGTCGGGCCGTGAGGACGGCGGCAAGGCCTCCGGCGTCATCCTCGGGCTTGTCCCGAGGATCCGGTGAGCGCGCAGTCAATAGCTGAAAACGAAGAATATATCTCCCGTGATCGGATCCTCGGGACAAGCCCGAGGATGACGCTCCGCCTGGAGCCGCGTTGTCAGCGGTCGCACGGCCCGGCGATCCAGCGCGTTCCGCTGCGGCAATTCGCGCCAATCCGCCGTGCATCCGCCCGGATATGGTCCGCGGGAATCGAGAAGGATAAGTCATGCATTCAGTTCGCCCCGAGAACCACCCGGCCGTGACATCCGGAAGGGTCGGCGTGCTGCTCGTCAACCTGGGCACGCCGGACGGCACCGATTACAGCTCCATGCGCCGCTACCTGGCCGAATTCCTGCGCGACCGGCGCGTGATCGAATGGTCGCCGCTCTACTGGTATCCGATCCTCTACGGCATCGTCCTCAACCGCCGCCCGCAGAAGGTGGGCAAGGCCTATGAGACGATCTGGAACAAGGAGCGCGACGAAAGCTATCTCAGGACCTATACCCGGTCGCAGGCGGAGAAGATGGCGGCGCGGCTGGCAGACCTGCCGGGCGTCTCGGTCGACTGGGCCATGCGCTACGGCAATCCGCCCATAGCCGAGAAACTCGCATCGCTGCAAGGCCGGGGCTGCGAAAGGATCCTGCTTTTCCCGCTCTATCCGCAATATGCGGCGGCCACGACCGCGACCGTCAACGACAAGGCATTCGACGCGCTCAAGGCCATGCGCTGGCAGCCGGCGCTGCGCACCGCGCCGCCCTATCACGACGACGACGCCTATATCACGGCGCTCGCCAATTCCATCAACGCCCATATCGCGACGCTGGGCTGGGAGCCGGAGGTGGTGCTGACTTCGTTCCACGGCATTCCGCAATCCTATTTCGACAAGGGCGACCCCTATTACTGTCACTGCGCCAAGACCCGCCGCCTCCTGCGGGAAAAGCTCGGCTGGGACGAGGCCCGGCTGATGATGACCTTCCAGTCGCGGTTCGGCCCGGAAGAATGGATCAAGCCCTATACCGACAAGACGGTGGAGGAACTGGCCAGGACGGGCGTGAAGCGCATCGCCGTCGTCAATCCCGGCTTCGTCTCGGACTGCCTGGAAACGCTGGAGGAAATCGCGGTCGCCGCAGGCGAGACGTTTCATCACAATGGCGGCGAGAAGTTCACCCATATTCCCTGCCTCAACGATGGCGAGGAGGGCATGGCGGTTCTTGAAAAGCAGGTGCGGCGCGAGCTCCAGGGCTGGGTCTAGGGACCTCCGCTTCCCGCATATCCATTCGACAGGTCGCGGTCTTGCAAATAAAGACCCCCGTACCAACGTTTCATGTATGATGTCCGCGCCGACGCGGAGGACGTCGATCATTCGGAGGGACTGATGGATCTGGATTCGCTTTCGGGCTTTGACATCGTCGTCATCGCACTCGTGCTGCTGGTCGTCTTCACATTGTGGGCGGGCATCAAGACCGTACCGCAGGGCTATAACTATACCGTGGAGTTCTTCCGCAAATATACGCGCACACTGCATCCCGGCCTGAATTTCATCATTCCCTATTTCGAGACGATCGGCGCCCGGCTCAACATGATGGAGCAGGTGCTGGACGTTCCGACGCAGGAAGTCATCACCAAGGACAA
>JAGRLJ010000127.1 GCA_020441805.1 Rhizobiaceae bacterium
GGGGCCGGCGCCGGTCCATCTCTGGAACCCGCCCTTCTGCGGCGATCTCGACATGCGCATCGCCCGCGACGGCACCTGGTTCTACCTCGCCGCCCTTCTGCGGCGATCTCGACATGGAGATCCGATCGGACGGCACCTGGTTCTATATGGGCACGCCGATCGGCCGGCAGCCGCTGGTGCGCCTCTTCTCCACCGTGCTGAGGAAGGATGACGACGGCCATACCTATCTCGTGACCCCGGTGGAGAAGGTCGGTATCCGGGTGCAGGACGCGCCTTTCGTGGCGGTCGAGATGGCCGTGGACGGCGAGGGCGAGGCACAGCGCCTTACCTTCCGCACCAATGTCGGGGATGTGGTCGAAGCCGGCCCCGAACATCCGCTGCGCTTCGAGATCCAGGGCGGCGACCGCCAGCTCAAGCCCTATCTGCATGTCCGCGGCCGGCTGGAAGCGCTTGTCTCCCGGCCGGTGATGTACGACCTCGTCGAACTCGGCGGTCATGTCGAGGTCGACGGCCGCTCGATGTTCGCGGTCCGGTCCGGCGGGGTCCTGTTTCCGATGATGCGGTCGGACGAACTGGAAGCGTTGTCGCAATGAGCCCCTTTTCCGCTGACGAGTTCCGCCGGAGAGCCGAGGCCCATCTTCGTGACGAGCCGGGCGATTTTTCCCTGTTCGGCGACTATCGCCTCAATACAGGCCTGCAATCGACCATACAGGGCATGAAGCTGCGCGACGCGGCGGTGCTGATCGGCGTGGTCGAGGACGACGAGGCGCATGTGATCCTGACCAAGCGGCAGGATTCGCTGCGCCGGCATTCCGGCCAGATCGCCTTTCCCGGCGGCAAGATCGACGGCGACGAGGGGGCGGAACTGGCCGCCATCCGCGAGACCGAGGAGGAGATCGGCCTCGGGCGCCATTTCATCGATGTGATCGGCCCCATGCCGCAGATTCCCGTCATGTCCGGGTTCCGCATCACGCCCGTGCTGGCGACGGTGCGTCCCGGCTTTCTGCTGAAGCCCAATCCGGACGAGGTGGAGCATGTGTTCAAGGTGCCGCTTTCCTTCCTGATGGACCCGCTGAACCACGAACAGGGCGAGTGGGAACGCGGCGGTGAGATCCGGCGCTTCTATGTCATGCCCTATGAGGGATGGCGGATCTGGGGCATCACGGCCGGCATCATCCGCTCGGTCTATGAAAGGCTTTACGAATGACTTCGGTGGCGGACCAGGACTGGTTCCGGAATCCCGGCCTCGCGCGGGTGCTCGATCTGCTCAATCACGGCGGCGAAGCGAGGGTCGTCGGCGGTGCGGTGCGCAACAGCCTGATGGGATTGCCCGTCTCCGACATGGACATCGCCACGACGCTGCTGCCGGAGGATGTGCGGCGGCGCGCCGAGGCCGCGGGAATCAAATGCGTGCCCACCGGCCTCAAGCATGGCACGGTGACGCTGGTGATCGACGGGCATCCTTACGAGGTGACGACGCTCAGGCGTGACGTCGATACCGACGGCCGCCACGCCCGCGTGGAATTCACCGACGACTGGCAGGCCGACGCGGAGCGCCGCGATCTGACGATCAACGCGCTCTATGCCGACCGGAGCGGCCTTGTGCACGACTATGTCGGCGGGATCGGGGATATCGGGAAGGCGCATATCCGCTTCATCGGCAATGCCGCCGAACGGATCGCCGAGGACCATTTGCGCATCCTCCGCTTCTTCCGGTTCTTCGCGCATTACGGCCGGGGCCGGCCGGATGCCGAGGGCATCAAGGCGAGCGCCGCCGCCCGGGACAAGATCCGGCAGCTTTCGGCGGAGCGGATCTGGGCCGAGATGAAGAAGCTGCTCTCCGCGAAGGATCCGTTCCGGGCTCTGCTCTGGATGCGTACCGCCGGCGTGCTCACCGTCGTCCTGCCGGAAACCGAAAAATGGGGAATCGACGCGATACCGGTGCTTGTCGCGGCGGAAGCACGCTTCGGCTGGGCACCCGATGCGCTGCTGAGGCTCTCGGCGATCGTCCCGCCCGATAGCGCCCGGATCGAGGCGATGGCGACGCGGCTGCGGCTTTCCACCGTCGAGCGCGCGCGCCTCGTCGATTTCGCGGAGGCGCCGGCGATCGCCGACGATCTCTCCGGTCCGGCGTTCGACCGCCTGCTCTACCGGCATGGGCCGGACGGCATCCTCGGCAGGATCGAGATGGCGCTTGCGAAGGCGCTGGCGGAAACGGAGGGGGAGGCCGACGATCTCGCGCGCATGGCCCGGCTCGGATCGCTCATGGATCGCGCCCGTGCCTGGAAACGCCCGGCCATGCCCGTCAGAGGCACGGACCTGATGGCCGCCGGCATTCCGGCCGGGCCGCAAATCGGGGAGAAGCTTGCCGCACTCGAGGCCGCCTGGGTCTCGTCGAATTTCCGGCTCGGCAAGGATGAATTGCTCGCGACGCTTTCGCCGTGAAGCGTCGCGCTTTTCCTATTTCCGCATGAAGTCGGGCAGGGCCCAGCTCTGGAAGCAGGCGGAATCCGCTTCATACGCTTCGGCATTGTCGTTGACGGCCTCGATCGGGCGCTGCCGCTCGAACCAGGAAATGCGTTCGATAAAGCTCAGCGTCGCGGGGTCGCGCGCCTTGTCTTCCGTCTGGGGCCTTGTCGGGATGTCTTTCCAGCGTTCCATGATCAACTCCTCCGGTTCATCTGAAACTGTCCGAATCATATCATGGAACGCCCGGAAAATACATTAACAACCCGTAATATTCGGGCGTTGGTGCGGTAATGCGCTTTATCTCATGGCAATCGTCAAGTCAGGGCCAGCGCACCACGGGCGGCAGCGAGGACAGGATCGATTCGACATTGCCGCCGGTCTTCAGCCCGAAGGTCGTGCCTCGGTCGTAGAGCAGGTTGAACTCGACATAGCGGCCGCGCCGGACAAGCTGTTCGTCGCGCTCGTCCTCGGTCCAGGGACGATCGAAATTGGCGCGGACGATCTTCGGATAGACCAGCGCGAAGGCGCGGCCCACATCGCGGGTGAAGGCGAAGTCGGCTTCCCAGCCGCCGAGCTCGTCGGGCGAATGCTGCCAGTCGTAAAAGATGCCGCCGATGCCGCGCGCCTCGTTGCGGTGCGGCAGGAAGAAATATTCGTCGCACCAGCGCTTGAAGCGCGGATAGTCCGCCACCGGATGCCGGGCGCAGGCGATTTCCATCGCCTTGTGAAACAGAACCGTGTCGGGATCCTGCTGGGAGCGCCGGCGCTCCAGCACAGGGGTGAGGTCGGCGCCGCCGCCGAACCAATGCGACGAGGTCACCACCATGCGGGTATTCATGTGGACCGTCGGCACATTGGGATTGACCGGATGGGCGATGAGCGAGATGCCCGATGCCCAGAAACGGGGATCTTCCGCCGCGCCGGGAATCTGCTTGCGGAATTCCGGCGAGAACTCGCCGTGGACGGTGGAGGTGTGCACCGCCGCCTTCTCGAAGACGCGTCCTTCCAGCATCGACATCGTCCCGCCGCCGCCGCGCCCTTCCTCGCGCAGCCACGGCTTGCGCCGGAACCGGCCTGCCGGATAGTTCGACAGCGGCCCGGCAAGCTGGTCCTCAAGCGCTTCGAACTCGCTACAGATGGCGTCGCGAAGGCTCTCGAACCAGTGGCGCGCGCGCTCCTTCTTGTCCTCGATATCGGCGGGCAGTCCCTTGGGCAGATCCGGTCTTTCCATCACATCCATCACGTCACGCCGGCGGCGCGGCCGCCCGGGCGTTTCCGGGTTAAGTTGAAGCGTTCCGTTGGTTCGGTCGGAGTCGATCGGCCAATCCGTCAGGCGGCGCACGAGACCCGCAAACGCTCTATCAATTCGGTCCGGAGAGCGAAAGGGAAAATAAACTATGTCGCAAATACGATGCTAAGATGTTGGATTTGGCCTTTCGCGTTAAAAGTTTACTAAATCATCGGGTCTAGACCGGATACGACCCGGGAACTGCACGTTTCCCGGCTATGAACAGGGGCTCTGCCACCGACGCAAAAGTGGCAGATTTCGAGATTGAGACAGCATTTTCGCGGAGACAAGCGGAAAGCGGTCCGGATTGGACGTGTGAATGATATTCGAGTTGCTGGTGCGACGCAGACAGGATCGGGGAGCCGGCGATTCCGCCGGGCGCTCGACGTCGGCCGATAGCCTGCTGCTCTCCGCATCCGACAAGATCGACGTCATCCAGGCGCTCGCCTCCTACAATGCCCGCCGCGTCAAGCAGATGATCCTGGCGATCAATGCGCTGATCGTGCTGTCGATCATCAACAACATCGTCTTCGACCGGGGGCTCTGGCTCAGCCTCGCCGCGGGCGCCGTGTTCTGCGTGCTGTTCCTGGCGCGCCGCTATTACGACACCGACCGGCCCTCGGCGGCGCAGTTCATCTTTCTCTGGACGATATTCGGCGCGGTGACCTATATCACCTGGGCGGGCGACGGCCTGCGCGACCAGATCATCCTCGGCAATGCCGTTTCGCTGGTCTTCGCGGCGATCCTCGCCACGCCTCGGCACTTCCTCATCATGTATGTGGCGGTGATCCTCAATGCGATCGCGCTCGGCCTCGCCAACGAGTTCGGCTGGGTGAACTACAGCCAGTTCGCCTTCGACTGGTCGAATGTCGGCGATGCGGTGATGCTCTATTCGGTGACCGCCGTCACCGTCTTCATCCTCGCCTACGACATGCGCCAGCTTCTCGCGCGCTACAACAAGGAATATCGCAAGGCCAAGGCATCCGAAGACGAGATCTTCCGGCTCGCCAATCACGATACGCTGACCGGCCTGCCCAATCTCTTCATGGCCGAGAAGAAGTATCGCGACGAGATTTCCGGACGTCACGGGCCCAAGGCCAGCGTGCTGATGGTCGGCCTCGACAATTTCAAGGCGGTCAACGACTCGCTCGGCCATGTCTTCGGCGACAATGTGCTCAAGATGATCGCGGGACGGCTCGCCGATATTGCCGGCGAAGCCTTTCTCTTCCGGGTCGGCGGCGATGTCTTCGGCCTGATGAGCACCGGAGCGACGACGCCCGAGGCGGTCGCGGCGCTGGCGGACCGGGTGCAGAAGCGGGTTTCGGCGCCGCTCGAGGCCGGCGGCCATGTGATCATGCTCACCTGTTCGCTCGGCGGCGCCATCCGCGCCGACGGTTCCGTGACGTTCGAGCATCTGCGCCGCGAGGCCGATATCGCGATGTATCGCGCCAAGGATGTCGCTCCGAACACGTTCAAGCTGTTCGACGACACGATGAACAGCCAGGTGCTCGCCTCGGCCTCCATCGCCGCCCAGCTTCGCACGGCGCTGGAGGAACAGCAGTTCCGGCTCTTCCTCCAGCCGAAGATCGATCTGGAGACCGGCCGGGTTCGCGGTGCCGAGGCGCTGCTGCGGTGGTTCCCGGAAGAGGGCAAGCCGCCGGTCCGTCCCGATGTCTTCATTCCGGTCGCCGAGGATACGGGCATGATCATCGAGATCGGCGCCTGGGTGATCCAGGAGGCCTGCCGGCAGTGCAAGCGTCTCCAGATTCTCGGCCACCGCGATTTCGCGATCGCCGTCAACATATCGGCGATGCAGTTCAAGCGCGGCACGCTGGAGAGCATCGTCATGGAGGCGCTGGCCGATAGCGGGCTGTCGCCGGCCTCGCTCGAACTGGAGCTTACCGAATCGCTGCTCCTGGAGGACGAATACGACATCAAGGGCCAGATCAGCCGGATGTCGGCTCAGGGCGTGTCCTTCTCGGTCGACGATTTCGGCAAGGGCTATTCGAATCTCGGCAATCTCGGCAAGTTCGACGTGGCGACGCTCAAGATCGACCAGTCCTTCGTCTTCGCCATGTTCGACAGCGCCCAGGATCTCGCACTCGTGGAGGCCATCGTCCGCATGGCCAAGGCGCTCGGTCTCAAGATCGTCGCCGAGGGCGTGGAGACCCAGCGCGCGGCCTCGATGCTGTCGCTTTTCGGTGTCGATTCCGGCCAGGGCTACTACTGGTCCAAGCCGCTGCCGATGGACGATTTCATCCGTTATGTCGGAAATTGCGAGGACGGTAAGGCGAAGATCGCCTGACCGCCGGATCCGTCACGTCCCGAAGCCGGTCTGGCGCAGGGCCTCCCCGGCGATCATCGCCGCCGCCATCGCCACGTTGATCGAACGCTGTCCCGCCTGCATGGGAATGAGGATGCGGGCATCGGCGGCGTCATGGACGCGATCGGGCACGCCGGCGCTTTCCCGTCCGAAAAGCAGGATGTCGTCGGCGCGATAGGCGAGATCCGTGTAGCGGCCCGCGGCTTTCGTCGAGGCGAGGACGAGCCGGCGTCCGGCGGCCCGGCGCCAGTCCTCGAAATGCGGCCAGTCGAGATGCCGGCGCAACGTGACGGCGGCGAGATAATCCATGCCCGCCCGTTTCAGGTTGCGGTCGGAAAGGTCGAAGCCGGCCGGCTCGATGACCTCGACGACAAGACCCAGGCAGGCGGCGAGCCGCATGATGGTGCCGGTATTGCCGGCAATATCCGGCTGATAGAGAGCGATGGAGAGATTGGGCATTGTCCGATCCGGGTCTTCCTGTGGCTTGTCTGTGCCCCTTCGGCAACAATTCCCAGCGCGTCGCCCGTTTTTTGATCCGCTTCAAGTGCGGGTACTGGCGAACCGTGGAAAACAGGTATATCCAAGATCATCTCAAACGCGAAGGAACGGGAGGGCGGAAGATGAATATCGTTGCGGTACCGCGCCTTCTCCGCTGGACGATGCCACGCGCAATCTGACTGTCCACGGATCTTTCGCCTCTTCCAAAGTCCACCGGTATCGATACTGACGGCATCTGGCCTGCCCCCTTCCGGTATCCCGGTTTCCCGCCCCGACGAGCCGCCCCGCGCCGGCTCCGACCCGGAGATTTCGCATGTATGCCTGGTTCGAATCCCGCGTTAATCCCTATCCTTCCGAGGAGCCCACGCGTCCGCCGGAAAGGCTCCTGCCCTTCATCCTGCACTATTCCCGGCCCGTTCTGGGCTGGCTGGCGCTGATGGCGCTGCTGACGGCCGCGATCGGCGTCGGCGAGGTCATGCTGTTCAATTTCCTCGGCCGTATCGTCGATTGGCTGTCGAAGGCCGATCCCCGGACATTCTTCGCCGACGAGGCCGCGACGCTCTGGGGCATGGGCCTGTTCACGCTCATCGGCCTGCCGGCGCTGGTATTCACGCAATCGGTGATCATCCATCAGGTGCTGCTCGGCAATTATCCGATGATCGGCCGCTGGCAGATGCATCGCTACCTGCTCCGGCAGAGCATGACCTTCTTCGCCAACGAATTTGCCGGCCGCGTCGCCACCAAGGTGATGCAGACCTCGCTTGCCGTGCGCGAAGTGGCGATGAAAATTCTCGATGTCTTCGTCTATGTGGTGAGCTATTTCATCAGCATGTTCATCGTCGTCGGCAGCGCCGACTGGCGGCTGATGATGCCGCTCGCGCTCTGGGTGACGGTCTATTCGACCCTGCTCTGGCATTTCATTCCGCGCATGCGCCGGGTTTCGCAGCAGCAGGCCGATACGCGCTCGATGATGACCGGTCGGATCGTCGACAGCTATACCAATATCGCCACGGTGAAGCTGTTCTCCCATGCCGGTCGCGAGGAGAGCTATGCGCGCGACGGCATGGACGCCTTTCTCGACACCGTCCATCGCCAGATGCGCATGGTCACCACCTTCCACGGCATGGTCTATGCCAACAATGCGATACTGTCCTTCCTGATCGCCTCCCTCTCGATCTGGTTCTGGACGGCGGGAACGATCTCGACGGGCGCCATCGCCATCGCCATCGCCCTCTCGCTCCGGATCAACGGCATGTCGCAGTGGATCATGTGGGAAGTGTCAGCCCTGTTCGAGAATATCGGCACTGTCTATGACGGCATGGCGATGCTGGCCAAGAAGCAGGATATCCGCGATGTCGCCGGAGCCAAAGCGCTCGATGCGAAAGCCGGCGGCATCGAATTCGACCGCATCGGCTTCCATTACGGCAAGGCGGGCAGGAATGTCGTCGAGGACATCTCGCTCGCCATCGCGCCCGGCGAGAAGGTCGGCCTCGTCGGCCGCTCGGGCGCCGGCAAGACCACGCTGATGAACCTGCTCCTGCGGTTCTACGACCTCGAATCGGGCGAGATCCGCATCGACGGCCAGGATGTCAGCAAGGTGACGCAGGACAGCCTGCGCGCCCGGATCGGCGTCGTCACGCAGGATACGTCGCTGCTGCACCGTTCCGTGCGCGACAACATCGCTTATGGCAAGCCGGATGCGACGGATGCCGAGGTGATCGCCGCGGCGAAACGGGCGAATGCCTGGGAATTCATCGAGACGCTTGTCGATCCGAACGGACGCAAGGGTCTCGACGCCCAGGTCGGCGAGCGCGGCGTCAAGCTCTCGGGCGGACAGCGCCAGCGCATCGCCATCGCCCGCGTCTTCCTGAAGGATGCGCCGATCCTGGTGCTCGACGAGGCGACTTCCGCGCTCGATTCCGAGGTCGAGGCGGCGATCCAGGAAAACCTGTTCAAGCTGATGGAAGGCAAGACGGTGATCGCGATCGCCCATCGTCTCTCGACGCTGACGGAAATGGACCGGCTGATCGTGCTCGACCGCGGCGCGATCCATGAGGAAGGCACTCACGGCGAACTCGTCGCGGCGGGCGGCATCTATGCCGACCTCTGGGCGCGCCAGTCCGGCGGCTTCATCTCCGCCGACCCGCTGGAGATCGAGGCCGAGGAGCGAGAGCCGGTGGGCCGGATGCCGCTGCGCCGGGAGAAGGACGACGAGGAGGAGACGGAAGCGGCGGAGTAACCGGATATGCTCTGCATCGATCCGGGCGCCGGGAGAAATCCCGGCGCTTCGTCTATTCGGCCGCCTCCGGCTGTCCGGCATCCTTCGCATCGGCCGCAGGCCGGACCGCCAGCTTGAACCCGAGAGACTTCAGCACCGCGATCGTCGATTTCAGCGACGGATTGCCGTCCTCGCCGAAGGAGCGGTAAAGCGCCTCGCGGGCGAGACCCGTCTCCTTGGCGACCTTGGTCATGCCCTTGGCCCGTGCGGCGATGCCGAGCGCATGGGCGATATAGGCGGCATCGCCTGATTCCAGGGCATCGTTCACGAAATATTCGACCGCTTCCGGCGTGGTCAGCGATGCTGCGGGATCGTAGGGAAGGATCTTCTCTGCCATGTTTTAAATCTCCGCCTTTGCGAGTTCCTTGGCGCGCTCTATGTCCCGGCTCTGTGATCCCCTGTCGCCGCCGCAGAGGAGCAGGATGAGTGTCGTGCCGCGCTGCCGGAAGTAAATTCTATAGCCAGGATCGTAGTGAAGCCGGATTTCGCTGATGCCGTCACCGACCGATCTGGTATCGCCGGGGGTTCCCGCTGGCCAGCCGGACCAGCCGTGCCGTGATCGCGGCTCGCGCAATGCTGTCTCGAAGGCTTCGTTCCCATTTCGCATAGGTTTCGGTTTGCCTGATCGTGAACTTCATTTGCAACCTACAAGTTACATTCTTTCAACCGGCCTTCACCGTGCCGGCCAGCTCGTCCTCCACATGCGCCTGGATGATGTCCTCGAACGATCTGTCCGCCACGAAGCCCAGTCCTTCGGCGCGGCTTGCATCGAAGCGCGTGGCCCAGCCGGCGACGATGCGCATGATGGTTTCGTCCGGCACGCGGCGGATAAGCGCCACCGCTTTCTCCCCGGCCACCCGCCGCAGCGCCTCGATCTGTTCGGCGACGGTAACCGAGACGCCCGGCATGGTGAGGTTGCGGCGGGGACCGAGACGGTCCGTGTCGAGATTGGCCGCATGCAGGAGGAAGCCGACCGCCGAGCGCGGCGAGGCATGCCAGTGGCGCACGCTGTCGGACACGGGCAGGATCGCCTCCCTGCCGACGAGCGGCTCGCGGATGATGCCGGAGAAGAAGCCCGACGCCGCCTTGTTGGGCAGGCCGGGCCGCACGCAGATCGTCGGCAGGCGGATGCCGACGCCGTCGACGAAGCCCTTGCGGCTGTAGTCGGCCAGCAGCAGTTCGGAAATCTCCTTCTGCGTGCCGTAGCTCGTCAGCGGCGTGTGGAAATATTCCTCGGGAATCGTCTCCGGAAACGGCGCGCCGAAGACGGCGATGGACGATGTGAAGACCAGCCGGGGCAGGTAACCGTCGGCGGCCTGGGCCGCGCGGATCGATTCCAGCAGGCGGCGCATGCCGTCCATATTGATGCGGTAGCCCTTGTCGAAATCCTGTTCGGCCTCGCCGGAGACGATCGCCGCGAGGTGGAAGATGACCGCCGGCCGGGCGGCGACGAGCCTGTCGATCTCCTCGCGCGCCGAAAGGTCGCCGGCCTGGATCACGGTTTCCCCCGCAAAGCCATCCGGGCGCTCCGCCGCCACGATATCCGCCAGCACCAGCGACGATACCTGCTCTCCCCGAAGCGCGCCCTCCGATACGAGCCGCTGCGCAAGCTTGCGGCCGACCATGCCGGCGGCGCCGATAATGGCGATCTTCATAGCTTCCTCCCTCATGCTTTCGTCCCACTGTTGGCCGAACTTTCCGTGCCGGACAAGCGTATAAGCGGCGGGTTCGGTTCTGCCGCTTTGCGGCATGGCCGAATGGAGTTATGGAAGGCTCATGATCAGTCGCATTCTCGCCGGCTTCGAACGCTGGATCGATCCCTTCGCCCGGAAATCCGATTTTCGCCCGCCGTCGACGGCGCTGGGTTTCATCTGGTTCTACGTATCGCAGGCCAGGCTCGCCTTCCTCGCCATGCTGATTGTCGGCGGCATGGTTGCGATGCTGGAAGCCTCGCTCTTCTGGTTCACCGGCCGGATCGTCGACATGCTGGACGGCGCCGACCGGGCCGCCGGCTGGAGCGGACTGCTCGCCGCCCATGGCGGCGAATTCCTGGCCATGGTGCTGGTGATCGCCATAGGCCGGTTCGTCGTGGTGTCGCTGACGGCGCTGCTGGAGGAGCAGACCGTGGTGCCGGGCTTCTTCAGCCTCGTGCGCTGGCAGGCGCATGCCCAGGTGTCGCGCCAGTCGATGAGTTTCTTCCAGAACGATTTCTCGGGCCGGATCGTGGCCAAGGTCTGGGCGGCGGGGCAGGCGACCGGCGACCTGATGGTGGCCCTGCTCCAGGTGGCGTGGTTCATCGTCATCTATGCGCTGACGACGCTGTCGCTGGTCGCGAGCCTCGACATACGGCTCGGCCTGGTGATCGTCGCCTGGTTCGTGGCCTTCGGCTTCCTGGCGCGCTTCTTCGTGCCGCGGATCCGAAGACATGCGCGGGACACGGCGGAGGCCTCGTCGATGCTCAACGGCCGGCTCAACGATTCCTACGCCAATATCCAGACGCTGAAGCTCTTCGGGCGCGAGGAGGAGAACGACCGGTATATCCGCAACGGCTTCGAGGAGTTCTATCGGTCGGTCGTGCCGTTCACGCGCCTTCTCACCGGCGTCCGCGCCTCCCTGGCGCTGCTTTCCGGACTGATGATCGCGACCACGGCGGTGCTCTCAGTCTCGCTCTGGCTGGATGGCGGGATCACCACCGGGGCCGTCGCCTTCACGCTGGGCCTCGTTCTCCGGCTCAACATGCTGCTCGGGCGGCTGATGACGCAGTTCAACGGCATCATGCGCAATATCGGCACGATCCAGAACTCGGCGGACCTGATCTCGCGGCCGGTCGGGCTCATGGACCGGCCGGGCGCGGGCGAACTCGTCCTGTCCGAACCCTCGGTGCGCTTCGAGAATGTCGCCTTCCATTACGGCCGCGGCGCGGGCCTCATCGAGGATTTCACGCTCGACATCCGGCCCGGGGAGAAGCTCGGCATTATCGGCCGTTCGGGCGCCGGCAAGTCGACGCTCGTCAATCTGCTCCTGCGCTTCCACGATGTCGAGGGCGGGCGCATCCTCGTCGGCGGACAGGATATCCGCGATGTGCGGCAGGAAAGCCTGCGCGGCCATATCGGCATGGTGACGCAGGACACGGCGCTGCTGCATCGCTCGATCCGCGACAATATCCTGTTCGGCAGGCCGGAGGCGACGGATGCGGAAATGGTGTGCGCGGCGCGGGAGGCCGAGGCGCATGATTTCATCGTCGCCCAGCAGGATTATCATGGCCGCAAGGGTTATGACGCGCATGTCGGCGAGCGCGGCGTCAAGCTGTCGGGCGGACAGCGCCAGCGCATCGCCATTGCCCGCATGCTGCTCAAGGACGCGCCCGTCCTCGTCCTCGACGAGGCGACCTCGGCGCTCGATTCGGAAGTCGAGGCGGCGATCCAGCAGAATCTGGAGAAGCTGATGGAAGGCAAGACCGTGATCGCCATTGCCCACCGTCTTTCGACCATCGCCCATCTCGACCGGCTCGTCGTGATGGATCACGGCCGCATCGTCGAAGAGGGAACGCATGCCGCGCTGATCGAAAAAGGCGGGCTCTATGCCGAACTCTGGGCGCGGCAATCCGGTGGCTTCATCGCGGCGGATAGGTGATGGTCGGATCCTCGTACCAGATCTCCGCCGCCAGCCCGAAATGGTTGGAGCCGTGGTTTTCCGGCAGTCGCGACAGCGACTTGAAGCGCAACGGGCCGGCCAGCAGGATATGGTCGATCGCCATGCCGATCGCCGGGGCGTCGACAGGCCAGGTCTCCGGCTCGCGCCGCGCGGTCATCAGCTTCGTCTCCGTCAGGAAACGACGGACATCCGGCGTGAGGATGGAAGCGTTGAAATCGCCGGCCAGCACGAAGGGGCCCTCGTTCCTTCCGGCGAAGGTTTCCATCGCTTCCCGCACCCGCTTGAGCTCGACCGCGTGGATATTGTCGAAATAAGGCTTCGTCAGGTGGACATTGGCGAAGTTCACCCGCCGGCCGCCGAAGTCGATCGCGGCGAGCATCAGCCGGTCGCGATAGAGCGGGCTTGCGGTTTTCACCTCGCCGGCGAGAAAGGGCCGTTTCGACCAGAGCGACTGGTCGCAGGTGATCGTGCCCGCCCCGCAGCCGAGGCGATAGGGATAGGCTTGCCCGATCCTGTCGATATGCGGCCCCAGCGGCGCCGATTCCTGGATCATGATCACGTCGGCGCCGGAGGCGATCATGGCGTCGGCGATCCGGCCGCCATTGTCGAAGGAATTGTCGCCCAGGACGTTGAAGGAGACGACCCTGATGTCCGCCGGCCAGCTTTGCGGCGGCATCGGCGGGGGCTGGCGATGGTCGCCGAGCATGACATAGCCATGTCCGCCAATGCCGAGCGAGGCGATGACGAGCAGGCTCGCGACGGCATTGCGATGGAGCAGCCAGGCGAGCGCCGACAGGCCGGCGGCGATGGCCGCGCCCTGGATCTGGAGGCTGCCGAACGTGTAGAAGATCCAGTGGGCGCTGACATAGCGCCCGGCAAGCGCCAGGATCAGGAGGAAGGCGCAGGTTCCGACAATGATGGAGAGGTTCTTCATGGGGTCTTGCTGCGGCGTTGGGCTCGGCGGGAACTAGCATGCCCCGGCATGACGTTGCAAACGGGTCCGCGTATCGGGCGCGGCGGATCGGGCGCGCCCCGGCCGCGATCGCGATCCCCGGCTTTCGCCTTTTATTTTCGCGGTCTTGGCGGGTCATGCGCTTTTCCCGCGACATTGTGCCCACGTCCCCTTGCCAACACTGGACATAATCTGCAATCAAGCTTAGAACGCGCCCGAAAGTAGGGGATTCCGTGGCCGCATTGTGGCTTCACGCGCCCCGACCTTGACGAGCATTACGTTACATTCGCGCTGAAGGGATGAAATGGCCGTGAGCGGACACGACACGACAAGCGGGGCAGGGGGCGGTCCGACCCGCCGCGACTTTCTCTATCTCACGACAGGCATGGCCGGCGCGGTAGGCGCCGTCGCCGTCGCCTGGCCGTTCATCGACCAGATGCGTCCGGATGCCTCGACGCTCGCGCTCGCCTCGATCGAGGTCGACGTTTCCGCGCTCGAGCCGGGCATGTCGCTGACCGTCAAGTGGCGCGGCAAGCCGGTCTTCATCCGTAACCGCACCGACAAGGAAGTCGAGGAAGCCAAGGCGGTGGCGCTCGCCGACCTCAAGGATCCGGTGGCGCGCAACGCCAATATCGCGGCCGACGCGCAGGCGACCGACGTCGACCGTTCTGCCGGCAAGGACAAGGAAAACTGGATCGTCATGATCGGTTCGTGCACCCATCTCGGCTGCGTTCCGCTCGGCCAGGCGGGCGATTTCGGCGGATGGTTCTGTCCCTGCCACGGATCGCACTATGACACGGCGGGCCGCATCCGCAAGGGCCCGGCGCCGATGAACCTCGCGGTTCCGGTGTTCTCGTTCGTGTCCGATAAAGTCATCAAGATCGGTTAAGGGGGCACCTGATCATGAGCGTTGAGCATACTTCGGCCTACGAGCCACGCACCGGCATCGAGAAGTGGGTCGACTCCCGCATGCCCCTGCCGCGCCTGATGTACGATTCCTTCATCGCATATCCGGTCCCGCGCAACCTGAACTTCGCCTATACGTTCGGCGCCATGCTGTCGGTCATGCTGGTGGTGCAGATCCTCACCGGCGTCGTGCTGGCAATGCACTATTCGTCGCATACCTCGGTGGCCTTCACCTCCGTCGAGAGCATCATGCGCGACGTGAACCACGGCTGGCTCCTGCGCTACCTGCATGCCAACGGCGCCTCCTTCTTCTTCATCGCGGTCTATCTCCATATCGCCCGCGGCCTCTATTACGGCTCCTACAAGGCGCCGCGTGAAATCCTCTGGATCCTCGGCGTGGTGATCTACCTGCTGATGATGGCCACGGGCTTCATGGGCTATGTGCTTCCCTGGGGCCAGATGTC
>JAGRLJ010000463.1 GCA_020441805.1 Rhizobiaceae bacterium
TGCAAACGAGCAGATAATTCGGGTTCCGAACCCAGAAGACCGGCAATTGGCCGAGGATCAGGTCGCGGAACGTGCCGCCACCGATCCCCGCCGCGGCGGCGAGGAAGATGAAGCCGATCAGGTCGAGCTGCTTGCGGCTGGCCGACAGCGCCCCCGTCGCCGCGAAGACGGCGATCGCCAGATAGTCGAGAAATTCGAGAATCGTCATTGGCCACCCTCCGGCAAATCCGTGGCTCGTTCTGACGAAATTGCCTGGCCGGCGCAAGCCGCGCCGGCCGCTCAGAGGCCCGGCAGCCGTCCCGTCAGGCGCGCCGCCAGGATCGCGGCCCATTCCCGCGCCGCCGTCGAGGCGAGTTGGGCATTGAGCGAGGGCTGGGTGAAATCGAACCTCAACCTCACCCTGCCGCTCGAACGGTAGTCGCTCGGCCAGGCCCTGGTTTGAACGCCGGCCCGGTCGAACAGGGCCTTGGCCCTCGGCATGTGATAGGCCGAGGTGATCAGCAGGCAGTCGGAGAGATGATTCGCCTCGAGCAGCCGTCGGGTCTCCCCGACATTCTCGGCCGTATTGCGAGAAGCGGTCTCGCGCAGGATGCGGGAGGGATCGACGCCCATCGCCGCGAAAAAGGCCGGTGAGAGGTCCGCGTCGCCCTTGTAATCCCCCGAGAAGGAACCGTCGCCGCCCGAAACGATGATCGTCGCTTCGGTATAGAGGCGCGCCAGCCGCGCCGCCTCGATATAGCGGTCGGCGGCCTGGTTCATCTCCATGCCGCCGCGTCCGGCCGTCACTTCCAGATCGAAAGCGCCGCCAAGCACGATCATACAGGCCGGCGGCGAGGTAAGCCCGGGTCGCGAATGACGCGCCTCCAGCGCCTGCAAGCTCCAGGCGCCGAGCGAGGTGAAAAGCACGACGAACAGGATCGTGCCGGCAAGCAGCGACAGCAGCCCCGCCAGCCTCCTGCGCCCGAAGACGAGCGCCAGGATGGCGAAGACTTTGCAGACCAGCGCCAGGGTCAGCGGTTGGGCGACGATCCAGAACAGCTTGCCGGCGACGAACATGCGGGGCGCGATCCGGCCTCAGCCGCCACGGCCGAGCACCACCCGGTCGGACGGCGCGGCGCCCGGCGCGCTCCTCCGCTTGAGGAAGATCACCAGCGCCGCAATGGCCAGTCCGCCGCCGATGATCGAAAGCGCGAGCAGCGGACGATAGGCGAACCAGCCGACCGCGATGGTGATCGGTCCGATGATGAGCGTCAGCACGAGCGCGATGATCGCGGTCCCGCCGCGCACCAGCGATCCGACAAACGGGATCACATCGCCGATCACCCCGAACAGGCCGAAGAAAAGCTGGAAGCCGATGAAGATGCCGATCAGTCCGGCCACGCGAATGACCCAGGTAATGATCGTGTTCTCCGTCTGCGCCTGCTCGAACATGGCCGCCGCCTCCTTCCTGCCCGCGGCGCTCAGGAAGATTTTGCGGCCGTTGGAGGCGGTATAGGCGGCCAGGGTATCGCCCTGCTGCCGGCCCACGAAGCTTGCCTCGGCGAGATCGGTGCGCTCGAACCGGATGCGCAGATCGCCCACCTGGGGCGATGTCGACGACGTGCCGACATAGATCTCGCCCTGGTTCAGGCGAACCGGCCGTGTCGTGGCGATATTGTCGCGCATGCGGTCGGCATCGGCCTGGGCAAGCGGGATGATCTTCTCGTTGCCCAGATTGGCGACGGACGTTCCCTGGAGCCGGAAGGCGCCGACATTCGCCGTCTCCACCGTCACCCGGTTCGGCGCCACCGCGAAATCGGGATTTTCATGACCGCCGGGCACCTTGAAATTCGAAGAGTCGACGCGGCGCGCGCTCCACTGCTTGGAGTAGGAATAGGTGGTGACGGTTTCCTCGCTGCCGCCGACATTCTTCTCGGTCTTGCTCTCGCTTTTTTCGACCCATTGATACATCTCGACCTCGCGGACGACGGCGAGAGCACCGTCGGCACGAATGCCGAACTGGGGATCGGAGACGGTCCCGTTGGGCGTTACCGCGCCGCTGATATGAACGAGCTTGCCGTCATTGGCCGCATCCACCTTGCCGCTGTCGACGGACAGGACGAGACCGGCGCCCTCGGCCAGCGCGCGGTAGGTCTGGATCGCCCGGCCTTCGTTCCAGAACAGGAAATAGATCGCCACCAGAACGAGGACGATGCCGATCAGCGTGCCGACCAGTCCGTTCTTGAGCTTGGTGAACCAGGAAGTCCTTGTGGTCTCGGTGTAACTCATGTCCGTTCCCCCCAGCGGTCCATCGCGATACCCCGACGCACTATCAGGCATAGGCTATTCTCGGGCAATAGCAGGACGGCGGCCGGATGGCCCTTATTCGGCCCGGCGTCAAAAAAACCTTGCGAAAGCCCTGAGGAGGACGAATGGAAAGGGCCTCCATCGCCGCGCTTTCCCGGCGCGTCCGCCGCTTTGGCGCGGCCGTCGCCCTCCACGACGTCAGCGTCGATCGATCGCGCCTCTTGTCCGAACGACGAAGGCCCGGACGATGTCCGGGCCCTCGAAACTCTCGCCTGTCGCGGCGCCTACTTCGCCGGCAGCGGCAGCGGCGTATCCGACTTGGAGTTCAGGTAGGCCATGATGTCGGCGCGCTCCTGGTCCTTCTTGTCGCCGGCGAAGCCCATGGCCGTGCCCTTGATATATTTCTTCGGCGCGGTCAGGAAGTGGTTGAGATGATCCCAGTCCCAGACCTGCTTGCCCTCCTCGGAAAAGCCCTTCATCGCGGCCGAATAGCCGAAATCGCCGAGATGGGCGATCGGACGGCCGACGACGCCGTACAGGTTGGGGCCGACCTTGTTGCCGCCATCCTTCTCCGCGCTGTGACAGCTCGCGCATTTCTTGAAGAGCTGCTCGCCCTTGGCGGGATCGGCCTTGGCCATCAGGTCGGCGATCGGCACGGCGGGAGCCTCTTCCTTGGTGGTCTCGGCGCTGGCGACTTCCTCGCCCTCGATGATGTAGCCCGGCTTTTCCGGGTTTTCCGAATGATACAGCCCCTCAGACGCCAGTGAGACCGAGAACAGCACGAAGACCGTCCCGAGCAGCGCGCCCAACGCCATATTCATGTAACCATTCATCTTCGAACGCTCCCTTGCCGCCGTCCCGAACGGCGCATCTTGAAATCGCGCGGAACCTATGTCTTTTGGGTCGAAAGTGCAACCACCAAACCACAGGGGCTGGTGAGACTAATTGCCACTTTTTCAAGAGTTTTTGAAGGCCCTTTCATGACAGTCGCGACATTCGACAACACGATCGTTCTCATCCCCGCCCGGATGGCTTCCACCCGGCTTCCCGGCAAGCCGCTGGCCGACATAGCGGGCCTGCCGATGATCGTGCAGGTGGCTCGCCGCGCCCATGAGGCCGGCCTCGGCCGGGTGACGGTGGCGGCCGATCACGAGGATATCCTCGCCGCGGTCCGGGATGCGGGCTTCGAGGCCGTGATGACCATGGTGACGCACCAGTCCGGCTCCGACCGCATCCACGAAGCCCTCGGCAATGCCGACCCGGCCGGCCGGGCCGAATTCATCGTCAACGTTCAGGGCGACCTGCCGACGATCGAGCCGGAAACGATTCGGGCCAGCCTGCGCCCGCTGGAAAACGAGGCGACCGATATCGCCACTCTGACCGTCGAGATCACCCACGAGGAAGAGAAGACCAATCCCAATGTGGTGAAAATCGTCGGCTCGCCCCTGTCGGATACGAGGCTCAGGGCGCTCTATTTCACGCGCGCGACCGCGCCTCATGGCCGGGGGCCGCTCTATCACCATATCGGGCTTTATGCCTATCGCCGCCGAGCGCTCGACCGTTTCGTGTCGCTCAAGCCTTCCGCGCTGGAAAAGCGGGAGTCCCTCGAACAGCTTCGCGCGCTCGAGGCCGGCATGCGTATCGACGCGGAAATCGTTGACTCGGTCCCGCTCGGTGTCGATACTCCCGCCGACCTCGAAAGGGCCAGGGCCATCCTCGGCCGAGGACGATAACAATCTCCAGAACCAGCAGGGCGGAAGAAGCTCCCCATGAACGTCAAGACCAATCGCATCGCCTTCCAGGGCGATTTCGGCGCCAATTCCGACATGGCCTGCCGCGACGTGTTTCCCGACCTGTCCCCGCTGCCCTGCGCGACCTTCGAGGACGCCTTCGCCGCCGTCGAGAACGGTGACGCCGACCTCGCCATGATCCCGATCGAGAACAC
>JAGRLJ010000002.1 GCA_020441805.1 Rhizobiaceae bacterium
CTCGAAGGCGATCGCCGACCTCGGCTATTCCGGCGCCGGCACGATCGAGTTCCTCTACGAAAATGGCGAATTCTACTTCATCGAGATGAACACCCGCCTGCAGGTCGAGCATCCTGTCACCGAGGCGATCACCGGCATCGACCTGGTGCAGGCGCAGCTCCGGATCGCCGGCGGCGAGCGCCTCTGGTTCGGGCAGGAGGACATCGCCCAGCGCGGGCACGCCATCGAGGTGCGCATCAATGCCGAAAATCCGGCAAAGATGTTCATGCCCTCGCCGGGCCTCGTCGCCGTCTACGCGCCGCCGCAGGGGACGAATGTCCGTTTCGATACGCTGCTCTTCGAGGGCTATCGGGTCGCGCCCTACTACGATTCCCTCGTCGGCAAGCTGATCGTCTGGGCCGAAGATCGCGCGGCGGCCATCGCCGCCCTGCAAGCGGCTCTGGGCGACCTGAAGGTCGAGGGCATCAGCACCACAGCCTCGTTGCACCAGGCGCTCGCCAGGGATAGCGACGTGGGCGAGGGGGCCTTTCATACGGCATGGCTGGAAGGCTGGGTGGCTTCCGGCAAGTGGCGGGCCGACGCCGTTCCCTGACCGGCCCGGCAGTGCCGCGCGCATGAAAAGACAGATGTGAAGCGGCACGGCTCCGACCGGCCCGCGCCCTTCCCCATCGATCGACCGAGATCCAACAGGCGCCTCCTGGCCGTTCCCGGCTGGGCCGGGCTTTTGCCGCCGGCGTTCAGGAGAGACGAAGCATGAAGACCTATTCGATCGCGCTCATTCCCGGCGACGGCATCGGGACCGCTGTCACCGAGGCCGCCTGGGCGGTGCTGCGGAAAGCGGCCGGCGGCACCTTCCGGCTGTCGGGCACGACATTGCCGTGGTCCTGCGCCTTCTACAAGGAAACCGGCGCGATGATGCCATCCGACGGCATCGAGATTTTGCGGGGATATGACGCGATCCTGCTGGGAGCGGTCGGCTGGCCGGCGGAGGTTCCCGACTCCGTTTCGCTGCATGGCCTGCTATTGCCGATCCGCAAGGCCTTCGTGCAATATGCCAATATTCGCCCGCATCGCCTGCTGCCGGGTGTCGAGGGGCCGCTGAAGGCCGGGGGCTTCGACATCCTCTGCATCCGCGAGAATACGGAAGGGGAGTATTCCGGCGCCGGCGGACGGGTCCACCAGGGCACGGCGGACGAAGTGGCGGTGGAAACCTCGATCTTCACACGCGCCGGCGTCGAGCGCATCCTGCGCTTCGGCTTCGAGCAGGCCCGCGCCCGCCGCGGCAAGCTCGCCTCCGTCACCAAATCCAACGCGCAGAAATATTCGATGGTGTTCTGGGACGAGGTCACCCGCCAGCTCGCGGCCGAATATTCGGACGTGGAGGTGTCGAGCTATCACATCGACGCCATGGCGGCCCGCATGGTGATGGCGCCGGAAAGCCTCGATGTCGTCGTCGCCTCGAACCTCTTCGGCGACATCCTGACCGATCTCGGCGCGGCGATCCAGGGCGGCCTCGGCTTTGCCGCCTCCGCCAACATCAATCCCGACCGCACCGCCCCATCCATGTTCGAGCCGGTCCATGGCTCCGCGCCCGATATCGCCCATCTCGGCATCGCCAACCCGATCGCCGCGATCTGGTCCGGCGCCATGATGCTCGATCATCTGGGCGAACGCGAGGCGGGCATCCGCGTTATCGCCGCCCTCGAAAGGACGACGGCGCGGGGCATCGGCGTCGTTCCCGGCAGGGACAGCACACAGGCCATCACCGCCGCGGTTCTCGCGGCGCTCGACTGACAAAACGGAGACTTCGACATGACGGACGAAACCTATAGCGGCCTTCTCCTGCAAAAAGGCCTCATCGACGGCGAGTGGACGGGGGCCGCCTCCGGCAGGACCGTGGACGTGCACGACCCGGCAACGCAAGCCGTGATCGGCGCCGTGCCGGACATGGGCTGGGCGGAAACACGCGCAGCGATCGAAGCCGCCAGCCGGGCTTTCGGTTCCTGGAAGCGCAAAAGCCATGCCGAACGAGCCGGCCTGCTGGAAACCTGGCACCGGCTGATCCTCGAAAACCTCGAAGACCTCGCCCGGATCCTGACACTGGAACAGGGCAAGCCGCTCGACGAGTCGCGGGGTGAAATCCGCTACGGCGCATCCTTCGTGAAATGGTTCGCGGAAGAAGCGCGGCGCATCGGCGGCCATACGATCCCCGCGCCGACGGCCGACCGCCGCATCCTCGTGCTCAAGGAAGCCATCGGCGTCTGCGGCGTCATCACGCCGTGGAACTTCCCGAGCGCCCTCGTTACCCGCAAGGTCGCGCCGGCGCTTGCCGCCGGCTGCACTGTGGTGGTGAAACCCTCCGAATTCACGCCCTATTCGGCCATTGCTCTCTGCGCCCTTGCCGAGCGGGCGGGCGTTCCCGCCGGCGTCATCAACGTCGTCACCGGCATGCCGGCGGAGATCGGCGAGGAGCTGATGCGGAACGAGACTGTGCGGAAGATCTCGTTCACCGGCTCGACCCGGGTCGGCTCGCTGCTGATGCGCGGCGCGGCTGACAATGTGAAGCGGCTTTCGCTGGAACTGGGCGGCAACGCTCCCTTCATCGTCTTCGACGACGCCGATCTCGACGCCGCCGTCGAGGGTGCGATCGCCTCGAAGTTTCGCAACGGCGGCCAGACCTGCGTCTGCGCCAACCGCATCCTCGTCCAGGCCGGCGTTCATGACGCCTTCGCGCGGAAACTCGCCGCCCGCGTCGATGCCATGACGGTGGGCGACGGCCGGCAGGCCGGCGTCGCTATCGGCCCGATGATCAACGAGGCGGCCGTCGCCAAGATCAATCGCCATCTCGACGACGCGCTTGCCAAGGGCGCGGCGATCCTGACGAAACCGCGCAGCCTGCCGGCGGGGCCGCAATATGTCGCGCCGGTCGTCTTGGGCGGGGCGACGACGGCCATGGAGCTGGCGAGCGAGGAAACCTTCGGTCCCGTCGCCCCGCTCTTCCGGTTCGAAAAGGAGGAAGAGGCCGTCGCCATCGCCAACGGCACGCCCTTCGGTCTTGCCGCCTATTTCTACACGGAGAGCCTCAAGCGCGCCTGGCGCGTCGGCGAGACGCTGGAATTCGGCATGGTCGGCCTCAACACCGGCGCCATCTCGATGGAAATCGCGCCGTTCGGCGGTGTCAAGCAATCGGGCCTTGGCCGCGAGGGCGGGCGGGAAGGCGTCGAGGAATATCTCGAGGCAAAGACCTTCCACATGGCCGGTCTCGGCTGAGACGAACCCTCATCGCGATACTGCAACGTAGATTCAAGGAGAAGCGGCGATGGCTGCAAGCGAGAGAACAACCGAAGAGCTTCTGGCGGCGCGCGCGGACAACATTCCGCGCGGCGTGCTTACGGCCCATCCCATCGTCATCGACCGGGCGGAAGGGGCCTATATCTGGGACCGGGACGGCCGCCGCTATCTCGATTTCGTCGGAGGTATCGGCGTGCTGAATGTCGGCCATAACCATCCCCGCGTGGTGGCCGCCGTCACCGAGCAGCTCAAGCGGATCACGCACACCGCCTTCCAGGTCGCCGCCTACGAGCCCTATATCGCGCTCGCCGAACGCCTGAACGCGCTGGTCGGAAAGGAAGAACGCTACAAGACGGCGTTCTTCACCTCCGGCGCGGAAGCGGTGGAGAACGCCATCAAGGTCGCCCGTGCCCACACGAACCGCCCCGGCGTGATCGCTTTTCGCGGCGGCTTCCACGGCCGTACGCTGCTCGGCGCGAGCCTGACCGGCTTCGCCCAGCCCTACAAACAGAATTTCGGTCCCTTCGCCGGGGAAATCTACCACACCGCCTATCCCGATCCCTATCGCGGCATCACCACCGAGGTCGCGCTGCGCGCGCTCGAGGATGTCTTCGCGACACAGGCCGCACCCGACCGTGTCGCGGCGATCCTCATCGAGCCCGTGCAGGGCGACGGCGGCTTTCTGCCCGCGCCGGCGGCGTTCATGCAGGCCCTGCGCGAGATCGCGACGCGGCACGGCATCGTGCTTGTCACGGATGAGATTCAGACAGGTTTCGGCCGCACCGGCACCCTGTTCGGTTTCGAGCATTCCGGAATCCAGCCGGACCTCGTTACCGTCGCCAAGAGCCTTGCCGGCGGTTTTCCGCTTTCGGGGGTCGTCGGCAGGGCGGAGATGATGGACGCGCCGGCGCCGGGCGGCCTCGGCGGCACCTATGGCGGCAATGCCGTTTCCTGCGCCGCCGCGCTTGCCGTGCTCGACGTCTTTGCCGAAGACGGCCTGCTGGAGCAGGGGCGGAGACTGGGTGCGAAACTGAGATCCGGGCTTGAAGGTCTCGCCGGCCGGCATGCGGCGATCGGCAATGTCCGCGGCCTCGGCTTCATGCAGGCCATAGAGTTCGTCACCGACCGCGATAGCAAGACACCGGACCCGGACCGCTCGCAACGGGTGGTGGAAGCGGCGCGTGAGCGCGGCCTTCTGGTGATCAAATGCGGCGTTCACCGCAACACGGTGCGTTTCCTCGCGCCACTGGTCCTTTCCGAAGGGGATCTCGACGACGCTCTCGCCATCCTCGGCGAGGCGCTGGATGTGACCGCCGCGCCTCCGCCGAAAGCCTGACCGCCATACGGC
>JAGRLJ010000128.1 GCA_020441805.1 Rhizobiaceae bacterium
AACATGGTCGGCTTCCAGACCAAGCTGAAATACGGCGCGCAGACCGGGATATTCCGGATGATACCCGGGCTGGAAAATGCGGAATTCGCGCGGCTCGGCGGCCTTCACCGCAACACCTATATCAACTCGCCGGTCCTGCTCGACGGCAGCCTCCGGCTCAAGTCGCGTCCCGGGCTGCGGTTCGCCGGGCAGATCACCGGCTGCGAGGGCTATGTCGAAAGCACGAGCATCGGCCTGCTGGCCGGCCGGTTCGCCGCCGCCGAGCGGCTCGGCGAGGCGCTTGTCCCGCCGCCGGCGACGACGGCCTTCGGCGCGCTGCTCAACCATATTACCGGCGGCCATCTCGTCTCGAACGACGAACCGGGCAGGCGATCGTTCCAGCCGATGAACATCAATTTCGGCCTGTTTCCCGAACTCGCGGCCGGTGCGATCCAGCGACCGGAAAACGGCAGGCGGTTCCGGGGCAAGGAAAAGGCGCTCGCCAAGAAGCAGCTCGTGGCCGAGCGCGCGCTCAGGGATTGCCGGAGCTGGCTGGGCCTGCCGCCCGCCGACGCTATGCGTGGGTCGGAAGCGCAAAGTCCCGCGGCAGGGACGCGCTGACGCTGCCGAGCAGCCAGAGCCCCACCTCGGCGGCCTCCTTCTCGGAGCGGAAGGTGAATGTGCCGCTCATCGGCTTCATGGCGGGAAAGGTGATCGAGATCGTCCTGCTGCCCGCCTCGGCCGAAACCCGCACATCGGCCGGATTGACGAGGTGGCAGAGCGTGCGGTTGCCGATCCGCCGCATGAGGCCGGTCCGTCCGGTCCAGAGGCGCAGGAACACCATCTCGCCATCGGCCGACATCAGCACCTGACGGATCGCCTCGTTGGGGCAGGCCTTGCCGAATTCGAGGATCGCCAGGCCCGCATCGAAGCGCTCGCCTTCGGCCTCGGTCCTCAGCAGGTTCGTCGCCCAGAAGAAGAAACCCAGGAAAACCGACAGTAGGACGATCCAGAACACCAGCGTCATGATCAACTCTCAAGAATTCATGCCGTTTCTTAGGCGGTGAAGCTTGCGCGAATTTGAAACCGTCACGGCATCCTAGCACGAGGGAAGCGGATTTGATCGGGCGCGGTGCCGGCATGGCTGACGAATTACCCGCGACGCGACGCTTTCCGTGCCGGAATGAAAAAGGCCCGCCACGGTGCGCGGCAGGCCTTCGGTGTCGATGGAGCGCGGCCGGCCCTAGTTTTCCGACACGTTCGCCGGCCGGACCAGCGGGGTGATGCGCCGTATGGTGACGCGGCGATTCGCCCGCTCCGCTCCCTCCGTGTTCACCTTGAGATAACGCTCGCCATAGCCCTGCGTCACCAGGTTTTCCGCCGGGATATCGAAGAGTTCCGACAGCACGCTGGCGACCGAGTCGGCGCGTTCGTCGGACAGGACGAGGTTGGATTCGTCCGAGCCCACGGCATCGGTATGGCCCTCGATCAGGAATGTCTCACCCGGATCGCGATCGAGCAGGTCGTTGATCGCCGATGCCACCTGCCGCAGGGTCGACGCCTGATCGCGGGAAATCTCGGCGCTGCCCGTCTCGAAGGTGATCGTGTCGAGATCGATGCGGCGCACCTTGTCGCGGATACGGGCGGAATATTTCACCTCATCCACGGAATAGACGCGCTCGACGGTTTCGACCGGCGGCTTGGCGAGGAAAGACCGGTAGTCGCGGTTGCGGTTGCTCGAGACGTCGATGATATAGTCGTCGACCGGCACGCGCAGGCGCATCGGCGGCAGCGCGTCGCCGGGGTCGCGCATGAACAGCCGGTCGCGGCCGCGATCGAGCTCGGGCGAGTAGAAGATCACGACCTCCCGCTGCCGGTTGTCGATGCGTGAGCGGCGGATGATCTCGCCCCAGCGGTTGCGCACCGTGACGATACGGTCGCCGTTCGGCCGGACCACGATCTCCTTGACGCGTCCGTCGCCGAGGCGCTCGTAGCGGATCGGCTCGTTGCGGCCGATGCGGTCGCGGTCGTCGCTGCGAATCACGACCTTGCCATCGAGATCGAAGACCACGCGCATGTCGTCGCCCTTGCCGATCACCCGACCTTCCGGACGGCGATAGCCGCGGAAATCGTCGACGCGCTCGCCCTTGAGCTCGATCACCGGCTTGATCACCACCTTGACGTCGGTCTTCTGCGCATCCTTGTCGGACTTCGGAACGCGCATATCCTTCGCGTCCTCGCGCTGGCGCTTGCGGCGCTCTCGGTTGGCGCCGCTATTGTCGGCGTCCTTGTCGCTGTCGAGAACGGCCGCGCCGTTCTCCACGGGCAGGACGACGGTGTCGGTGGTCTTTGCCGGATCCTTGGCGATTTCCTCGCGCTTCTCGATGACGGCGGGCGTCTCGGCCTCGGCCTGCTGGCGCTTCCTGCGCTTCTTGCCCTGGTTGACGATGTCCTCGTCCGAGACCGCGTTGTCGTTCCGGTCGGATTCGGCCTGCTGGG
>JAGRLJ010000129.1 GCA_020441805.1 Rhizobiaceae bacterium
AGCACGCCGTTCTCGGCGCCGGCCTGTCCGCCCGAGACCGGCGCGTCGATGAAATGGCAATCGCGCGCGCGGCAGGCGGTGTCGAGCTCGCGGGCGACGTCGGCGCTCGCGGTCGTGTTGTCGATCAGGAGGGCGCCGGGCTTCATGCCGCCGAGGCAGCCCTCGGGGCCGATCGTGACCTCGCGCAGGTCGTCGTCATTGCCCACGCAGGTGAAGACGAAATCGGCATCCGCCGCCGCACCCGCCGGCGTGGCGGCCAAAAAGCCTTCATATTCGGCGGCCCAGTTCGCGGCCTTCGATGCGGTCCGATTATAGACCGTCACCTCGTGGCCGCCCTTGCGCTTGAGATGCCCGGCCATGGGATAACCCATCACGCCCAATCCGATGAAGGCCACTTTTGCCATGCGACAGTCTCCTCTGCTTTCATGGATGACTTAGAGTATTCATCAAGGCGGGAAAAGTGCCCGGCCTTGCAGGTAGGACCGAAAATGATAAGATGACCGCCCGCAGGAGGATATCATGGCGCATCGATCGCAAATCGTCGTCGATCTCGATTCCGACCTCAAGGATGCATTTTATGCCGCGGCAAGCGCCGATGATCGTCCCGTCGCGGAAATCGTTCGAGGCTTCATCCGGGACTATGTTCATGATCGCGAGACGACTCCGGAATATGATGCCTTTGTGGAGCGCAAGGTCACACGGGCGCGGATATCGCTGAAGGCCGGTAAGGTCTCTCCGAATGCCGATGTCGAGGCCAGATTCGCAAAGATGCGGGCAGCCATCATGAGTGGCGATGCCTGAAGTCGGGTGGACCGAGGATGCGGAAGCGGATCGCAGGGCGATCGCCGACTATATCCGCCAATTCGATCCGGCGGCAGCCATTCGCATGGATCTGATTTTCGAAGCCACTGCGAAAAGGCGGTGGCCGCCCGAAGTGGCCGACTGATTCAGCCGCCCTTCCGCGCCACCACCAGATGACCGGCGATCGGGGCGCCGTCTTCGAGCCGCACCGTGATGTCGCCGAATTCGACGACCTCGAAGCCGGCGGCGGCCAGCGACCGGCTGACATAATCCTCGGCATGCGCGAAACGCTGATGCGGACCGACCATGAAGTCGCGGCCGCCGAAGGTTTCGTGCGGCAGGGTCTCGGACGAGAAGAAGAACAGACCGCCCTTGTCGAGATTGTCGGCCACGCCGAAGAACAACTCCTCCAGGAAGCCGATATAGGGCAGGACGTCGGTCGCCGTGACGATGTCGAAGGGGCCGTCCTCGTTGTCTTCGAGGAAATCGGCCGCCTCGGCGACATAAAGCGTCTCGTAGAGATCCTTTTCATGGGCGATCTCGACCATGTTCTCCGAAAGATCGAGGCCGACCATCTCTCCGCATATGTCGCGAAGCGCCCCGCCCGTGAGGCCGGTGCCGCAGCCGAGGTCGAGCAGTTTCCGGAACGGGCCGAGGCCGAGGGACTGAATACGCGCGCGCACCATCAGGGGCACGCAATAATCGAGCTGGTCGACGAGGATGGATTCGAAGGCTGCCGCATGCTGGTCGAAGAGCGTCTCGACATAGGCGTCGGGCGCCTTGGGAGGCGTCTCGCCCAGCCCCATGGACGCGATGCGGACAGCCGCGCCGCCATGATCCTCGGGGTCGAGCACCAGCACTTTCCCATAGGCGCGGGCGGCCCGTTCGAACTCTCCGGCCTTTTCGAGCGCCAGCGCCTCGTTATAGGCAGCGGCCAGCGCCGTTTCGTCGATCTTCTTCTTTTTCGCCATGACCCGCGCCGCTCCGTCCTTCGCGGCGGTCATAGAGGCGTCGGGCGGCGATTGCAACGGCTCAATGGATGATGAGATTGCCCTTGAGCGCGCGCCATTCGGTCGGCGAAATCAGCTTCCAGTGCACATAGCGGACCGAATGCAGCGGACCCTCGATTTTTTCCCGCCAGAAGTTGAGAAAGGACGTCATTTCGGGAAAGTCGGGAGCCAGGTCGTAGTGCTGCCAGATGAATTTCTGCAAGAAGGCAGGGTGGTCCGGCATGCGATAGAGGATTTCGGCGGTGGTCAAGCCATAGCCTTTGAGCCGCATTTCCATTTCATTCGTCATGGCAACCTCGTCACGGTTGTTGCGTCAACATGACAATGAAACGACAGGAAGCTTAACCGGGCGTTAACCATGCGCCGAATAGGCAGCACGATTGCGTGATCAGCGCCTGAGATGGCGGGTCAGCCGCCGCTCGAGCGCGTTCCAGACATTGCGCAGCAATTCGACGATTGCGAGATAGAGGACCGCCGCCCAGAGATACATCTGGAAATCGAATGTGCGGGAATAGGCGCGGCGCGTCTCGCCCATCAGGTCGAAGACGGTGACGATCGAGACGATGGCCGAGCCCTTGATCATGAGGATGATCTCGTTGCCATAGGGGCGCAGCGCCACCATCAGCGCCTGCGGCAGGATCACCCGGAAGAAGGCGGGCAGGGGATGCAGGCCGAGCGCGCGCGAGGCTTCCCACTGGCCGCGCGGCACGCTCTGGATCGCCCCGCGCAGGATCTCGGCCTGGTAGGCTGCGGTGTTGAGCGTGAAGGCGAGCAGCGCGCAATTATAGGCCTCGCGGAAGAACCACCATGTGCCGATCGCATCGAGCTGCGGCCGGAAGCTGCCGAGGCCGTAATAGATCAGGAACACCTGCATGATGAGCGGCGTGCCTCGGAAGATATAGACATAGCCATAGGCGAGCGTGCCGACGACGGTGGACCGGCTCATCCGCGCGAAGGCGAGCGGCACGGAAAGGATCGCGCCGAGCACGAGCGAGGTCGCCACCAGTTCGACCGTCACCACCAGGCCGCGCAGCATGGCCGGCCCGTATTTGAAGAATTTCTCGCTGTCGAAATCCCCGATCGCCGTGATGGCGACGCTGGCGAAAAGCGCCATCCAGAGCGCCATGAACACGATGCCGGCAAGCCGGGCGAGCGTGAAGCGGCGCGGTGGCTCGGGCGGAGCCGGCTGCGGCGCGATCATGGTCTCGGCCGCGCTCAACGCCGTATCTCCGCGCGGCGGGCCCGCATCTCGATCCGCGAGAAGATCACCGAGGAGAGAATGGCGAGCACCAGGAACAGGATGCAGGCGAGGCTGTAGAAGAAGAAGGCCTGCTTGGTCACCTTGGCCGCGATGCCGCTCTGCCGCAGGATGTCGGGCAGGCCGATGGCCGAGACCAGCGCCGTGTCCTTGAGCAGCGTCATCCAGAGATTGCCCAGGCCGGGAAGCGCGATGCGCAGCAATTGCGGCAGGATGACGAGCCGCATCGTCTGGATGCGGTTCAGCCCGATCGCGTAGCCGCCCTCATACTGGCCGCGCGGGATCGCCTTGAACGCCGATTGCAGCACTTCCGAGCAATAGGCAGAAAACACCACGCCGACCGCGATCATGCCCGCGAAGAAGGGATTGATCTCGACCGCGCCCGTATAGCCGAGCGGCGCCAGCGCCTGGCCGATGACCAGCGGCAGGCCATAATAGATGATGAACAGCGTCAGCAGTTCCGGCAGGCCGCGAAACAGCGTCGTATAGATATCGCCGGCCGCCCTGAGGAAGCGCTCGTCGGATTCCTTTGCGAGCGCGATGAAGAAGCCGATGAGCAAGCCGAGCGGCAGGGTGCAGATGGCGAGGCTCGCCGTGACATAGAAGCCGCTCGCCACGTCGTCGCCCCAGCCGGTGTCGCCGCAGGCCAGCACCGTGTCGGAAAAGAAGACCCGGAACACGCCGACGGTGCCGCAGAGCGGATCGACGGCCGATAGAACGGGATGCAGGACAGCCCACAGGCTGCTTGCGAGCCAGTCGATCGCATCCAGGAGCGATCCGAACCATGACGTCTGCGCCTCCGCCGGAGCGGTGACAGCGGTCTCCATGCTTTCCCCCGTCCTGTTTGCCGGACTTTGCCCACTATTACGAACAAAAGCGGCGGGAGGGCAACCCTCCCGCCGCCAGATTCAGGCGCGGATACAGGCTTTACGCGAAATCAATCGCCATAGACATCGAAGGGGAAATACTTGGCGTTGATTTCCTGATATTTGCCGTTGGCGCGGATCGCCTTGATCGCGGCATTGAACTTCTCGCGCAGCGCGTCCTCGCCCTTGCGGATGGCGATGCCGGCGCCGCGGCCGTTGATCACCGGATCGACCGGCAGCGCGGTGAGGATCTTGCAGCAGGCGCCGTCCTCGGTCTTGAGCCATTCCGACAGGACGACGATATCGTCGACCACGCCGTCCACGCGGCCGTTGACGAGGTCGAGCTTGTATTCTTCCGCTGTCGGATAGAGCTTGATCTCGGCGGTCTTCATATGGGCTTCGGCATAGTTGGAATGGGTCGTCGATGCCTGCGCGCCGAGGACCTTGCCCTCGAGGCTGGCCTCGGACGCGTCCTTGAGCGTCGAATCCTTCGGCACGGCGAGGGCCGGCGGGGTATTGTAATACTTATCGGTGAAATCGACCTTCTGTAGCCGTTCGTCGGTGATCGACATCGAGGCGATGATGGCGTCGAACTTCTTGGCCTGGAGCGCCGGAATGATGCCGTCCCAATCCTGGGTGACGAAGGTGCATTCCGCCTTCATTTCCTCGCAGAGCGCCTTGGCGATATCGATATCGAAGCCGGTGAGCGTTCCGTCCGCCTGGAGGTTGTTGAAGGGCGGATAGGCGCCCTCGGTGCCGATGATGATCTTGTCGGCGGCAAGAGCCGCGCTCGAAAGCGCGCCGAGCACGGCTACGGTCGCGGCGATGGCGAGACGTTTTGTCAGTCGCATTTTTTTCCCCTTGTTCGGTTCCGTGCCCGTTGTTCGTTTTTGCCGGGGCACGACGCATGCGTTGCGGGAGAGTGGTCCCGCATCCGGAGATATTCGTACGGTTCCTCATCGAAAAGCAACAGGAAAGAGAACGGGCCCGGCCCGAACCGGCGCGCCGGGATTAACGAAACTGAACGGCGGATGAACCATGGATTCAGGCCCGGTAAACGCTGAACCGGATAGCGGTTGCGACGTTCGAGGTGGCCGGAACCATAAAATCGCCCTCAAACTGGGCAGGGTCCGGCACGGGATTCGAAACACGATCATGATAGAGAGGACACGACTCATGGCGATCAAGAAACGGCTTCTGGCCACCGCCGCAATTCCTTTCCTGGCGATTGCCGGAGCCTCGTTGCCGGCTGCGGCGGCCGTGATGCGGCCGTCGGTGGCCATAGAGGCGCCAAGCCCGATCATCACGGTCCAGAGCGAGGAAGAGGTGCTGCCGAAGAAGCGCAAGCGCGAGGCGCAGCGGGAAGCTTCGGATCCGTCGAATGCCGAAGGCGCCGAGGAGCCCGCCCGCAAGAAGCGCAAGGAGCGCCAGCAGGCCGAGTCCAACCAGAACGACGACGCGGTCTCGGACGAGGATATCGTCAACCAGGGCAAGAAGCGCAAGCAGCGCCAGCAGGCCGAAGAGCGGATGGATCAGGCGCAGCCGTCCGACAGTGCCGAATCGGCCGACCAGCCGGCGCGGAAGAAGCGCAAGGACGCCCAGCAGGCCGAATCCGACCGGAA
>JAGRLJ010000130.1 GCA_020441805.1 Rhizobiaceae bacterium
AGGCGCGGTCGAGATCGTCGTTGACGACGACATAGTCATATTCCCGCCAGTGGCCGATCTCCTCGCGCGCATTCTTCAGGCGCATGGCGATGACATCCGCCGAATCCTCCGCGCGGCGGTTGAGGCGCGACTGGAGCTCCTCCATGGTCGGCGGCAGGATGAAGATCGAGACGACATCGGCCGGCATCTTGTCCTGAAGCTGCTGGGCGCCCTGCCAATCGATATCGAACAGCATGTCGCGCCCCTCGGACATCGCGGTTTCGACCGGCTCGCGCGGCGTGCCGTAGAAGTTGCCGTGGACCTCGGCCGATTCGAGCAGGGAATCGCTCGACCGCAGCCGCTCGAATTCCTTGTGGCTCACGAAATGGTAGTGGACGCCCTCGATCTCGGACGGCCGGCGGGCGCGGGTGGTGACGCTGACCGACAGCGACATTTGCCGGTCGGCTTCGAGGATGTTGCGCGCGATGGTCGATTTTCCGGCGCCGGACGGCGAGGAAATCACCAGCATCAAGCCGCGCCGCGCGATTTCCACATACCTTTTGCCCGTCGCCATCCGATCACTCCAGATTTTGCACCTGCTCGCGGAACTGGTCGATCACCACCTTGAGCTCGATCCCCGCCGCGGTCACCGCCGTACTGTTGGATTTAGAACAGATCGTGTTCGATTCGCGATTGAATTCTTGCGCGAGGAAATCGAGCTTGCGGCCGACCGGTCCGCCTTTGCCGAGGAGGTCGCGCGCCGCCGCGATATGGGATTTCAGCCGGTCGATCTCCTCGCGCAGGTCGGCCTTGGTGGCGAGAATGGCGACCTCCGCATGCAGCCGATCGCGATCGAGCACGCCCGCCGTGCCGTCGAGCAGTGCGGCGAGCTGGCTGTCCAGCCGGGCTCGGATCTGCTCGGGCGTCCGGGACGGATCGGCCTCGACCAGAAGGGTCAGTTTCTCGATCGCCGCCACCTGCGCCAGGAGCACGGCGGCCAGCGCCGCGCCCTCGGCCTCGCGCATCGCGGCCATGGCGGCGGCGGCCTTTTCAAGGCCGGCCAGGATATCGCCGTCGAGGGCCGACAGCGCATCCGGATCGTCCGCGACATCCCGGAAATCGATGACGCCGCGCATGGTCAGAAGCGTATCGAATCGTAGCGGCGCGGGATCGACCCTGCCTTCCAGCGATTGCCTCAGATCGAGCACGGCCTGTAGCGCCGCCTCGTCGACGACGGCCTCGACCCGGGTTCCCTCGGCCTGGATATTGAGCGTGGCCTGGATATTGCCCCGCGCAAAATGCGCCGAAGCGATGCGGCGCGCCTCAACCTCCAGGCGTTCGCTGCCCGAGGGCAGCCGTAGCCGGAGATCGAGCCCCTTGCCGTTGACCGAACGCAGTTCCCAGGCCCATTGATGGCGGCCCGTGCGGCCGTCGAGACGGGCAAAGCCCGTCATGGATTGAAGCGGCATTTCCGTCCCCCTCGCGCGGCGTCCCGATCTTCCGCGCTATTCCTGCGGGGTCTCGTCGGCGCCGTCCTGCTGCTGTTCGGCAGCCTTCTTCTGTTCTTCCTGGAATTTCCGCCAGCGCCGGACATTGGCGTTGTGGTCGTCCAGCGTCGCGGCGAAGGCATGGCCGCCCGACCCGTCCGCCACGAAATAGAGATAATCGGTGCGCGACGGATTGGCGACGGCTTCGAGCGCCGCCCGGCCGGGATTGGCGATCGGCGTCGGCGGCAGCCCGTTGATGCGATAGGTGTTGTAGGGCGTCTCCTTGTCGACATCGGCCTTGGTGAGCTCGCGATCCGACGGCTTGCCGTCGCCGCCGAACAGCCCGTAGACGATGGTCGGGTCCGACTGGAGCCGCATGCCCTTCTTGATGCGGTTGAGGAAGACCGAGGCGACCTGCGGCCGCTCGTCCGCCTTGCCGGTTTCCTTTTCGACGATGGACGCCAGGATCAGCAGTTCCTCCTTCGAGGCGAGCGGCAGGTCCTTGTCGCGCTTTTCCCAGACCTCGTCGAGCAGCTTCTGCTGCGCGGCGACCATCTGCGCGACGACCGCGGCGCGCTTGCTGCCGCGCGTGAACTTGTAAGTCTCGGGCCTGAGGCTGCCTTCGGGCGGCAGTTCCGCCGGCAGACCGCCGTCGAGATTGGGGTCCTCGGCCAGCTTCCTGAACATCTGCTTGACGGTGAGGCCCTCGGGCAGCGTCACCGAATACTGGATCGACTTGCCCGACTTCAGGATATCCATGATCTCCAGCATCGAGGCGTGAGCCTTGATGGCATATTCGCCGTGACGCGACTTGTGATCGTCTCCCAGGAACGTCGTCACGGTCTTGAAGATGCGCGCATTGCTGATGATGTCCTTGCGTTCCAGGCTGTCGGCGATCTCGGAAATGCCGGCGCCCTCGCGCACCAGGAAAGTGGTGCCGGCCTCGAGAGGACCGGGCGCCCGATATTCGCGGAAGGCGTAATAGACCAGCGCCACCGCCGCGATCGTGAAGAACGTGATCATCGTCATCACGAAATTCAGGAAGATCACGAGCTGGCTGCGCGCCTCGCGCGAACGGCGCGGCGGCAGCGGCACCTTTTCCGGGCGCAACGCCTCCTTGGGCGACTTCGGAATGATCCGCGTCTGGGCGTCGCCATTGGTCGCGGCACGGCCGAACTGACCTTCATGGGTCGAATTGGGATCGGTCAAATGCATTCCTCGAACATGGACTGAATCAACGACCGATTAAGCCGACAATCTGAGCGGCATTGGGGCGAAACCGGGATACGTGACGGCCGCCCCGGAATGTCCGTTCCGGGGCGGCGAATGTCAATCCTGAAGGCGGCGAAGAACGAGAGAGGCGTTCGTCCCGCCGAAACCGAAGGAATTGGAAAGCGCCACGTCGACCTTGCGCTGGCGCGACGCATTGGGAACCAGGTCGATCCCGGTCTCCACCTCGGGATTATCGAGGTTGATCGTCGGCGGCACGACATTGTCGCGAATCGAAAGCGTCGCGAAGATCGCCTCGATCGCGCCGGCGGCGCCGAGAAGATGGCCGGTCATCGACTTGGTCGACGACATGGAGACCTTGTCGGCATGATCGGCAACCAGGCGCTCGACGGCGCCGAGCTCGATCGTGTCGGCCATGGTCGNNGGTCGAGGTGCCGTGGGCATTGATATAGTCGATGTCGGAAGGCGCGAGGCCGGCGCGCTTCAGCGCCATGCGCATGCAGCGCTCGGCGCCCTCGCCATGCTCGGACGGCGCGGTGATATGGTAGGCGTCGCCGGACAAGCCGTAGCCGACGACCTCGGCGTAGATCCTGGCGCCGCGCGCACGGGCATGTTCGAGCGCTTCGAGCACGACGATACCGGCGCCCTCGCCCATGACGAAGCCGTCGCGATCCCTGTCATAGGGGCGCGAGGCGCGGGTGGGGTCGGTGTTGTAGCTGGTGGACAGCGCCTTGCAGGCGGCGAAGCCCGCGAGCGAGATGCGGCTGACGGGCGATTCAGAACCGCCCGCGACCATCACGTCGGCATCGCCGAGCCCGATCAGCCGGGCCGCGTCGCCGATGGCGTGCGCGCCGGTCGAACAGGCGGTGACCACGGCATGGTTGGGACCGCGCAGCTTGTGGCGGATGGAAACCTGGCCGGAGACGAGATTGATCAGGCGACCGGGAATGAAGAAGGGAGACACGCGGCGCGGCCCCTTGTCGCGAAGCGTATAGCCCGCCTCGACGATACCCTCGACGCCGCCGATGCCCGAGCCGATCAGCACGCCGGTGGCGATCTGGTCCTCATCGGTCTCGGGATGCCAGCCGGCATCGTCGAGCGCCATGTCGGCGGCGGCCATGCCGTAGACGATGAAGGGATCGACCTTGCGCTGTTCCTTGGGCTCCATCCAGTCGTCGGCATTGTAGGTGCCGTCGGAGCCGTCGCCGAAGGGAAGCCGGCAGGCGATCTGCGCGGGAAGGTCGTCGACCTCGAATTCGGTCACGCGGCGGGCGCCGCTCTTGCCGGCGAGGATATTCGCCCAGGTGGCATCGACGCCGCATCCAAGCGGGGTCACCATGCCGAGACCCGTGATCACGACACGTCTCATGGCTCTTCCTCCACCCTATTCACAATCAATTCCGCATGCGTCCGGACGGCAAACTGCCGGGCCGCCGCTCGCGCCGGCCCGGCAGTGCCAAACCGGAAATATCAGGCCTGGGCCTTGGTGATGAACTTCACGGCGTCGCCGACCGTCAGGATCGAGTCGGCCGCATCGTCGGGGATCTCGACGCCGAACTCTTCCTCGAAGGCCATCACGAGTTCGACGGTATCGAGAGAATCCGCGCCAAGATCGTCGATGAAGCTGGCGGCTTCGGTCACCTTGTCGGCTTCGACGCCAAGATGATCCACCACAATTTTCCTTACGCGTTCTGCGATATCGCTCATGTCGGTTTCCTCGACCTTCGTCTGTTTATCCGCCCCTCGAGGCGTCCTGCCCGAATTGCACCGCTCGTCGCATAAAGGCTGGGAGCGGCAGTTCCATCTAGCGGCTCGTCCGGTCAAAATCCAGCCTAAACCGATTTTAGACCGTCGCGCCACGCCCTAGAGACTGCACTCAGTCTCCTGCGGCTTAACACGGTTTATTTCCCGCGCAAAGCCTGAAAGTGCGGTATTCCCGGCTGTTCCAACGGCATTTCGGAAGCATTCATTCCCTGGCCCGAACAGCGCGCGATCCGCACCCTCATCCGTCAAAGCATCGCCATGCCGCCATTCACATGCAGCACGTGGCCGGTGATGTAGGAACACTCCTCGGAAGCGAGGAAACAGACCGCCGCGGCCACTTCCTTGCCCAGCCCCATGCGCTTCATGGGGATCTTCACGAAGAGCGTCTCCTTCTGCTTGTCGTTCAGCTTCTCCGTCATCGCGCTTTCGATGAAGCCCGGCGAGACGCAGTTGGCCATGATGTTGCGCGAGGCGACCTCCGCCGCGAAGGCCTTGGTGAAGCCCTCCATGCCGGCCTTGGAGGCGCAATAATTCGCCTGGCCGGGATTGCCGATCGCGGCAACCACCGAGGAAATGTTCACGACCCGGCCGTAGCGGCGCTTCATCATCGGGCCGCAGAGCTCGCGCGTCAGCACGAAGGCGGCATTCAGATTGATGTCGATCACCTTGTCCCAGTCCTCGTCGCTCATGCGCATCATCAGCGTATCGTTGGTGATGCCGGCATTGTTGACCAGGATATCGACGCCGCCGAGCTCGGCCTCGGCCGCCTTGGCCAGATCCCGGACCGCCGCGCGGTCGGTCAGGTTGGCGGTGAAGATCCGCGCGCCTTCTCCAAGGTCGGCGGCAAGCTGCTCCAGCTTCTCGCGGCGGGTGCCGTGCAGGCCGACGATGGCGCCCCGGGCATGGAGCGCGCGGGCGATCTCCTCGCCGATGCCGCCGGTTGCGCCGGTAACGAGTGCCTTGCGGCCGGTCAGGTCGAACATGTGCCTAGTCCCTCACTCTTCAGATCTTGTCAGCCATTGAGCGCCGCGAGCGCGGCCTCGATGTCGGCCGGCGTATTGACCGCCGTGCCGGACAGCGACTTGTCGATGCGGCGGACGAGGCCGGTCAGCACCTTGCCCGATCCGATCTCGTAAAGCGAGGTCACGCCGTTCCGGGCGAACCATTCCACCGTCTCGCGCCAGCGCACCCGGCCGGTCACCTGCTCGACGAGAAGCCTGACGATCTCGGCGGCGTCGGTCACCGGGGCGGCGCGGACATTGGCGATCACCGGCACGACGGGATCCTTCGCGGAAACCTTGGCGAGCGCCTCCGCCATGGCCTCGGCGGCGGGCGCCATCAGCGTGGAATGGAACGGCGCCGAGACCGGAAGAAGAATGGCCCGCATCGCCTTCTGCTCCTTGGCGAGCTCGGCCGCCTTTTCCACGGCCGTCTTCTCGCCCGAGATCACGAGCTGGCCGCCGCCATTGTCGTTGGCGATCTGGCAGGCGCCCAGGGCTGCGACGGAATCGCATATCGCCTGCACGGCGGCCTGATCGAGGCCGATGATCGCCGCCATCGCGCCCCTGCCGGCGGGCACCGCGGCCTGCATGGCGTTGCCGCGGATACGCAGAAGCCGGGCGGTGTCGGCCAGCGTGAATGTGCCGGCGGCGCAGAGCGCGGAATATTCGCCGAGCGAGTGGCCGGCGACATAGGAGACCCTCGCCTTGAGGTCGAGGCCGCGCGCTTGCATGACGCGGACCGTCGCGATGGAGACGGCCATCAGCGCCGGCTGGGCATTGGCGGTCAGCGTCAGCGTCTCTTCCGGACCGTTCCACATGATGTCGGTCAGCTTCTCGCCCAGCGCCGCGTCGACCTCGTCGAAAACCGCGCGGGCTTCCGGAAAGGCGTCCGCCAATTCCCTGCCCATGCCGACCGACTGGCTGCCCTGTCCCGGAAAGGTGAATGCGACCGTCATCGCGGCCTCCCTGTTTCACGTCTTTCGCTTCCCATTCACGCAATCTTGCGGGCTGTCAAGCATGGCGACCGGGAAGGCAACCGCTTTTTGGCCGGCTCCGCCTCTTGCGCCGCAGCAAAAACCGCCTAGATTCCGGCGGCTTCATCAGGGGATTTCATCATATGCGTTTCAACGAACTCGGCCGGACCGGCATCCAGGTTTCGGAGATCTGCCTCGGCACCATGACCTGGGGCAGCCAGAACAGCGAGGCCGAGGCGCATGCGCAGATGGATCACGCGATCGACCAGGGCGTGAATTTCATCGATACCGCCGAGCTTTATCCGACGACCCCGGTTTCGGCAGAGACCCAGGGCGACACCGAGCGTTTCATCGGCACATGGATGAAGGCGCGCGGCAACCGGGACCGGATCGTGCTCGCGACCAAGATCGCCGGTCCCGGCCGCTCCTATATCCGCGGCGGCCGGCCGATGAATCGCAAGGAGATCGAAACCGCGCTCGACCTGTCGCTCACGCGGCTCGGCACCAACCATATCGACCTCTACCAGCTTCACTGGCCCAATCGCGGGCATTATCATTTCCGCCAGCTCTGGACCTACCGGCCCGACAGGCAGCCCTCGCGCGCCGAGGTGATCGACAACAAGCTCGATATCCTGCAAGCGCTCGGCGATGCGGTGAAGGCCGGCAAGGTCCGCGCCATCGGCCTTTCCAACGAGACGGCATGGGGCACCATGCAGTTCCTCGACCTCGCCGAGAAACACGGCCTGCCCCGCGTCGCCTCGATACAGAACGAATACAACCTGCTCTACCGTCCGCACGATGCCGACTTCGCCGAAATATCCCATCACGAGCATGTCGGCCTTCTTTCCTATTCGCCGCTCGCGGCGGGGCTGCTCTCCGGCAAATATCTCGACGGCGAGGTGCCGGCCGGCTCGCGCGCGTCGATCAACGGCGATCTCGGCGGACGCATGTCGCAGCACCAGGAACCCGCGGTGCGCGACCATGTCGCCGTGGCCCGCAAGCATGGCCTCGATCCGGCGCAGATGGCGCTCGCCTATTGCCTGACGCGGCCCTTCATGACCTCCGTCATCATCGGCGCGACTAGCATGGATCAGCTGCGGAGCAATATCGCGGCGAAGGATATCGCGCTGGACGACGCCGTGATGCGGGACATCCGCGCGGCGATCCGGCGGCACCCGATGCCGATCTGACGCGAGGAATGCCGCGCCGCCTCTTGCTTTTGCCGCATTTGCCTGTATAAGCCCGCCTCATCAAACATCCGGCCGTCGGCTGGTGGCTGTACGGAAGGCCGGCTCGCGCATGCGACCGTCAGGAACCAGAGGGTTCCGGCTTCCCGTGTCTCCGCTCTCGACCGTACCGAACAGACGCTTTTCTTGCCCGCGGGGCCTGTCCCCGCATCCAGGATCAGTCGTTGAGGCTTGGCGCCGTGACCGGGTGGGATTGATGGAAACGCAAGAAAGGCAAACGTTTCATGGCTCTCTATGAACACATTTTCCTTGCCCGGCAGGATATCGCCGCTCCGCAGGTCGACGCGCTCGTCGAGACCTACAAGGGCGTGATCGAAAGCCTCGGCGGCAAGGTCGGTCGCATCGAGAACTGGGGCCTCAAGTCCCTCACCTACCGCATCAACAAGAACCGCAAGGCCTTCTACGTCCTCATGGACGTCGACGCCCCGCCGGCCGCCATCCAGGAAGTCGAGCGCCAGCAGCGCTTCAACGAAGACATCCTGCGCTTCATGACCGTCAAGGTCGAGAAGCACGAGGAAGGCCCCTCCGCCATGATGCAGAAGCGCGACCGCGACGACCGTCCGCGCCGCGAGGACGGCGACCGTCCCTTCCCGCGCCGCGACGGCGACCGCCCGCCGCGCCGTGACGGCGACCGCCCCTTCCCGCGCCGCGAAGCCTAAGGAGATCTGACAATGGCTGAAACTTCTTCCGCTCCGGCCCGCCGCCCGTTCCACCGCCGCCGCAAGACCTGCCCGTTCTCGGGCGCCAATGCGCCGCGGATCGACTACAAGGACGTCAAGCTGCTCTCGCGCTACATTTCCGAGCGCGGCAAGATCGTCCCGTCCCGCATCACGGCGGTTTCCCAGAAAAAGCAGCGCGAACTGGCCCAGGCCATCAAGCGCGCCCGCTTCCTCGGCCTGCTGCCCTACGTCGTGGCGTAATGCCGTCGCCGGAGATTGACGCTCCGGCAGGTGCCTGACTCAGAGGTCTGACTCAGGGGCCTGACTCAAGGGAAGGCGGCTCCGCCTTCTCTTACCCTTCCGGGATGGGCCCGGATCGGATGAACGAAAATCCCATGTTGGGGACCTGACGATTTTTCTCAGGACATTCCCCTAACTGCTTCATTCAATTGAATGGACAGGACAGCGAGACCGATGAAACCGAATGCGAATCCCGTTGTGATCGGCATCATTGCCGGACTGGCCGCCGCCATTCTCATGGCAGGCGCGGGCTATGTCTCGCTGTTCTCCGTCGTGCTGATGATCGCCGCCGTCACCGCTATCTTCGTGGCCGGCATGGGCTTCGGCGTCGTCTCCTCCATCGTCGCGGTCGCCCTCGCGGCGCTGGCCTCGGCCGTCCTCGCCGGCAAGGTGCCGGCCTTCATCGCCACGGCGGTGCAACTCTCGCCCGCGATCGTGATGAGCTATCTGGCCAATCTCGCGCGGCCCGCCGACGAACTCGGCGGCCCCAGGGCGGCGATGGCCTGGTTCCCGCTTTCCGACGTCATGCTGGCCGGCGCGGTGGTTTCGGCCATCGCCACCAGCGGCGTGCTGCTGCTGCATCCGGATCTCGACGCGGCCTATGGCGCGCTCGCGGATCTCGTGCTCGACCTGATGGCCCGCACCAATCCCGACGTCGCCTTCAACGTGACGCGCGCCGAACTGATCCGCTATCTCGCCGTCCTCTTTCCGCTGACCCAGGGCTGGCAGATGATGGTGGCGCTGTTCGGCGGCTTCTATTTCGCGCTCAGGATCCTCGCCGCCGCCCGGCGCAACATCCGCCCCCGCGAGGATATGCCGTCCAGCCTGCGCATGAACCGGCTGTCGATCGCCGTCTTCCTGGCCGGCCTGGCGCTGATGTTCGCCGGAAGCAAGCTCGAAGTCGTCGGCGCCAGCTTCGTCGGCGCGGTGGCGGGCGGCTATCTGCTGGCCGGCTACGCCATGGTCCACAACATGCTGCGCGACAAGTCCTACAAGCTGCCGGCACTCATCATCGTCTACCTGCTTTCGATGATCGTCTGGCCGCTCGCCTTCATCATCTTCCTCGCCGGCGGGCTCGCCAATCCGCGCCGGGCGATCGCGCTGACCCCGCACAATTCACACGAAACTTCCGAAACCCAGAACTGAAAGGAACTCTTGCCATGGAAGTCATCCTCCTCGAACGCGTCAACAAGCTCGGCCAGATGGGCGAGACCGTGAAGGTCCGCGACGGCTATGCCCGCAACTACCTCCTGCCGCTCGGCAAGGCGCTGCGCGCCAACGACGCCAACAAGAAGCGCTTCGACACCGAACGCGCCACGCTCGAAGCCCGCAACCTCGAGCGCAAGTCCGAGGCCCAGAAGATCGCCGACAAGCTCGAAGGCAAGACCTTCGTCATGGTCCGTTCCGCCGGCGAAACCGGCCAGCTCTACGGCTCGGTCGCGGCCCGCGACATCGTCGAGGCGCTCGCCGAGGAAGGCTTCAACATCGGCCGCAACCAGATCGACCTCAACACCCCGATCAAGATGATCGGCCTGCACAAGGTCACCCTGCATCTGCATTCGGAAGTCGAGATCGAGATCGAGCTCAATGTCGCCCGTTCCGCCGACGAAGCCGCGCGCCAGGCCAAGGGCGAGAGCCTGACCTCGGCGGACGCCATCTACGGCGTGGACGAAGACGCGCTGAAGCCGGAAGACTTCTTCGACGCCAGCCAGCTCGACCACGACGAAGAGCTCTGAGCCTTCCCACCGAATCAAAAAATCCATGCGCCTCCGGAACCTTTCGGGGGCGCTTTTCGTTTGTGCAAAGGACCATCGCGGGAGCCCGGTCCGGTCGGCGGCGGAACGGCCCGATCGTTAACCATATAACAAATTGGAATGCGACGATGCGCACTCTTGAACGATTGACCAGCACGCACCCATTGCCAAGCGGTAATTCTTTGTTAGATTTTACCTTCTGTTAATGTTTTGGACATGCTTACCGCCCGGTGCACCTCCAATACGCCCGTCCGGCCTGCTGTCAGTTGTATGTCGTTACGCGTGGAGCTGGCGTTATGAATCGCATACTCGACCGTTTTATTGCAACGATCGTTCGCAAGGGTAATCTCACCGTCACCTGTTCCGACGGTGCGCGGCGCACTTATGGCGACGGCGCCGGAAAGCCGGTGCATCTCCGCTTCAATTCCTCGAAAGCCGAATGGCTGGTCGCCTACAATCCGGAATATTATCTCGGGCATTGCTATGCCGAAGGCATGGTCGACCTCCTCGAGGGCGACATGTACGACCTGCTGGAGACGGTGTTCACCGGCAATCCCGACGGGGGTTTCGACTACAAGCCGTGGATGAAGGCGCTGTCGAAGGTGCGCTACGCCTTCCGGCACTTCCGCGAAAACAACATCGCCCAGCGCTCGCGCAAGAACGTGCAGCACCATTACGACCTGACCGGTGCGCTCTACGACCTCTTCCTCGATGCCGACCGGCAATATTCCTGCGCCTATTTCGAGACGCCGGACACCGATCTCGAGGAGGCGCAACTCGCCAAGAAGCGCCATATCGCCGCCAAGATGGTGATGACCCGGCCAGGTCTCTCCGTGCTCGATATCGGCTGCGGCTGGGGCGGCATGGCGCTCTATCTCGCGCGCAATCTCGGCGCCAAGGTGAAGGGTGTCACCCTGTCCGACGAACAGCTCGCGCTCGCCCGCAAGCGGGCGGCGGAGGGCGGGCTTGAAAACGACGTCCGGTTCGAGTTGCAGGACTATCGCCATGTCGAGGAAAAGTTCGACCGGATCGTCTCGGTCGGCATGTTCGAGCATGTCGGGCGGCCGCATTACGACACCTATTTCAAGAAGTCGGCGCAGTTGCTCAAGAAGGACGGCGTGATGCTGATGCACACGATCGGCCGCGTCGACGCGCCCGCCACGACCAATCCCTTCATCGAGAAATATATCTTCCCCGGCGGCTATATTCCCGCCATGTCGGAGGTGATGACCTCGATCGAACGTTCGGGGCTCACCATTACCGATGTCGAGGTGCTGCGGCTCCATTATGCCGAGACGCTGAAGGCATGGCGCGAGCGCTTCATGGCGCGGCGCGAGGAGGCCAAGGCACTTTACGACGAGAAGTTCTGCCGAATCTGGGAATTCTACCTCGCCTCGTCCGAAAGCGCCTTCCGCTGGCAGGGCCTGGTGATCTTCCAGTTCCAGCTCGCCCATGACCAGCAGGCTGTTCCGTTGACCCGCGACTATATACCGGCGGCGGAAAACTGCCTGCGCCAGACCGAGAAGAAGAACGGCGCCGGTTCCGTCCGCTTCCCGCACGAGGCGGCCGAGTAGGTGATTCTCCGTCTTCGGCTGCCATGACGAAGCCGGCGAAACCATGCTCCAACGTCATCCTCGGGCTTGTCCCGAGGATCTGGAGAGGCGGCTAAGCTGATGACATGAATGCTTTATCTGCCGTACCAGATCCTCGGGACAAGCCCGAGGATGATGTGGAGACGTGTGGCGCGTCCCCAAACCGCCATTTCGTTCTTCAAATGTTCCGAAAGCTTGGCGCAACCGAGTCAATGGAAAGCTGGGTCGGCATGCATCTTTTCCACTGCTTCCACCATCCTGTGGACATCGGCCACAAGTTGACGGTCCGTTAACTTTTACCTGCACTAGAGAGCGCGCCGATCTATAGGATCGGACCATTCAAGACAGATTCACGACGGGCTGAGACATGAAGGACGTTGCGCGGAAACTGGCTGCCATCAGCAATACGGACGCCGCACCGCATTACCGCGAGGCACCAGGCAATATCGAGGCCGAGCAGGCGCTGCTCGGCGCCATCCTCGTCAACAACGACGCCTTCTACCGCGTCTCGGACTTCCTCAAGCCGGTACATTTCAACGAAGCGCTGCATCGTCGCATCTTCGAGGTGGCGGGCGATATCATCCGCATGGGCAAGATCGCCAATCCGGTGACGATCAAGACCTTCCTGCCGGCCGACGAGAAGGTCGGCGAAATGACCGTGTCGTCCTATCTGGCGGCGCTCGCCGGCTCGGCGGTGACGATCATCAACGCCGAGGATTATGGCCGGGCGATCTACGATCTGGCGCTGCGCCGCTCGCTGATCACCATCGGCGAGGACATGGTCAACATCGCCTATGACGCGCCGCTCGACATGCCGCCGCAGGCGCAGATCGAGGATACCGAGCGGCGCCTGTTCGAACTGGCCGAGACAGGCCGCTACGACGGCGGCTTCCAGGCCTTTTCCGATGCGGTGGCGCAGGCGATCGACATGGCGGGCGCCGCCTTCGAGCGCGACGGCAACCTCTCCGGCATTTCCACCGGCATCCATGCGCTCGACGCCAAGATGGGCGGCTTGCAGCGTTCGGACCTGATCATCCTCGCGGGGCGTCCCGGCATGGGCAAGACCTCGCT
>JAGRLJ010000131.1 GCA_020441805.1 Rhizobiaceae bacterium
CCGATCGCCCGGGTTCCCGGCGCGCTGAAGCTGGTCTACGGCCTGTCCGGCTTGTTCGTGGTCGGCTATGTCGTCTTCGGCGGACGGATCGGCGGCGCGGCGGAAATCGCGGCTAAAGCGCTGTTCGGATGACAGCCGATCCGGGCGCATACGGGCTGGAGACGTTCCGGCATATCGCGCTCGACGATGTCGACTCCACCAACACGGCCTGTTTCGAACAGGCCCGCGCCGGTGATCCGGGCAGGCTCTGGATCACCGCGCGCCGCCAGCTTGGCGGTCGCGGCCGGCGCGGCCGGGCCTGGATATCGGAGGCCGGCAATCTCTATGCCTCGCTGCTGCTGGTCGATCCGGCGCCGCAGGCCGCGCTGGGATCGCTGCCGCTTGTGGTGGCGCTTGCGCTTCACCGGGCAATATCAGCCGAAATGTCCTTTGCCGGCGACCGGATCCGCATCAAGTGGCCGAACGATATTCTCGTGGATGGCGGCAAGGTATCCGGCATTCTGATCGAGGCCGAGAGCCTGGGGGACGGGCGCAGCGCGGTCGTCGTCGGCTGCGGCGTCAATATCGCCCACAAGCCCGACAATCCGCTCTATCCGGCCACGTCGCTTGTGGAGGCCGGCGGGTCGACCTCGCCGGATACGCTCTTCGCGCGGCTGATGGTCGAGCTCGCCCATGCGCTCGACATCTGGCAGTCGGGCGCCGGCACCGACGATATCGTCGCGCGCTGGAAGCCGCTGGTCCATGGTATCGGCCGACCGATCACCGTCAATTTGCCGGATCGCTCGCTTTCGGGCATATTCGCCGGCATCGAGAAGGACGGCTTGCTCGCCTTGCGCCTCGACGACGGCGAGACGCTGCGTATCGCCTCGGGCGATGTGTTTTTTCCCCGCATATGATGGATGGAGCCGATGACCGGCACGAATGAACTGGTATTCCTGCCGCTCGGCGGCGTTGGCGAGATTGGCATGAATCTCGCCCTTTACGGCTTTGGCCCGCCGTCGCACCGGCAATGGATCATGGTCGATTGCGGCGTCTCCTTTGCCGGTCCGGAACTTCCGGGTGTCGAGCTCATCCTGCCGGATATCCGCTTCGTGCTCCAGGAAAAGAAGAACCTGCTCGCGGTGTTCATCACGCATGCGCATGAGGACCATTACGGCGCGGTCAAGGATCTCTGGCCGAAGCTCGGCGTGCCGCTCTACGCCTCGCCCTTCACCGCCGGCCTTCTGGAAGCCAAGGGCGATTATGACGAAAAGGGCGAGAAGATCCCGGTCCAGAACCTTCATCCCGGGATGAAGGTTACCGTCGGTCCCTTCACCGTCGAGCCGGTCGAGGTGGCGCATTCCATTCCCGAGCCGATGTCGCTGATCGTCCGCACGCCGCTCGGCAATGTCGTCCATACCGGCGACTGGAAGATCGATTCCGGCCCGACCATGGGTAAGGGCACCGACGAGGCGAAGTTCCGCGCCATCGGCGACGAGGGCGTGCTGGCCCTGATCTGCGATTCCACCAATGCCCAGCGCGAGGGAATCTCGCCCTCCGAGCTCGATGTATCGGCGAGCCTGCGCGAGATCATCGAAAAGGCCGAGGGCAGGGTGGCGATCACAACCTTCTCCTCCAATGTCGGCCGCATCAAGTCGATCGCCATGGCGGCGGAGCAGGCCGGCCGCGAGGTGCTGCTGCTCGGTTCGTCGATGAAACGCACCACGGAGGTGGCGCGCGATCTCGGCCTGATGGAAGGGATCAAACCCTTCATCGCCGAGGACGAATTCGGCTTCCTGCCGCGCGAAAACGCGGTCGTCGTCCTCACGGGCAGCCAGGGCGAGGCCCGGGCGGCGCTGGCCAAGATCGCCCGCGACGAGATGCGCAACATCGCCTTCGCCAAGGGCGACACATTCGTCTTCTCCTCGCGCACCATCCCGGGCAACGAGAAGGCGATCCTCGACATCAAGAATGCGCTGATCGATCAGGGCATGATCGTCATCTCCGACAACGACGCGCTGGTGCATGTTTCCGGCCATCCGCGCCGGGGCGAGCTTGAGAAGATGTATGAATGGGTTCGTCCGGAAATCGTCGTTCCGGTCCATGGCGAGGCGGCCCATCTCCACGCGCATGCGGAATTCGCGCGCTCGAAGGCTATCGGCGCCGTGGCGGAGGTGCGCAACGGCGAGATGCTGCGGCTTGCGCCGGGGCCGGCCGAGATCGTCGATGAAGCGCCGCATGGCCGGATCTACAAGGACGGCACGCTGATCGGCGAATTCGACGAGATGGGCATCGGCGACCGGCGCAAACTTTCCTTCGTCGGCCATGTCGCGGTCAATGTCATCCTCGACAATCGCTACGATTTCGTCGCCGACCCCGATGTGACGGCGCTCGGCCTGCCCACCTTCGACGAGGAGGGCGACGACATGGAGGACGTCCTCTACGATGCGGTTCTCGGCGCCGTCGAGAGCATTCCGCGCGCACGGCGCAAGGATCTCGACATGGTCAAGGAGGCGGTGCGGCGATCGGTCCGGGCGGCAGCCAACCACAGTTGGGGTAAGAAGCCGGTCGTCACCGTCTTCGTCACCCGGGTCTAGCCATGGTCAGCGCCCTTTCTATCTTCGCGGAATATTTCATCTGTTGGTGGATCACGCTTTTCATCGTGCTGCCCATCGGCATGCGCTCGCAGCAGGACGAGAACGATGTCGTGCTCGGCACGGTCAAGAGCGCGCCGGCGCGCTTCCGCTTCTGGAGGGTCTTCCTGCTGACGACCGTCGTGTCCGCGGTCCTCTATGCGGGCTGGTATTTGCTCACCGCCGTCTGGGGCTTCAACTTCGCGTCGCTGCCACGGATCGTGCCGGACTTCTCTCACAAGTAATGCGCCCATTCGGCGGGCAGCTTGCGTGATTCCGCGAGGAATTTCGTTGCCATTTCACTCGGTCCCGCCGATTTCATCTGGCCGGGCGTGACGCCGAGGAAGGTCCGCCAGGAGCGGATCTGGTGGGCTTGATCCGCATAGCCGTCAAGCGGATCGCGATCCCCGGACAGTGTCGCCTGTACGCTTGCCGCGACGCGGACGATCTGCTGGAACGTCTTGGGTGGAGCCCCGAGATGCTCGATGAAATTTCGTTCGAGCTGGCGCGGCGAAAGTTCGAGCCGGGCCGCGACCGTATCGATGCCGAAGGATCCGCCGGATAGCATTGTCATCGCGGATGCCAGCCGTCTGTCCGATGCCCGTACGGCTCGCTGGGCGAACCGCAGCCGGAGCCAGGCATCGATCGTCCCGACGACCTCGGTTTCATTGTCGGCCGCGCTGGCGGCGTCCCGCAGCCGCCAGACCGCGCCGTCGCCAAGCAGGGCTCCCGCATCGACGCCTTCCCCAAAGAGCATTCGCCCGCACGAGGGCAGGAAGGTAATGCTGCCAAGCGCGCTCAGGAGGATGACGACCGACCGCGCCTTGCCGGCGGGGCGATAGATGCGGACATGCGGCTGTATGCCCGCATAGCTCAGTCTCGGGCGGCGGTCGCGGAAATCGGTATCGACGTCGTCGCCAAGCTGGAGGCAGAGGCAGGCACCGGTTTGCGGCGCGGCCCGCAGCAGGCGTGCATCGAGCGCACCGGCGGGATCGTCGATGAGGCAATAGCCGGCGACGAAGCCGGCAAGGTCCGGGGCGGGTCTGACGACCGAAAGCCGCATGCTGTCTCCCTTTCCATGCCGGGACGGATCGAATGTCGGTTTTGTTCAATACGCCGGTACGGTCGCGAGGCTAAGGGGCACTCTCCCATCGCAGCACAGGAAGGACAAGACGATGACGGTACCGACTCCGGACTTCTATACCTCGATTCACAAGGCTATTCGCCTTGCCATGAGCGAGTTCCTGGTGACGACCGGCGCCACCGATCCCGCGGATCCGGCCGCCTGGTGCGAGGTCGAGGAGAGATGGCGAAGGATCAAGTCGCTGCTGGATGCCCATTCCAGGCATGAGGACGTGTTCGTGCATCCTCTGATCCATCGCGCCGCGCCCGATGTCGCCGTTCTGCTCGACCGACAGCACGAACAACTCGACAGCGGGATACGCGCGCTCGATTCGGCCATCGAGGACCTGGCCGGTAACTCGAATTCCGAGGTGCGCCGTCGAGCCGGCCGGGATTTCTACAGGGCATTCTCCAGCTTTACCGCGCGTTACTTCGACCACCTGGCGGAGGAGGAGGCGTCCGCCATGCCGGCATTGATCGCCGGAATCCCCTGGGACCAGCTCTTCGCCGCGCATTCCGCTCTTGTCGGCAGCTTGCCGCCCGAAGAGCGGCTCGCGGATCTGCCGTTGATCGCCCGTAGCCTTTCCTCGCCCGAACTGATCGGTCTGATGGCGGCGACCCGCTCCGCCGCGTCGCCGGCCTTCTTCGCCGAGGCCCGCCGGATCATGGAAGGTGCGATCGGCGAGCAGGCTTTCGCCCGCATTTCGTCGGCACTCGACCGCGCTGCCTGAAAGGGCGGCCACGGCGCGGTGCGCTTCCGGTTTGTGACCGGTGCCGCGCGGCCCCTTTTTCGCGGTCGCGCGGGCCGGCCGAAATTCCCGCTATGTCTGGAGAGATTGAGGTGGTCGCCCGCGACGAGCGGGCAAAAAAAAACAAGGCCGAAAGCCTTGTTTTCAAAGATTTCGCGTGATCTCTTTCCCTTGCGGGGGCAGCGAACGAGCGCGCCTAAGATCCCATCCTCCCAAGACTTGACCGCGAAGAAGTGGCTTGGAGTTGGTCTCCATGCCTGTTTTATGGCCCGAACCTAGCTTAAAGAATAAGCTATGTCATCCATTTTTTTGCAAAAATGAGACAGTGGAAGCAAAAAATTCCGTTGACAACGATGAAGCCATATATGTAGCAAAACCATGTCACAACTTGGCACATGCCGGCGATGCGCTTCAATTTCTTGAACAATTCAACGCCGGACAAGATCGGGGATGCGACTCCGCTGTTCCGTTCCGCTCGCATGTCCTTGTTTCGCCGATGAATTCGACGAAGAGCCGGCATACTTCCGCCACAATTGGTTGATCGGCACTCCGTGCCGGGTTTGCTTTGCCAGCCGAAGCCGCTATGTACCCGTCGGAATGCACACTTCAAACCGGCGATTCCTGCGGAACGCTGTTCGCAAACGCCGCCCATAACCGGATCAGTCCATGCGCCTTTCCCGATACTTCCTGCCTATCCTGAAAGAGAACCCCAAGGAAGCCGAGATCGTCTCGCACCGGCTGATGCTGCGTGCCGGCATGATCCGGCAGCAGAGCCAGGGCATCTATTCCTGGCTGCCGCTCGGCAAGCGCGTTCTCGACAAGGTCAACGCCATCATCCGCGAGGAGCAGAACCGTTCGGGCGCGATCGAGCTCCTGATGCCGACCCTGCAATCCGCCGACCTCTGGCGCGAAAGCGGGCGTTACGACGCCTACGGCAAGGAAATGCTGCGCATCAAGGACCGGCAGGACCGCGACATGCTCTATGGTCCGACCAACGAGGAAATGATCACAGAGATCTTCCGGTCCTATGTGAAGTCCTACAAGGACCTGCCGCTCAATCTCTATCATATCCAGCTCAAGTTCCGCGACGAGGTGCGTCCCCGTTTCGGCACCATGCGCTCGCGCGAATTCCTGATGAAGGACGCCTATTCCTTCGACCTGACCCGCGAAGGCGCCGAACATTCCTACCGCAAGATGTTCACGGCCTATCTGCGCACCTTCGACCGGCTCGGCCTGCGCGCCATCCCCATGCGCGCCGATACCGGGCCTATCGGCGGCAATCTCAGCCATGAATTCATCATTCTCGCGGAGACCGGCGAGTCGGAAGTGTTCTCGCACAAGGACTTCGTCCATTTCGACATCCCCGCGGCCGATACCGATTTCGACGATGTCGACGGCCTCAAGGCGATTTTCGACAAGTGGACGTCGGTCTATGCGGCGACCTCCGAGATGCATGACGAAGAAGCCTTCAATGCGATCCCCGAGGCCGACCGGCTCTCGGCGCGCGGCATCGAGGTCGGCCATATTTTCTATTTCGGCACCAAATATTCCGAGCCGATGGGCGCCCGGGTGCAGGGACCCGACGGCAAGGACCATGTCGTGCATATGGGTTCCTACGGTATCGGTCCGACACGCCTTGTTCCGGCCATCATCGAAGCCTCACATGACGAGAATGGAATCATCTGGCCGAAATCGGTCGCTCCCTTCGACGTGTCGATCATCAACATGAAGACCGGCGATCAGGCTTGCGACGCGGCCAGTGAGGATCTTTATGCCAGACTCGGCAAGGCGGGGCTTGACGCGATCTACGACGATACCGACGACCGCGCGGGCGCCAAATTCGCGACCGCCGACCTTATCGGCGTTCCCGTCCAGATCATTGTCGGGCCCCGTTCCATCGCCAATGGCGAGGTCGAGCTCAAGGACCGCAAGTCTGGCGCACGCGAGACACTGTCTATTGAGGCGGCGATCAACAGGCTCACGGGCTGAACGGAGCAGGGATGGTGAGTGATACGGCGGATGGGGGTGTCACGGCGCATGCCGGGACGAAGGCGAGGGCGCCGTCGACCCGTCCCTTCTCGACTTTCGAGCGGATGGTGGCGCTGCGCTATCTCAGGCCGCGCCGCAAGGAAGCCTTCATTTCCGTCATCGCCGGATTCTCCTTCATCGGCATCATGCTGGGCGTCGCAACGCTCATCATCGTCATGGCGGTGATGAACGGCTTCCGCACGGAACTCATCACCCGCATCCTCGGTATCAACGGGCACATGATCGTCCAGCCAATCGACGGCGTGCTGGACAATTATGCCGATCTTGCCGACCGGTTCCGCAAGATCGAGGGCGTGCGGGACGCGATCCCGCTGATCGAGGGCCAGACGCTCGCCTCGGGCAAGGGCGGCGCCGGCACCGGCGCGCTCGTCCGCGGCGTCCGCGCCGACGACTTCACCCGTCTCAAGATGGTTTCCGACAATATCCAGCAGGGCGATCTCGTCGGTTTCGCGGCGGGCGAGGGGGTCGCGATCGGCAGCCGCATGGCCGCGGCGCTCGGCCTCTCCGCCGGCGACACGATCACGCTGATCTCGCCCGAGGGCGACGTGACCCCGCTCGGCGTCAATCCGCGGGTGAAATCCTACAAGGTCGCCGCGATCTTCGAAATCGGCATGTCGGAATATGATGCGTCGATCATTTTCATGCCCTTCGAGGAAGCCCAGCTCTATTTCAATCAGGAAGGCATCGCCCAGTCGATCGAGATATTCCTGAACAATCCCGAAGCCGTCGACGATATGCGGCCGAAGATCGAGGCGGCGGCGGAGCGGTCTATCTTCATCACGGACTGGCGCCAGCGCAACCGTACCTTCTTCTCCGCGCTCGCCGTCGAGCGGAACGTGATGTTCATGATCCTGACGATGATCGTCCTAGTCGCCGCGCTCAATATCATTTCGGGCCTGATCATGCTGGTGAAGGACAAGGGCACGGATATCGCCATCCTGCGGACCATGGGTGCGACCTCGGGCTCGATCATGCGCATCTTCTTCATGACCGGGGCGACCATCGGCATGGTCGGCACCGTGGCGGGCGTCGTGCTCGGTATCATCGTCTGCCTCAATGTCGAGAGTATCCGGCAATTCTTCTCCTGGCTGTCGGGCACGACGCTCTTCAATCCGGAACTCTATTTCCTCAGCCAACTGCCGGCGGAGATGAATGCGCGCGAGACGGTCACCGTCGTGGTGATGGCGCTTGCGCTGTCCTTCCTCGCGACGATCCTGCCGGCATGGCGGGCGTCCCGTATCGATCCGGTCCAGGCGCTGAGATATGAATGACATGACCGACATCGAGATCTTGAAGATCGACACCGTATCGCGCCACTATGGCGAGGGTGAAACGCGCCTCGACATTCTGAAGGACACGAGCCTTTCCATGCGAAAGGGCGAGATGGTCGGCCTCGTCGCGCCCTCGGGCACCGGGAAGTCGACCCTGCTGCATCTCGCCGGCCTGCTCGAACGTCCCGATGGCGGCGACGTCCTGATCAACGGCACGAGCTGCGGCCGGCTCGGGGACGGCGACCGGACCGCGATCCGGCGCATGGAGATCGGTTTCGTTTACCAGTTCCACCACCTGCTGCCGGAATTCTCGGCGCTTGAAAACGTGATGATGCCGCAGATGATCGCCGGTCTCTCGCGCGCCGAAGCCGTGGAGCGCGCGAGCCAGCTCCTCGATTACCTGCGCATCGGCCATCGTGCCGAGCACCGGCCGGCCGAGCTTTCGGGCGGTGAGCAGCAGCGGGTCGCCATCGCGCGCGCCGTGGCCAATGCGCCCCTGCTGCTGCTGGCGGACGAGCCGACCGGCAATCTCGACCCGGTCACCGCGCATTATGTCTTCGATGCGCTGGAAGCGCTTGTTCGGCAATCGGGTCTCGCGGCGCTGATCGCGACCCACAATCACGAACTGGCCGCCCGGATGGACCGCCGTGTGACGCTTTCCGAAGGCAGGATCGTCGAGGTCTAGCTCATTTCAGCCTGAAGCGCTGCTCGACACTGGACGATTTCTTCGAATTCGTGTCGTTGAACGTATATTTGAGGACATAATCGCCCGCCGGCACGGCCGAGACATCGAGAGTCAGCGGCGTGAAGATCTCGAAGAGCGGTTCGCGGCTCTGGATCTTGAAATTACCGAAGGCCTTCTGTTCGGCGAGCAGTTCACCGGCGGGATTGCGAAGTTCGAAATCCACCGTGAAGGCGCTCCTCACGCCCGATCCGTCCGACATCCAGGCAAGTCCGATCGGCTCGGCATAGGTGATGAGCGAGGAGCCCGCTGGAAATTCATTGCTGGCGACGCGCTCGTAGCTGCCGAACATCAGCGGCTTCTCCGAGACGAAGAAGGCCTTGCGGATATCGAAGGGAATGCTGTTGGAGGCCGCCGCGAGCGACTGGCGCATCTTGTCATAGGCCGCCGGCCCATCCCCCTTGGCAATCAGGGCTTCGGCGTCCTCGGCCAGCTTCGCGACATCGCCGGCATGGACGGCGGAAGTCCAGAGCGCCAGCAGTGACAGGCAGGTTATCCATGTGGCCGCGGGCATCCATTTTCCTTTCAGAATCATGGCAGGCTCCGAGATTAGACGTCCTTGCTGGTGCGAGGGTCAAGGAAAGCGGTGCTCAACATTTCGTCAGCGGGCCGGCCCGAGGGTCTCGCGCAGCCATGTGGCGATCAGTGCCGCGAGCGGACGGGTCGTGGAGGGAGACATGGCGTCGCCCGCCAGCACATGCCGCGACGGATCCTCGATGCCGTTCACCTCGACCAGGCGATGCGGCGCGCCCCATCGCCCGGCGATCCGTTTCGTCTTGCGGGGATCGACGACACGATCCTTCGGCGAGATCAGGAAGAGGCAGGGCGTTGCGGTCGTCTCCACCGGCGCGCCGACCGCGAGTCTCACGATCTCCGCCATTGGCAGCAGCGCCTCGACGGGGTAGTCATTGGTCCAGAGCTCGGCATGAAGCGCATTGGACGGTTCGAAGGAACGGGTTGGCCCGAGCAGGAGGCGGGCAAGCTCGCGGGCGCCGGGCCAGGTCAGCAGGAAGGCGCCGAAAGCGAGCACGCCATAATTCGGCGAGAGAAACACGGCGGCCGAGACACGATTGCGAAAGGCCGGCTGCGCCAGGCCCCAGCTCGCCAGCGCCGCGCCGGACGAACTGGCGAGGATCACGACCCTGTCGCCCAGCCGCTCGCCGATGGCGATGGCCTCGGCGAGGTCCTCGACCATGGCCTTCACCGTCAGTTCGCCCATGGCCTCCGGCGTCGCGGCATGGCCGGTGAGGCGCGCCAGGTAGAGATTTGCGGCGAAATCGCGGGCAAGCAGATCGGGCAGGGGTCGCACTTCGCCGGGCGATGCCGAGAAGCCGTGAATATAGACGAAAGCGATGTCCGTCCGTTCCTTCCGGAGCGGATCGGCCCAGACGATCTGCTTGGCGAGATCTGGCCGGATGCCGGGAACGGCTGCCTCACGCCCGGCGAGCCAGGCGTCGAGGTCGCTGTCGATCGTATCGGGGTCGAACCCGATCGCGGTATCGACGGGCGTTTTCGATCCGAAGAGCCAGAGAGCCGGGATCGGTATGGCGACAAGGACCGCGACGGCGAGGAGAAACGGCAGCAAGGTCTTCGTCCCCTTCGATCACGGCTCTTCGATCGGCCGGTGCGTGTCGTGGCCCAGTTCTGCGGCCAGGCCGGCCGATCGGATATCCGGCTCCGGCTGCGCCAACAGAACCGCTTCCATTTCGGTGCAAAAGGCTCTAAACGCATTTTATGGCAGGATTTCTTTCAAAATTGTTTGGGCTGGGCGGCGACGCTTCGGCGGGTGAGGGCGGCGGCAAGGAACGCATGGAGCGGATCGGCGAATATGCCGTCTATGCCACGCCGATGAAAGAGGGCGCGCAATGGCGCCTTGCCGGCCGGATCGAAAACGAGACGGCCGAGGGCGCGCTGGTGCGCCGTTTCATCCGCGCGGACCTGTTTTCGAGCCAGGACGATGCGGTCGAGACGACTTTCCGCAAGGCCAAGCAGATCATCGACCAGCATGGGCCGGCTCTGTTCGGTGACGGCGCGGCCGACCGGCCGGTCTGAGAGAGCCCGACAAAATCATCCGGTGCGATTTGGCTCATTCGCCGGGGGACGACTGAAGGTTCCGGCCGGCAAAGTATGCCGAATCTTTCGGAAACCCTATTTTCGAGGTGTCGGTCAGCGCTGAAACGCCGGCCCCATGGCGCGCTCATAATGGGCTGGCGAGACCCGCCAGTAGAGGAGCGTCGCAACGATCACGCAGGCGAGATGCGAGAGCCAGCCTACGGTGAAGCTGCCGGTGAAATCGTGCAGGATTGCGACGATCCAGGGTGGCAGCGCGGCGAGCAGGAAACCGCCGCCCTGCATCAGCGCCGCGAGCGCGCCTGCATCGGCCGGATCGTGCAAGTGGTCCAGCGCGACGATCATCGAGAGCGCGAAGCAGCCACCCAGCCCAGCCCCGAGAGCGGCCACCCATAGAACCGGCGCGGCTTCAGGCCGGGCCATCAGGGCGACAAAGCCCGCGGCCTGCAAGGCGAGCGTCAGCCAGAGCCAGGGCCGGCGGTCCTGTCCCCTGCTCGCGAGCATTGGCAGGACCAGTGCGGCGCTCGCCTGAGCGGTGGCCATGATCGCCAGAAGGCTGCCGCTGGCCGCGGCGTTCCAGCCCAGACCCTGATAGAAGGGGGCAAGCCAGGCCACCGCTGTCGAATAACCGCCGTTGACCAAACCGAAACAGGCCATCAGCAACCACATGCGCGGGCGGCGGAGCAGGACACCCGCCCGGCTCGCGCCACGTCGGCCACGCTCGTCTCCCGGCAGGCTGCGCGCGACCAGCCACAGCGCCAGGGCCGCCGGGATCGCCATCCAGGCCAGACCGACATGCCAGTCGTTCCAACTGGCTGCAATCAGCGGCGACAGTTGGGCGCCGAGCGCGCCGCCGCCCATCAGCATGCCCGAATAGAGCCCCGTCACGATGCCGACATGGCCAGGGAAATGCCGTTTGATGATGCCGGGGAACACTGCCTGCACCACCGCCGCGCCCAGCCCGAGCAATGCCGCGGTAGCCACCATCTGCCAGCCGCCGGTCACGAAGAGACGCATCAGCGAGGCTGCCGACAGAACCGCCAGTGCGGCAATGACCGCCTGCCGTGCCCCGACCCGGGCTTGCAGGGCCGGACCTGCAAAGGCCAGCACGCCCATCAGGAACATCGGCACCAGCGTCAGCAGCGAGATCCCCTGCAAGCCCAGCCCGGTCTCGTCGGAAATCGCAGCCGCCAAGGGACCGATTCCGGCCATGAAGGGCCGAAGGTTCAAACCGACCAGCGCAATCGCGGCGAGCAGGAGAAACTGGCCGGATATCGGCGCGTCGTTCCGTTTCATGCTAGATCCGGCTGTCATGAGCCTGCCGCCATTCCTCGTAGAGGGTGGGACTGGAAGCTTCGTCCTGCGGCATATGGCGGATCGGCATCGACTGCTCGGCGAAGGGGCGGCGCAGGTCGGCATAGAGTTCCGACGTGGAGAGGTCGAACGGCGCTCCGTCCTCGTTCGAATAGGCATAGGCGACGGCGCCGACCCCGGCCAGACGCATCGCGGCGAGGCACATCGGGCACGGATGGCCGCTGGCATAGACTGTAGCGCTCCGAAGCGCCGCCGGCCCGTGCTCGCGGGTTGCGGCGCGCAAGGCCAGCAATTCGGCGTGATCCGTGACATCCTGGCTCAGATGGCTTTCGTTCACGGCGCGCGCGATCACCGCGTTGCCGCGGACCACCACCGCCCCGAAAGGACGGCCGCCGGCCCGGACGTTGTCGCGGGCCAGCTCGATGGCCTCGCGAAGGAACCGTTGCTTGGCATTTTGTGCATCGCCCATGGAAAACTCCGTCTATCGGCCGCCGGCGGCGATCAGACTATGTTCGATTTGGGTAAAACCGGCGCGGCGCGCGTGCTGGGTCGGGGTCACGCCATCTCCATCGGCGAGATTGACATTCGCGCCCGCCCCGATCAGCAGCGCGACGATCTGTTGATGGCGTGGGCCGCCATCGCCCAGGATGACCGCCTCCAGAAGCGCGGTCCAGTTCAGGTTGTTGACATGATCGACATCCACGCCGGCCGCGATCAGGGTGCGAACGGTTTCGACATGGCCGCGTTCCGACGCCGGGATCAGCGCGGTGCCGCCATAGTGGTTGGTGCTTTCGAGGTCGGCGCCATGTGCCAGCGTCATCTTGAGAATTTCAAGATGACCCCGCGCTCCGGCATAGAGATAGGGGCTGTCGTGGATTTCATCCCTGGCATTGACGTCGGCGCCCGCCTCGATAAGCGCGCGGGCCGCGTCGACTGCGTTGGCATGGGTCGCGACCAGCAGCGCCGTCGCGCCGGTGCCGTCGCGCGCCTCGATCCGCGCGCCGTCGGCCAGAAGCTGACGGAGACGCACCGCATCATTCCTGACGGCGGCGCGATGCAATTCCAATCCGGTCATGGTTTCTCCTGCGGCAAGATGTGACGCGCCTGCCAGCACGAGGCTGGCGGTGGCCATGAGAATCGTCCGGCGACGCATGAGGCCCTCCTGGATCTAATGGCTACCGGGCCAATCCCGGCTCGGCCTCTGTCTTTGTTCTTTTTTAGATAGGGAGAAAAGTCGATATTTGAAAATTAAATGTTATGATGATCGACATTACGAAAATGGATATTCCGCATCATGCTCGACCCGCGACTGCTTCGCGCGTTTACGGCAATCGTCGACGCCGGAAGCTTCACCCTTGCCGCCGACCGGCTGCATATGACGCAATCGACCATCAGCCAGCAGCTCGCCCGGCTCGAGGATGCGGTCGGTTCGGTTCTGGTCGAGCGTTCGGCGCGGCCGGTCGTTCCCACCGTCGCCGGGGAGCGGCTTCTGGGTTATGCCCGCCGCCTGCTGGCGCTCCAGCGGGAAGCCGAGGCCGCGCTGGGGGATCCGGCGGGAACCGCCTCCATTCGCATCGGCGTGCCGGAAGACATTATCGACGCGGCCATGGCGCGGACCTTCAGCGATTTCGCGCGGCGGCATCGCGAGATCCGGCTGGATGTCACCGCCGGACTCAGCCGCGATCTCATGCGGCGTTATCGCGGCGGTGAATTCGACATCGCTGTCGTCAAGCAGGATGAGCCAGGCGCCGATTGCCGGGCGGCTTTCCCGGAGCCGCTGGCATGGTTCCAGGGCGTGGAGGCGCCGGAAGACTGGCCCGATCCGCTGCCGCTGGTCGCCTTTAGGCCGGGAGGACTCTACCGCGAAACCATGTTCGACCGGATCGAGCGCGAGGAGCGCCGCTGGTATGTGGTCTTCGCGGCCAGCAGCCTTCACAATGTGCTGATGGCGGTCGAGGCCGGGCTGGGACTGTCGCTTCTGCCGGTCAGTGCAACGCCCGGCTACCGTCTTCGACCCTACGCGCCCTTCGGTTCCGAAGAAGCCATCTTTGTCGCGCTCTACGCCTGGGAAAGCACCGGAGCGGTCTCCGGGCTTGTCGCCGCCATGCAGACGGCGCTCGCGACGCGAAGCGGTCGACGGCCAAACTGACAAAGCGCATCGGTTAGAGGTTCCGTGCGGAACTCGGGCACGATGAACCGCCGCCTCGGGCGGGTGCCGTCACGCCGCTGGCTGGAGGCCGAAGTCTTCCGGGCTGAGAACAAGGTCGGCGAGTGTATAGCGGTCGACCGTTCCGATGAACGCTGCCAGTGCTTGATGAAGAATACCGCGCAGGCGGCAACGTGGCGTCAGCATGCAGCGATTGCCGGCGGTGAAGCATTCGGCCAGGGCGAAATCCGGTTCGGTTATTTGCAGGACATCGCCGAGATTGATGTTTTCCGGCCTTTTGGCAAGCGTCAACCCGCCTGAGCGGCCACGGACGGCCCTGAGGAAACCGGCCCGTGTAAGCTGATTGACAACCTTCATCAAATGCGCGCGCGAGATTCCGTACATTTCGGCGGTTTCTTCGATGGTAATCAACTGATCGCCCCGCGCTGCGGCGAACATCAGAACGCGCAGCGCGTAGTCGGAAAGTTTGGTCAATCGCATCCTGCGCTTCTCCCGATCCTGGATGGTGGCAAAGATGCGCTCAGCATGTATCTTTCTCAAGCCGGAACTTCAGTTTGGGAATGACCGGACCCCGGAAGGAGAGCCACCATGACGATCCCGATGCAGATGCCCGCCGGCTTCGAAGCCTATGCGAGATCCCCGGACTTCACGACCGATACGCTGCCCGCAAGGCTCCAGTCCGCCCATTCCACGAAAGCCGGAACATGGGCCTTGCTTCATGTCCTCGAAGGGGAAGTGCTCTACCGGCTCGAAGCGCCCTATCACGGAGAACGGCGGGCTCGCGCCGGCGAGACAATCGTGATCGAAGCCCGAGTTCCCCATCATGTCGAATTCATCGAGCCGGGGCGGCTCTACCTGGAGTTTTACCGGAAGCCGGCCGGCGACGCGGCCTGAAGGCGCGCTCACCCGGCGGTGCGCGAAAGCCGTCGCGCCATCGCGGATGCGGTTGTTGGCCGCCGTCGTCAGGAACGACACGCCGGCAGGCGGCTTCGGAATATCGTCCATGTGGGGCCGATGACAGGCGATATTCGCGTTTACAAGCGCTCCCCCATTGAAATCCCGGCCGTCGGCCATTAACATATATTTATAATGTATCTTTTAAATCGAAACCGGAAGGAGATGCGTCATGGCCGCGCAGGCGAAGGTCCATGAGCGTAAACGGCCGCCGATCGCCCAGGGCCTGACGAGCGGGCTGGACCAGGAATGGGACGCCGTATCGCAAGCGTCCTGGGAATCATTCCCCGCCAGCGACCCTCCCGCCTGGATCAATGCCGCGCGGGTCGATTGGCCGCCGCCGACGCCGGCGGGATCGTAGGTGACCCATGCAAATCGAAATTTCCGCCGGCGAAGTCGTGATCGACGCCAGGATACTTGCACCGCTGCTCGACGTGGCGGCCGAGGATGTGCTGGACCTGATGCGCAAGCAGGCGATTACCAGCCTCTGCGAACGGGGCGTCGATGCGCATGAAGGACACTATCGCCTGAGTTTCTTCTACCGCAACCGCAGGGTTCGTCTCAGTGTCGATCCGGCGGGTCAGGTCCTGCAACATACGACGATCGATTTCGGTGAACGGGAGCTGCCGTCCCAGCTGCATAAACCCGGTCCGTAGCGGAAGGGGGCCAGATTTGCCCAGGCATTGAAGTCCGGCATCGAAATGGACGGGATATCGCCGAAAGTGTAGCCATCATGACCAGAATCGAAACTGTCTTGCCGGCCGCGCGCCGCCGGCTTCTCCGCATAGGCGACGATCGCCAGTTGACCGAAGCCGCCGCGCTCCTGTCGGAGCCGAACCGCCATATGGTGGTGGTGTGCAATCGGGCCGGCGCAATGGTCGGGATCGTCACCCGCACCGACATCGTTCGCCAGATCCGGCATTGTCGGGGTTGCGCCTGTACCGCCGCCTGCGCGATGGTCATGACCACGCAGGTGATTTCCTGCCAGCCCGACGACCGGTTGCAGGATGTGTGGTCACTGATGAGGGATAAAGGCTTTCAGAGCGTGCCGATCGTGGATACACGGAATAAGCCGATCGGCCTCCTGTCCGCTGCCGACGCCCTGGAGAGGTTGCTGTCGGACGTCGAATACGAGGAAGAATTGCTGAAAGACTATGTGATGTGCGTCGGCTATCGCTGATCGGATCGGTCCGCCGCACGATTTGCGCAAAAATCGATAGCGCCCTCGGCACAGCGTATCGAGGCTGCGGACGATATTTGCATCATGGGGGTCGAAAACGGAATTGCGAGGGACGTTTATTGTCCGCTCATGAGGCATCGACGGTGGCTCAGGTGCCCAGAAGGGTTCCGCGGTGGCGGGCCGAAGCCGAAGAAACCGAGAACTACGTCTACGCTATAGCCCTCTAAAATGATCCATGAAAGGGCAATGCGAAGCTAAACCCGATGTGGAGTTGCCCCCAAAAGACCGGACATGCTCAGGTTTGAGATTGCGAGCTGATGAACTCGCGTGGTGATTGATATCCTAACGCCTTGTGTGGGTGAAGATTATTGTAATGGTCGAACCAGAATGGCAGTTGCGCCACGACGGTTTCGGCATCCGGAGTGGGGTTCACCGCGACGTAATCGCGCTTGAAGGTTTTAACGAAGGCCTCGGCCATACCGTTCGATTGCGGGCTGCGCACCGGCGTTGTGCACGGTTCCAAGCCGATGTCGCGGAGCAAGGACGCCGTGTCCCTGGCGATGAAGCAGGAGCCGTTGTCGGTGAGCCATTCGATGGGCTGGGACAGCATGTTGATGCGGCCGAAGCGGTTCTCGACAGCGGTGATGACGAGGTCCTGCACGTCCAGGCTCTTGATGCCCTCGGTGGTGGCGACATGGGCGATTGCCTCACGGTCGCAGCAGTCGAGGGCGAAGGCGACGCGAACCTTTTCCTTGTTGTCGCAGCCGATCTCGAAGCCGTCGGAGCACCATCTGATGTTCGAGCGCTCGACAGCGACCCGACCGTCGTGGAGACGATCCTTGGCCACTCCGGTGTGGCGCACCAATAGCAGGTTATGCACCTTCATGACCCGGTAGACGCGCTTGGCATTGGGCCACGAACGCCCGGCTTTCCGCGCGTTGCGGCGAAGAATGGCATGGACACGCCGATAGCCGTAGGTGGGCATGTCGGCGATGATGGCCTTGATATCCTCCACCAGTTCCCGATCCGGCAGTGGTGGGCGTCCTCTGGCTCTGGAAGGGGAGCATGCGGCACGCGCAGCGATATTCGACCGGGCAACACCCAACGTCTCGCAGACGATCTTCATCCTAAAATCCCCCTCGGAAGAGAGAGCGAGCGCAACATCTGTTTTTTTGAGCCGGTGGCGATTTCGAGGGCTTCCTTGAGGATTTCGCCTTCCATCGTCTTCTTGCCCAGCAGGCGTTGCAACTCCTTCACCTGGTTCTGAAGCGCCCGGTATCCGCCGCGACCTGCGAGACCCCGGCAATGTGCAGGTCGTAGAACTTTCGCCTCAGATGTGCCCACCCGACGCGATCATGCTTGGCGC
>JAGRLJ010000132.1 GCA_020441805.1 Rhizobiaceae bacterium
GCGATGCGCTTGGTGAACTTCTTCGATTCGATCGGGTCGGCGACGAAGACGGCGCGGGTCTGATTGAAGAGCTCGTCCATGCCCTCCTTGCCGGCGCCGGAGACGGACTGATAGGTCGAGACAACGACGCGCTTGATCCCGGCCGCGTCATGCAGCGGCTTGAGCGCGACGACGAGTTGGGCCGTCGAGCAATTGGGATTGGCGATGATGTTCTTCCGGCGGAAGCCCTCGACGGCGTCCGGATTGACTTCCGGGACGATCAGCGGCACCTCGGCGTCGTAGCGCCAGGCCGAGGAATTGTCGATGACGACGCAGCCCTGCTGGCCGATCTTCGGCGAATATTTCAGCGATACCGCGCCGCCGGCCGACATCAGGCAGATATCGGTGCCGGAAAAGTCGTAGTTCTCGAGATTGGCGACCTTCAGCGTCTTGTCGCCGTAGGACACTTCGGTGCCCACCGAGCGGCTCGAGGCCAGGGCCACCACCTCGTCGGCGGGAAAGTCGCGCTCGGAGAGGATGTTGAGCATCTCGCGGCCCACATTGCCGGTCGCGCCTGCCACTGCTATCTTGAAACCCATTTCAATCGTCTCTTTCTCTTCTCTCCGCCGGTTGCTTGGAGTTTCGAACCCCCGCCGGCACTCTTGCCGCGTGGGGTTCCGCTCCCGGCCGTGAGCCGGGGAGAGAGCGGCGGGCCAGGAACGTCAGACGGTTTTCGTCGTCGTTTTCTTGGCCCGGGTTTTGATCACCGGAGAAAAAAGCGAACCCTCGCGGGACGGGGCGTCCAGCACGGCAATGGCGGGGCGTGAAAATGCGCGTCCGAACATGACGGGTTCCTTTTCCGGCTGGCTTGATGATCGTTTTCGGCGGTGAAGTCAAGTTCCCCGACGGCTGTCGGCCGGGTTTTTCCGTGCCTGGCGGCCGGGATGGCGCGTCACGACGAATGCGGCGCGCCTCATACCTTAGTCATAAGCCCAAAGCATCTCTGCCGGTCCGGGCAACTTTCTGTCAGATTCGACGTCATGCCGCGCGAGGCCCGGAAGAGGGACGCGGCGCTCAAACGGAGGATTTCCACATGGTCGATGTCACCGCGAACACCGGTGCATCACGGAGCATGACGGCGGAAGAGAAGAAGGTCATCTTCGCTTCCTCGCTCGGCACCGTGTTCGAATGGTACGATTTCTATCTCTATGGTTCACTGGCCGTGTTCATCGGCCATGCCTTCTTCAATTCCTATCCGGAAGCGACCCGCAACATCTTCGTTCTGCTCGCCTTCGCCGCCGGCTTCCTGGTGCGGCCTTTCGGCGCGCTGGTGTTCGGCCGGCTCGGCGATCTCGTCGGCCGGAAATACACCTTCCTGATCACGATCCTGATCATGGGCCTCTCGACCTTTCTGGTCGGCCTTCTCCCCGGTTCGGCCACCCTCGGCATCGCCGCTCCGATTATCCTGATCGCGCTGCGCCTGTTGCAGGGCCTGGCGCTGGGCGGCGAATATGGCGGCGCGGCGACCTATGTCGCCGAACATGCACCGGACGATCGCCGCGGCTACTACACGTCGTGGATCCAGACCACGGCGACCGGCGGTCTCTTCCTGTCGCTGCTGATCATCCTCGGCTTGCAGTCGGTCATGAGCAAGGACGCTTTCGCGGACTGGGGCTGGCGCATTCCGTTCCTCATCTCCTCGCTGCTGCTCGGTGTTTCCGTCTGGATCCGCATGAAGATGAACGAGTCGCCGGCCTTCAAGAAGATGAAGGAAGAGGGCAAGACCTCCAAGGCGCCGATCTCGGAAGCCTTCGGCCAGTGGAAGAACGCCAAGATCGCGCTGCTCGCGCTGTTCGGCGCCGTCGCCGGTCAGGCCGTCGTCTGGTATTCCGGCCAGTTCTACGCCCTGTTCTTCCTACAGAACGTGCTCAAGATCGATCTGGCGTCGGCCAATATGATGGTCGCGGCCTCGCTCGCCATCGGCACGGGCTTCTTCGTGGTCTTCGGCTGGCTGTCCGACAAGATCGGCCGCAAGCCGATCATCATGCTCGGCCTCCTGCTCGCCGCGGTCACCTATTTCCCGCTGTTCAAGGCGCTGACCTATGCCGGCAACCCCGCGCTCTACCATGCGCAGCAGACCATCCGCGCCACGGTGACCACCGACCCGGCCGATTGCAACTTTCAGTTCAACCTGACCGGCCTGTCGAAATTCACCTCGGCCTGCGATATCGCGACCGCGTTCCTCACCAAGAACTCGATCCCTTACGATATCGTCGCCGCGCCGGCCGGTACGGCGGCATCGGTGAAGATCGGCGACAAGGAGATCCCGTCCTATGACGCGGTCAAGGCCGGCGATCAGGCGAAGGCGCTCGACGCCGCCTTCCAGAAGGCCGCCTTCTTCGCGCTCAAGGATGCGGGCTACCCGCTGACCCGCGGCGGCGCGACGATCGCCGAGTCCAAGCTCGCCGGCTTCGTCGCCGCCAATCCGGAACTCAACCTCACGGAAGACGCGATCAAGGCGACGACCCCGGCGACAGTCAGCGCCAATGCCGCCATCCGCGATAAGATCGTCACGGCGGCCGATCTCAATGGCGCGGCCGAGGTCAGCGTCTACAAGGTTCCCGGCGGCGGCGAGTTCAAGATCTTCGCCGATCCGGCGCAGGTGAACTGGTTCCAGTGCATCGCCATCCTGACCTTGCTCGTGATCTATGTCACGATGGTCTATGGCCCGATCGCCGCCATGCTTGTCGAGATGTTCCCGACCCGCATCCGCTATACCGGCATGTCGCTGCCCTATCATATCGGCAACGGCTGGTTCGGCGGCCTGCTCCCGGCGATCGTCTTCGCCCTCAGCGCCTCGGCCGGCGATATCTACTATGGCCTGTGGTATCCGATCATCATCGCCTGCATGAGCCTTGTGATCGGCATGATCTTCCTGCGCGAAACGAAGAATAACGACGTTCACGCACACTGATCCCGGCGGTCCCGGACCGCTTCCAGGCCCGGCGCGATCGCGCCGGGCTTTTTGCGTGGCTCTCCGTCCGTCAGGCCCGTTTGCCCAGCTTGCCGTCCGCATGGGTGAAGATCAGCCCGCAACGGGAGAAGACGACGGCGATGAAGAAGGCGAACCACATGCCCCAGCCGAAGCCGACAAGGACGTCGGAGGGAAAATGCGCGCCGACGAAGATGCGCGTCAAGGCAAGGCAGAGACCGACGAGCAGGAGCGGCCAGCGCCATGACGGCAAAAGCAGCGCCAGCGCCGCCCAGAAGGCGCCGCATGTGGTGGCGTGGCCGGAGGGAAAGCTCTCATAGTTGAAGCTGTTGCTGAAGGGATGGAGAGAAAACAGCCCGTCATCGCTGAAAAGAACGGGCCTGGGGCGGCCGATCGCCCGCTTCAGGATGTTTGAAATCAGCCCGGAGCCGGCGACGGAGAGGAATATATAGCCCGCTGTCTGAATCGCGGTCACGCCGAGCCGGCGTCGCTCTTCGACGCCCGAAAAGCGGCGGACCAGAGCGCCGATGGCGATGATCGCGAGCGTGCCGCCGATGATCCATCCGGACTTGCCGAGATCGGTCAGCAGGCGCGACGGCCGGGCGAGCCAGCCTGGCCAATGGCCGCGCATTTCGGCGGCCGGTGCGTCGAGGAGCAGGTAGGCGGCGGCGGCGAGCATGCCGACGACGACGACGGGCAATATTTTCGGGACCGGCCCGTGGCTGGGCCGGGTCCTGCGATAATAGCGCCGCATGGCGGCGAAGAGGCCGGATTTCGCTTCGGTTCTATCGACGGTCAATACGGCCCTCCTCGTTTCAGGCGGAAAGCTTCTCGAACTCGGCGAGGATCGCGTCGCCCATTTCGGACGTTCCGACCTTGCGCGCGCCCTCGGCCATGATGTCGCCGGTGCGGATGCCCCGGTCGAGAATGCTGGCGATCGCCTTCTCGAGATTGTTGGCTTCGCCGATCATATTGAACGAATATCGCAGGCACATGGCGAAGGAGGCGATCATCGCGATCGGATTGGCGATGCCCTGGCCGGCAATGTCGGGCGCCGAACCGTGCACGGGCTCGTACATCGCCTTGCGCTTGCCGGTCTTCGGGTCGGGGGCGCCGAGCGAGGCGGATGGGAGCATGCCGAGCGATCCCGTCAGCATGGCGGCGATGTCGGAGAGCATGTCGCCGAACAGGTTGTCGGT
>JAGRLJ010000133.1:0-1879 GCA_020441805.1 Rhizobiaceae bacterium
TTTCTCTTCACATTCATCGGCGACGGCATGCCGGGCACCGGCAAGACCACGCTGATCCAGATGATCGCCGGCCTGATGAACCAGTATTGCGAGGTCGCGGGCTACGCCTTCCATTACGAGAATTTCGGCGTCGACCAGATATCCTCCTACCAGGGCAAGTCGGGCCAGAACTGCAAGGACTTCATCAACAACGTGATGAATCCGAAGGCGATCGGCTTCGGTACGATCGACGACGTCGACCAGGTCGCCGCCAAGCGTTCCGACGACCGCGCCTCGGCCGGCCAGCAGGAGGTCACCGCCGTGCTGATGGAAAGCTTCGCCGGCGCCTCGACCGTGGTGCGCGGCAACTGCACCTTCGGCATGTTCTCGAACTATCCCGAGAATGTCGACGATGCGCTGCGCCAGCGCGCCGGCGCCCGCTGGCTGGTCGACGGCCCGCAAACCCGTGAGGACTATATCGACATCTTCGCCCTTCTCGCCGGCAAGAACCATTCGATCCCGCTCGGCGACCATCAGCTCTATGCCAACCAGGAGATCAAGCGCGCCATCTCCACCAGCTACGAGGCCCATTCCCGACCGCAGGAGGAAGGGCTCGCCGCCGTATGGGACCGGTTCCAGAAGGAGAAGGGTGGCCTGAAGTCCATCGCCGATGTCGGCACCTATCTCCATATGATCCGCCTCGCCGAGCCGCGCTTCACCGGCCGCGCGATCAAGAACATCACCGACGCGATCAAGATGCGCGCCATGGATGTCGAGCTCCCCGACGACTGGTTCGAGAAGCCCGAGACCTTCATGCACAGGCCCTACGACGACAAGAAGGCGATGATCGCCGAACTGCGCGGCCCGATCACGATGGACATGGTCCTGCAAGAGATCAACCGCTACGCCGATTCCGAATTCCGTTACACCGACAAGTCGGACGACGCCGCCATCACCGACATCATCCGCAGGGAACGCCAGAGGGAGAAGGCGATCCACGAGATCGAGGACATGAAGCGGGACGGGAGATGGGGGGTGTAAATTAGCTAAGGGCGAATTTTATTGCTATCCGCCGGCGTCAGGGCTAATCTTGCGATGAAGAAAATCGCTTATAGCAAACAGGCTATCAAAACGCTTTCGAAGCTGCCGGCCAACGAAACTGCCCGCATCCGGGCGAAGCTTCGCCAATATGCTGGCGATCCGGCGTCGCAGGCAAACAATGTGAAGAAGCTTCAAGACCGTAATGCCTATCGGCTCAGGGTTGGAGACTGGCGTGTCATCTTCGACGAGAACGACATTATTATAGAAGTCATCAAAATCGGCGCGCGCGGCAGCGTCTACGAGGATTGAGCCATGAACACTGTGGTTTCATTCAAAACTCCGAATGGCGAGGACATGATCGTGCTCGGCAAGTCCGACTATGAGGCCCTGCTGGAGCGGGCGGAGCTTTCCGAGGACATTGCGGCGGTCGATGCCTACCGGCGCAAGGTCGCCGCGGGCGAGGAGGAAGCAATACCCGAGGAATTCGCCGACAGGCTGATCGACGGCGAGAACCCGATCCGTGTCTACCGTGAATTGCGTGGCTTGAGCGCGAAGGAGCTTGCGGACAGGACGGGCATCAGCGCGGCCTTTCTTTCGGAAATCGAAAATCGCAAGAAAGAAGGCGGCGTCTCGACATTGAAAAAAATTGCCGGGGCCTTACGGGTAACCATCGACGATCTCGTCGACGCCGACTAGAAACCGATGTTCCGCCCGCGCAAATTCCTGTACCTGTTGATCGCATGAAACGCCTTCTCGAAGCCGAACTGATCTACGGACGTCTGATGACGATCACCGAGCCGCATCTGATCGGCCGCTACAACAAGGCGCTCAGGGGTTTCGGACTGCCCGAGACGAAGCT
>JAGRLJ010000133.1:1966-12228 GCA_020441805.1 Rhizobiaceae bacterium
CCCAACCGCGTCAACCGCCGTTTCATCATCCTCACCCCGGCCCAGGAAGCACTGCCCGTCGTGCATACGAGCTTCTCCAACACCGCCGGCCTGATGCATGAATTCTTCGCGGCCAATGCCAGGGCGATCAATGCCGTCACCATCAAGGACGCGCTCTATGGCGAGATCGACGATTCCGTGGCGACCGTCGATCACATCGAGGACCTGCTCTCGATCAACGAGGTGAATTTCAAGGTCTATTCCGCCGAGGACATCCTCGGCAAGGCGGCGGAACTGCGCCAGCTCGCCGACAGATTGCAGACCCAGCCCGACGCCTGGCGCGACGACGCGATGCTGGACCGCATGGTCGAACTGGCGAAGCTCACCGGCGACATCCGGCAGAACATGCTGGTGCCCGACAGGCTCGTCTTCCGCCACGACGCCTTCTGGGCCAACCATTTCGGCGGCGTCTACGTCTTCCACGACGACCGCAATACCACCGTCATCTGCCGCTCCGACGTGCCGGGCTTCCGCAAGGCGCGGCCCTGGCAGGTGTCCTATATCGACATCGAGGATTACGAGACGATCTACGGCTTCCTCGCCCGCACCCGCCGCCTCGAATTGCCCCAGGCTTCCTGGATCCGCGAGTCGGGTCTCCTCCAGCACCGGATGGAAATGTGCCTGCTCTCGATGGCGATCCGGACCGATCCGAATTTCGATCCCGCCAAGGCCGACCTCGTCTGGCTCCAGACCTGGGCGCATATGAATGCCCGCATGGTCTCCGAGGAAGGCACCTATCCCTTCCTCAACGAAATGCTCCGCCAGGTCACGACCACCGGCCAGATTCGAATGCCGGATGTCGCGCCGCGCTATCGCTTCCTTCTGGTTCGGGCGAACACGTCCCACCCCGACCACTGGCTGGTCAACAGGCTGATCTCGCAGATGCAGCCCTTCGACTTCGTCTCCCGCTTCATCTTCGACAAGCAGGGTTTCTACGAAGCCTATGAAGAAATGCCGGAGAAGTACCAGGAAGAAGTTGTGAAGACGCTCCAGGATACATATCTGACCGACAAGGTCGGCTTCCGCCGACGCCTTTACGGCATTACAGAGGATTGAGCCCCCATGCTGGACCCGATCATTCAGTTCATCCAGAACATTTTCAGCGCCATCGGACGAGGCGTCGGCTATGTCATCGCCTGGATCCTGTTTCCTTTCATGAGCGCCAGCCGCTGGTATGCCTCGCGCGGCGCCATCCTCAAGGTGGTCGTGGGCGCAATCGTCGTCCTTATCCTCGTCGGATACGGTTTCTTCGCCTACCAGACCCAAGTCTGGTACGGATTCGACCCGGATTACGTCGCCAAATACAAGCTACAGGACCGCACGCTCGCCGCCGGCGTACCGCTTCCGGGCGACGATGCCGCCGCGCCGAAGAAATGCCAGCGCTCCGCCATCGTCGATGTGACCATCGACCTCATCGACAACGAGGTCAACCAGAACCACTGGATCTCGTCATCGCCCTTCTACAAGATGGGCCTCTTCGGCCTCGACTGGGACAACACGCCCTGGCTCGACAACAAGGCGAGCTTCCAGCGCGGCATGAACCAGACCATCCGCCGCACCACTGTGGAGCTGGTCGAGGCGCTGGCCCGTGTCCGCGGCACATCGGGCATCAACCGCACGCTGCAAACCGCGCGCGAAAGCATGCAATATTCCGAAACCGCCTGGTATATCAATTTCTCGCCCTTCGGCTTCCCGCCGACGACGCAGAGCACCTATCGGCGCGCGATCACCGAACTGCGGAATTTCAACACCGAACTGGAAAACTGCCAGGCCACCTTCGACGGCCGCGCCGACAACCTGCTCGAATTCCTCGACCGTATCGCCAACGACCTCGGCTCCACCTCGGCGATCCTGCGCGAGCGCTCGGAAAACCACAATGGCGGCTGGTTCGACACCCGTGCGGACGATCGCTTCTGGTTCGCCTACGGTCAGCTTTACGGCTATTACGGAATCCTGAGCGGGGCGCGCGCGGACTTCACCAGCACCATCCAGGAAAAGAACATCAGCGCGCTCTGGACCGCGATGCTCCAGCAGTTTCGCGCCGGGCTGCGCATCCAGCCCGCCATCATCTCCAACGGCCAGGAAGACGGCTGGATCATGCCGACGCACCTGGCCACGCAGGGTTTCTACGTGCTGCGGGCACGCTCCAACCTGCTCGAGATCCGCGACGTTCTGGATCGCTGATCCTGAAGCGCGAACTCCGTCTTCCGGTCACCGGAAGACGGAGCTATGCAGGCGATTGCCGTTGGTGAGCGGCCGGATTGTCTTGCCCTGATCCGGACGCCCGCCGGCACGATGACTGGCATGCCGAACTTGCGTCGGACTTGCCGGCGGGAAGACATCGGCAGGCCCCGATCAATTCCGGTGAACTTCCATGAAATTCTTTGGCACGCCTTGACCGCGAACGGCGAATTGATAACGTCATTTCAATGAACGGCGGCGCTCCGTTCGCCCGAAACCCTCGGCTGATCGAGGCTTCCCGGTGAATGTCTCCATGACGGGCGCAGCCTGAAACCCCCTCCGGAGCCGATCTATGTCTAACCGCCTGAACACGACGCCCAACGACATGCGGGCGTTCTGGATGCCGTTTACCGCCAACCGCCAGTTCAAGAAGGAACCGCGGCTCTTCGTCAGCGCCCAGGACATGTATTACAAGACCCATGACGGCCGCACGGTGCTCGACGGCACGGCCGGCCTCTGGTGCGTGAATGCCGGCCATTGCCGCCCCCAGATCACCGAGGCCATCCGCCAGCAGGCCGGTGAGCTCGACTACGCGCCGGCCTTCCAGCTTGGCCATCCCAAGGCCTTCGAGCTCGCCAACCGGCTGATCGACATCGCGCCGGAAGGCATGAGCCATGTGCTTTACACCAATTCGGGTTCCGAGTCGGTCGAGACGGCGCTGAAAGTGGCGCTCGCCTATCACCGCGTGAAGGGCAATGGCTCGCGCTTCCGCCTGATCGGCCGCGAGCGCGGCTATCACGGCGTCAATTTCGGCGGCATCTCCGTCGGCGGCATCGTCGCCAACCGCAAGATGTTCGGCACGCTGCTCACCGGCGTCGACCATATGCCGCACACCCATTTCCCGGACAAGAACGCCTTTACCCGTGGCGAGCCGGAACATGGCGGCGACGTCGCCTCCGAGCTCGAACGCATCGTCACCCTGCATGACGCCTCCACCATCGCCGCCGTCATCGTCGAGCCGGTCGCGGGTTCCACCGGCGTCATCCTGCCGCCCAAGGGCTATCTCCAGAAGCTGCGCGAGATCTGCACCAAGCACGGCATCCTGCTGATCTTCGACGAGGTCATCACCGGCTTCGGCCGCCTCGGCACGCCCTTCGCCGCGCAGTATTTCGACGTCAAGCCCGACATGATCACCATGGCCAAGGGCCTGACCAACGGCGTGATCCCGATGGGCGCGGTCTTTGTGACCTCCGAGATCCACGACGCCTTCATGCAGGGCCCCGAGCACCTGATCGAGTTCTTCCACGGCTATACCTATTCGGGCAATCCGATCGCCTCGGCGGCGGCGCTCGGCACGCTCGATACCTACAGGGAAGAAGGCCTGCTAACCCGCGGCGCCGAGCTCGCCTCCTACTGGGAGGACGCGCTCCATTCGCTCAAGGATTGCCCGCATGTCATCGACATCCGCAATATCGGCCTGATCGGCGCGGTCGAGCTCGCGCCCATCGCCGGCGAGCCGACCAAGCGCGCCTTCTCCGCCTTCCTCAAGGCTTATGAGAAGGGCCTGCTGATCCGCACGACGGGCGATATCATCGCGCTCTCGCCGCCGCTGATCATCGAGAAGAGCCAGATCGACGAGCTCTTCGACAAGCTGCGCGACGTCTTGATCGCCAACGCCTGAGCCGGCGCGAACCGCCGCCGGGCGCGGCGCGCGAACGACGGATCGAGACAGGCCGCCCCGCATCTCGCCGGGGCGGCATCACGCTGGCTGCGACGGCCGGCACGGAAAGGCAATCCGTCGATTGCCCGGCGAAAGGCCGCCGCCGGAAAAGGCCGGCCATGTTCCAAGGAGGAACCCCATGAAGATGAAGCTCCTGGCAGGTTCGGCGCTCGCCGCCGCCCTCTCCTTCGCCTCCGCCGCGCGGGCGGATATCGTCATCGGCCTGCTCGCCCCGCTGACCGGCCCGGTCGCCGCCTATGGCGAACAGGTCAAGAACGGTGCCCAGGTCGCCGTCGACGAGATCAACAAGAATGGCGGCATCCTCGGCGAGAAGGTCGTGCTGAAGCTCGCCGACGACGCGGGCGAGCCCAAGCAGGGCGTCTCCGCCGCCAACCAGCTCGTCGGCGAAGGCATCCGCTTCGTGGTCGGCCCGGTCACGTCGGGCGTCGCGGTTCCCGCCTCCGACGTCTTCGCCGAGAATGGCGTGCTGATGGTCACCCCCACCGCCACCGCGCCGGCGCTGACCAGCCGCGGCCTCACCAACATCCTGCGCACCTGCGGCCGCGACGACCAGCAGGCCGAGGTTTCGGCCGCCTATGTACTCGAAAAGTTCAAGGACAAGCGCGTCGCGATCATCAACGACAAGGGCCAGTACGGCAAGGGCCTGGCCGATGCCTTCAAGGAAACGCTCAATGCCGGCGGCATGACCGAGGTGCTCGACGAGGCCCTGACCCCAGGCGACAAGGATTTCAGCGCGCTGACCACCCGCATCAAGGCCGACAATGTCGACGTCGTCTATTTCGGCGGCTACCATCCCGAGGCCGGCCTGCTGGCCCGCCAGCTCGCCGACATTTCCGTGAAGGCGCAGATCATCGGCGGCGACGGCCTGTCGAACACCGAATATCCGCAGATCGGCGGCGACGCCGCCAACGGCACCCTCTTCACCAACGCCTCCGATGCGCTCAAGAGCCCGGATTCCAAGGCCGCCGTCGACGCGCTCGCCGCCCGCGACATCCCGCCGGAAGCCTTTACGCTCAATGCCTATGCGGCCGTTCAGGTCATCAAGGCCGGCATCGAGAAGGCCAAGAGCGCCGAGGATTCGCAGGCTGTGGCCGACGCGCTCAAGACCGGCGAGCCGATCCCGACGGTCATCGGCCAGATCACCTATGGCGCTTCCGGCGATATGACCTCGCAGAGCTTCTCGCTCTATAAGTGGGATGCCGGCAAGATCGTCCCCGCCGAATAAGCCGGGACCGGATGTCATGACAGCGGAAAGGGCGGCTCCTCGGGCCGCCCTTTTCGATTTCTACGCGATGGCGACGATTTCCAGCTCCTGTTCGCCCAGGGTCACGATGTCGCCCACCGACTTCCCTGTGAGCCGCATGGCCACCGGCGAGACGAAGGAGATCGATCCGGCTTTCGGATCGGCCTCGTCCTCGCCGACGATCCGATAGGTCTGCACCCGCCCGTCGTCGCGCGAGAAGGTCACGGTCGAGCCGAAGGCGACCACGTCGGACGATGCCGGCGCGGCCACCACCTGCGCCGTCCGCAGCCGTTCGGCGAAATAGCGCGCATCGCGAAGCGGCATCGCCTGCAACCGACGCCGCTCGTTCACATCCTCGATTCCCGCCACGGCCTCATAGGCCTCGCGCGCACGGGCCAGTTCCTCCTCCAGCGCCTTCAAGCCCGTTTCCGTCACGAGATTCGGATGCGGCGAGATCGGCCGGTCGGGAAGCTGGGTTTCGGACGCCGTTTCGGCGCTTTCCTCTCGAACGAAGGCGACGCTCAATTCTTGACTCCGGCTGGCATGGACGAACGGAATGAACGGACGAGCCTATACGATATTGCCGGCCGGCGACAGAGCCACCGCCGCCGGCGCGCCACGACATGGAAATGACGATCGCGCGAGAAGGGCTCCCGCGCCGCCCGCGGCGTCATTTCCGGTTGGCGACCGAGCGCAACGATACTATCTCTGGTAAGGAGATGCGCGGAGCGTCGCGACTGACGCTTCCCGGCATCCATGGGACATATCCGATGGACGGCGAACCCAGCGAAGGCGAGACAAGGCGATGAAGGCTTTCAGGACATTCATTCTCACATTGCCGCTGCTGGCCGCCGGTCTCGTCGGCCTGCCCGCTCCCGTCCGGGCCGACGCGTGCCGCAGCGCCCCCTCGCCGGGCATCGACTGGACCGATTGCGACAAGAAGCTCCTGATGCTCGGCGGCAGCGACCTCAAGGCCGCCCATCTCGCCGAGGCCGACTTCACGGCAACCGACCTGGCGGACAGCGCGCTCGACGGCGCCGATCTCGAAAAGGCCAGGCTGATCCGGGCGAGCCTGGCCGGCGCCACGGCGAAAGGCGCGCGCTTCGCCCGCGTCGAGGCCTATCGGACCAATTTCCGCAATATGAAGGCCGAGGACGCCAGCTTCGAAAGCGCAGAACTCCAGCGCTCCGACTTCCACGGCGCAGTTCTCCCCAACGCGAACTTCACCAAGGCCGAGCTTGGACGCTCGCAATTCGACGGCGCGGAGATCGGCGGCGGCCGCTTCGCGCTCGCCAATCTCGCTCGTGCCGATTTCCGTGGCGCGAAATTCTCCGCCCCGGTCGATTTCGACCGTGCCTTCCTGTTCCTCGCCCGCCTCGAAGACCTCGATCTCTCCGCCGCCACCGGCCTCAGCCAACCGCAACTCGACATGGCCTGCGGCAACAACGGGACACTGCTGCCCCCGGGCCTGACCAAGCCGAAGAGCTGGCCCTGCGGCTTCGATCAGGAATAAGGGCTCAAGCCGTCCGCGCAGCCGCCGCCGATTCGATAAAAGGCCTGAGCACGTCCACCAGCCGGTCCGGGCATTCGCGATGCGGCGTGTGCCCGGCACCGGACAGGACGATCATCTCTCCGCGTCCCGCCGCGATGCGGCGGGGGTGCTCGGTCGAGCCATATTCGTCATGTTCGCCGTGAACGGCGAGAAGCGGGCAATGCACTTGCCGCAGCGCGGATTCGAGGCTCCAGTCGGCGAATTCCGGAGCCAGCCATGTCTCGATCCAGGCGCGCAGGACCCAATCCGCCTTGTCGCCATGATATTTCGTCAGCCGCGCCCGGTTGTCCGGCGATGCAAAGTCGATCCGGGCCCGCCTGATGCCTTCCAGCGTGCGGTTCTCGACGAAGGCCTGCGCTGCGATCGTGGCGACCGCGTCGCAGCGTTCACCGAGCCTCGCGCCCGTTTCCACCGCCATGCCGCCGCCCACGCTGTGACCGCAGGCCACGAAGCGGTCGATGCCCAGATGCGCGCAGAGAGCTGGAACATATCGTTCGGCTTCCTCGCCGATGAAATCCCGCGACACCCTGTCCCGCCGGGCGTCCGACCGGCCGAAGCCCAGCCGATCATAGGCGATGACCCGCCGGCCGGTCGCCCGCGCGAGCATTTTCGGAAAGTCCCGCCAGAGCGCCACGCTGCCCAGGGAATCATGGAACAGGATGACAGGCGACCGCGACAGGGTTTCCCGCGGCGTCCAGGACTTCGCAAACTGCCGCCCGCCGGGACCTTCTATCCAGTACTCCCGTTCTTCCATGCCATTCTCCATTCTCACATTCACGGCGCTTCCACGCCATTCCATGCCGGAGGAAGCCAGCCGGATGCAATCCCAATCGACTTGCGCCTTCCCCCCAAGCGGCTAATCTGGCGCAAATCAGTTCGAGGACGGCGCATGACGAGATTGGAACGCATGATCGACCAGGGGACCGGCCGTGAAAAGGCCGACCTCGTGCTTAAAGGCGGCTATTTCCTCGACCTCGTCACCGGCGAGCTCGTCGCCTCCGACATCGCCGTCTGCGAGGATCGGATCGTCGGCACCTGCGGCGCCTATGCCGGCCACCAGGAGATCGACATCGCGGGCCGCATCGTCGTGCCGGGCTTCATCGACACCCATCTCCATATCGAATCCTCGCTGGTCACGCCCCAGGAATTCGACCGCTGCGTGCTTCCCTACGGCGTCACCACGGTGATCTGCGACCCGCACGAGATCGCCAATGTGCTCGGCACCGAGGGCCTGCAATATTTCCTCGATTCGGCCGGAGAGACGATCATGGATGTCCGCGTCCAACTCTCCTCCTGCGTACCGGCCACCCATCTCGAAACCTCGGGCACCGATCTCCCCATCGAACGGCTCCTGCCCTTCCGCAGGCATCCCAAGGTCATCGGGCTTGCCGAGATGATGAACTATCCGGGCGTCGTCATGAAGGATCCCGTGGCTCTCGCCAAGCTCGACGCCTTCCAGGACGGCCATATCGACGGCCATTCCCCGCTGCTCTCCGGCCTCGACCTGAACGGCTATCTCTCGGCCGGCATCCGGACCGATCACGAATGCACCAGCGCTGCGGAGGCGCTCGAAAAGATCCGCAAGGGCATGCATATCCTGATCCGCGAGGGCTCGGTCTCCAAGGATCTCCATGCGCTGGCGCCGATCATCACGGAGCGTCTTTCGCCCTTCATCGCGTTCTGCACCGACGACCGCAATCCGCTCGACATCGCCGAGCAGGGCCATCTCGACTACCTGATCCGCACCGCGATCGCATTCGGCGCCGAAACGCTCGCCGTCTATCGCGCCGCCTCGATCTCCGCCGCCCGCGCCTTCGGCCTCCGAGACCGGGGGCTGGTGGCGCCGGGCTGGCGCGCCGACCTCGTCGTGATCGACAGTCTCGAAAACTGCAAGGCGGAAATGGTTTTCGCCGCCGGGCGGCGGGTAACGCCGGAACTCTTTTCCACCCGCAAGCCGGTGGAGCCGGTCGGCCTCGACAGCGTCCGCGCGCGGCCGGTGACCGCTGCGGATTTCTCCGTGCCCGCCCGCGACAGCGAGAGTTCGGTTCTGGGCGTCATCCCCGGCAAGATCATCACCGAGCATCGCCGCTATCGCTTGCCCAACAGAGGCAACGAAACCGCGGTCGATCTCGTCAACGACATCCTGAAGGTCACCGTCATCGAGCGCCATGGCAGGAACGGCAATATCGCCACCGCCTTCGTCCAGGGTTTCGGTTTGAAGAAGGGCGCGATCGCCTCGACCGTCGGCCATGACAGCCACAATATCTGCGTGGTCGGCGCAAATGACGAGGACATGGCGATCGCCGCCAACCGCCTCTCGGAGATCCACGGCGGCTTCGTCGTGGTCGAGGACGGCCGCGTCACCGGCGAAATCGCCCTTCCCGTCGCCGGCCTCATGAGCCTGGAACCTTATGAACAGGTCCGCGACACGCTCCACCATCTCCGGCAGGCGGCCTACGCCCTGGGCTCCACCCTCCAGGAACCCTTCCTCCAGCTCGCCTTCCTGCCGCTGCCGGTGATCCCGCATCTCAAGATCTCCGACAAAGGCCTCGTGGATGTCGATCGCTTCGAACTGATGACGTGACGTCAGGCTTCCACCAGCCCGAGATGCTCGGCCATGGGCCGGAAATCGCGGTCGTTGTGCAATAGCGGAACGCCGTTTTCGATGCACCATGTGCCGATGAGCATGTCGGTCGTCTTGCGAATAGTGATGCCGAGCTGCCGCAACCGGCGAAAATTCTGTGCGGCACGTATCGCCAAACCGGCGTTCAACGCGTTGACGCTTCGGAATTTCGAGAGCGCCCTTTGCAGCTTTGCCGCATGGAGATCGTCCCTGGCGCCTTGCAGAATTTCCATCAGGACAACGTCGCATACAACAATTTGGTCCGTATGCTCGACTCCTTCCAGAAATCGAGTCCGCTCGTCGGACTGGTTCCGAAGCCAATCAATCAGGACTGACGTATCGACCAGGATCATTTCTTGTCGAGGCTTGGCCAGCCCAGGCGCATCTCCTCGAGATCGCCCTCCCAACCAATGCCACGGATCTCATCCAGCGCTTTGCGCTGGTTTTTCAGGCGAATGAAGAACTGCATGGCTTCCTCGATGGCCGCCTTCTTCGTCTTCGCCCCCGAGAGCGCCATGGCCTCCCGAACGAGGGCATCGTCGATATCGATATTGGTCCGCATCAAAGACTCCAATGTGTATGATTACCCTTGATCATACACATCAAAACGTTTGCCTTCAAGCAAACCGCGACTTCGCCGGCTCCCCCGCCACATAGGTCTCCGCGATGGTCCGGTCGTCACCCATGGTCTGCAGCAGGAAAAGCTCCTCGGCGAGCGTCGTCACCACCTCCATCTTGAGCGCCATCGCCGGAATGGCCGAGGCATCGAGCACCACGAGGTCGGCGTCCGACCCCGCGTCGAGCGTGCCGATCCGGTCTTCGAGCGACAGCGCCTCGGCATTGCCGCGCGTCATGCGATAGAAGCTTTCGAGCGGCGTCATCC
>JAGRLJ010000133.1:12283-14515 GCA_020441805.1 Rhizobiaceae bacterium
GTGCCGCCGCCAATATCGGTCGCCACCGCCGCGCGTACCGGCTTTGCCCGCCCTTCCAGGCGCTTCAGACCGAACAGGCCGGAGCCGAGGAAAAGGTTGGAGGTCGGGCAGAAGACCGCGACCGAGCCGCTCTCGCTCATCGCATCCGCCTCCCGATCCGAGAGATGGATACAGTGGCCGAACAGGCTCTTTCGGCCGAGAAGCCCGTAGCGGGCATAGATATCGGTATAGTCCCTGGCCTCGGGATAGAGTTCGCCCGCGAACCTGATCTCGTCGAGATTTTCCGAAAGATGCGTCTGGATGTGGAGATCCGGGAATTCCCGGGCCAGCGCACCGGCCATCTCCATCTGCCCAGGCGTCGAGGTGATGGCGAAACGCGGCGTGATCGCGACATGGTTGCGGCCCTTGCCGTTCCAGTCGGCAATGACCTGCCGCGTATCGTCGTAACCCGATTGCGGCGTGTCGCGAAGCCCGGGCGGCGCGTTGCGATCCATCATTACCTTGCCGGCGATCATCCGCATGTTGCGCTTGAGGCTCTCGGCGAAAAAGGCATCGGCGGAGGCCTTGTGCACCGAGCAATAGGCCACCGCCGTCGTCGTGCCGTAACGCACCAGTTCATCGAAGAACCGTCCCGCGATCCGCGCCGCATGCGCCGGATCGGCGAAGCGCTGCTCCTCGACGAAAGTATAGGTATTGAGCCATTCGAGCAGGTTGCCGGCATAGGAGCCGACCACCTGCATCTGCGGGAAATGGATATGGGGATCGATGAAGCCCGGCATGATGAGATGTGGCCGGTGATCGATCGTCTCGACGCTCGCCGGCGCCTGGCGGCGGATATCCGCATAATCGCCGGCCGCGGCGATCCTGCCATGCTCGATCAGCAGCCCGCCGTCTTCGCGATAGAGGTAACTCCCGGCATCCCCGAGGTCTTGCGGCTGGCGCAGGAAGGAGAGCAGGCGGCCACGGAGCAGTCGTATCATGAGGGTTCCCGGATGAGACAGAGGAATATTTCGCGGCAGCATAACCAAGCCTCCCGCTCCGTCCAATCCCTCGCGTCGCGAGAGCGTGGGAGAGTCCAGGCGGCGAAGCCGGCGGAGGCTACCGCGTCACGGCGCTTTCATACCAGGCCACCAGCAGCTTGCGCTCATCGGGCGTGATCTCGGTGATGTTGCCGGGCGGCATGGCATGGCTGCGGCCCGCCTGGAGATAGATCTCGCGAGCATGCATGGCGACGGCGTTCTCGCTGTCGAGCACCACGCCCCTGGGTGGAGTCAGGATGCCCTCCCATACCGGCTCGGCGGCGTGGCACATCGAACAGCGGGCCGAAACCGTCTCGGCGGCGGAGGCGAAATGCTGGTCGGCCTTGAAGCGTTCGAAGGCGGGAGCGAGCGCGACATCCTCGCCGGTCAGCACCTTGGGCGCGGTCGAGAGCCACATGATGGCGACGAAGAGCAGCACTGTCACGAGCCAGGTCCAGTGCGGCTCGCCCTTGCGGGCATGCACCGTGTTGAACCAGTGGCGGATGGTGACGCCCATCAGGAAGACGAGCGCGGCGATGATCCAGTTGAACGGGGTGGCGAAGGCCATCGGATAGTGGTTCGACAGCATGAAGAAGATGACGGGCAGCGTCAGGTAATTGTTGTGCAGCGAGCGCTGCTTGGCGATCTGGCCGTATTTCGGATCCGGCGTGCGGCCGGCGATCAGGTCGGCGACCACGATCTTCTGGTTCGGGATGATGATGAAGAACACATTGGCCGACATGATCGTGGCGGTGAAAGCCCCGAGATGCAGGAAGGCCGCGCGGCCGGTGAAGACCTGCGTGTAGCCCCAGGCCATGACCACCAGCGCGACATAGAGCAGGACCATCAGGCCCCAGGTATTTTTCCCCAGCGGCGACTTGCAGAGCAGGTCGTAGAAGACCCAGCCGATCGCGAGCGAGGCCATGGATATGAGGATCGCCACCGGTTGCGAGACGTCGAGCACATGCCTGTCGATGAGGAAGAGATCGGCGCCACCGTAATAGACCACGGCCAGCATGGCGAAGCCGGAGAGCCACGTCACATAGCTCTCCCATTTGAACCAGGTCAGATGCTCGGGCATGTTGGCCGGGGCGACCAGATATTTCTGGATGTGGTAAAAGCCGCCGCCATGGACCTGCCATTCCTCGCCATAAGCGCCCTCCGGAAGGCCCGGCCGCTTTACCAGGCCGAGATCGAGCGCGATGAAATAGAA
>JAGRLJ010000464.1 GCA_020441805.1 Rhizobiaceae bacterium
CGAACTTGTTCGGCGCGGTCACGAAGGGCAGGCCGGTGATGGCGGCGATTTCCCCCGCCACCTTCCCGGCGAAGCCGATGGGCGCGTTGAGACCGGTTCCCACGGCCGTACCACCCTGCGCCAGTTCATAAAGGCCGGGCAGGGTGAGCTCGATCCGGCGGATCGAGGAGGCGACCTGCGCGGCATAGCCGCCGAATTCCTGACCGAGAGTGAGCGGCGTCGCGTCCTGGGTATGGGTGCGGCCGATCTTGATGATGGGGGCGAAGGCTTCGGCTTTCGCCGAGAGCGCCGCGTGAAGATGGCCGAGCGCGGGCAGCAGATGATGGACCACCTGTTCGGCCGCCGCGACATGCATGGCTGTCGGATAGGTGTCGTTGGACGACTGACTCATATTGACGTGATCGTTGGGATGGACCGGCTTCTTCGAGCCCTTGACGCCGCCGAGCATCTCGATCGCCCGATTGGAAATCACCTCGTTGGCGTTCATGTTGGATTGCGTGCCCGATCCCGTCTGCCAGACGACGAGGGGGAAGTGGTCGTCGAGCCTGCCCGCGATCACCTCGTCGGCGGCTGCGGCGATGGCCTCGCCGAGCGCCGGGTCGAGATGGCCGAGCGCCATATTGGTGCGTGCCGCCGCCTTCTTGACGATGCCAAGCGCACGGACGATCGAAGCGGGCTGCTTTTCCCAGCCGATCCTGAAATTGCCGCGAGAGCGCTCGGCCTGCGCGCCCCAGTAGCGATCGTCCTCGACCTCGATGGGGCCGAAAGTGTCGGTTTCGGTGCGGGTCGTCATCGGTCGCTCCCTGGTCGTTGCCTTTTCTATCTAGGCGGTGTCCGACCGGTTGGAAACAGAAGCGACACGGTTTTCGGCCGCATCCCTTCAGGACAGGATGTCCTTGCCCGAAGCACATACTCGCCGGCTTCGAGACGCGTGACATTTTCGCGACAGGGCCTGCTTTTCGGGCGGGGGCATTCGACCGGCGTGGGGGATTCCGGCGAGCGTCCGCCATGCATGTCTTTAATAAGAATTTAACGTTATCATAGTGTTGTGAGGAGCCATGACGCGCTTTCGCCGGTTTATCGTCACAAAATCGTGACCCCGTGAATGAATGGGGCAGGCTATCCGTTTTCTTTTCAACCAGTGTGCAATCAGCTAAGTATTGCAATGCATTGCGACACGACAACAGGGGTATGGGCGGCCTGCCGCCGGGAACGAGACATATGAAATTGTTGAAGAATGCGACCATCGCCGCGCTGACGCTTTCCTGTGCCGTGACCTTCGGCGCGCCGACGGCGCAGTCAGCGACGCTCCTGGACTTCCTGCAAGGCAAGAACAGGAAGCAGTCCGACGAGCGCAGCAAGCCGCGCAACAGCATTTTCGGCGGTTCGCTGGATGACGACCTGTCCGGCGATTTCCCGCAGCCGGCAAAGCCGGTCAAGGCGCTGCCTAAAGTGTCGGCGCCGAAATATTTCGCCTACAAACCCGACAGCCTGCGGCTGATCGCCGTTTCGAAATTCGCCCCCGCGATGGAGACGGCGGCGGCCGAGACCGTCGCAGATCCATCGGAAACGGGATCGATCGAGACGATCAGCACCGGCAGCACGCCGTTCCGTAGCGAGCGCGCCATGATGAGCGAGGCGCGGGTCAAGGCGCCGACCGAAGTGGCCGACGCGATCGAGAAATTCTATGCCGCCAACCAGGGCCTGCTCTGGGTCGACGCCGGTGGCGTCAACGACAAGGCGCGGGTGGCGATGGCCTATCTCGAAGGCGTCGACGTCGTCGGCCTCGATCCGGCGGAATACAGGGTCGAGGATCCGACGGACGGCATCGCATCGACGGACGAGATCGCCCGCCAGCGCCGCCTGATGCAGTTCGAGATCGAGCTTTCGGCCGCTGTCCTGACCTATGTCCAGGATACGGTGCGAGGCCGGATCGATCCCAACCGCATTGCCGAATATTACGATTTCAAGCGCAAGACCGTGAATCTGGGCGGTGCGCTGAAAGTGATCGAGGCTAGCCCCGACATCGCCGCCTATCTCGAGAGCCGCACACCGATGAATGAGCAGTTCGCGGCGTTGCAGCGCGAATATGTCCGGCTCAAGGGGATGTCGGACGGCGACGAGGCCCGGATCGTCATTGCGCCGGGCACGCTTCTCAAGCCCGGCAATAGCAATCCCGAACTCGCCAATGTGATCGCGGCGATCCAGAAGCGTGCCTCGGATACGCTCAAGGTCGATCATTCGGTGACGCTCGCGGCCTATGACGGCACGCCGGAATACACGCCGGATCTGGTCGGCGTCGTCAAGGCCTTCCAGGCCGAGAAGGGTCTCAAGCCTGACGGCATTGTCGGCGCCGGCACGATCCGTGCGCTGATGGGCGGCGACGGCACCGCCACCAAGATGCACAAGATCAAGGTCGCCATGGAGCAGCTTCGCTGGCTGCCCAGGGAGCTCGGGTCGCGCTACGTTTTCATCAATCAGCCGGCCTTCACGGCCTATTATCACAACAACAACGCGGAAGAGTTCTCGATGCGGGTGGTTGTCGGCTCGCCGCGCAACCAGACCTTCTTCTTCCAGGACGAGATCGAACTGGTCGAGTACAATCCCTATTGGGGCGTGCCGCGCTCGATCATCGTCAACGAGATGCTGCCGAAATTGCGGGCCGATCCGTCCTATCTCGACCGGCTCGGCTATGAAACCTCGATCAATGGCCGCCAGATCTCGTCCAGTTCGATCGACTGGGGCACGACCGACGCGGTCGACGTGCGCCAGCCGCCGGGGCGCGGCAACGCACTCGGCCAGCTCAAGATCATGTTCCCGAATTCGCATGCCATCTACATGCATGACACGCCGCAGAAGAAGTTCTTCGAGCGCGACATGCGGGCGCTGAGCCACGGTTGCGTGCGGCTTTCGGATCCGAAAAAGATGGCGGCCGCCGTCATGAACCTGTCCGTGCCGGAGGTTGAGGCGGCAATCGCGACAGGCCAGAACCGGCAGGTGAAGGTGCCGGAGAAATTGCCGGTCTATGTCGCCTATTTCACGGCATTCCCGAACAAGGATGGCGTCGTGCAATATTTCGACGATGTCTACGGCCGTGACGGCTACATGGACAAGGCATTCTCCGCCACCGCCAAGGCGCGCGACATTCAAAGCTGATTTCGGAAAAAGGGCGATTCGACGGCTCCGGAGCGATTCCGGGGCCGTTTCCGTTTCCGGCTGAACCTCCTCCATCGTCTCGCTCGGGCAGGTTTTGACCGAGACAGGCATTTGCTGACTGTGGAGGTTTAGAACAGCGCGATCGGCTGGTGAGAGGCGTTCTCGACTTTAACTTTCGCGGTGATTGCCGTTGTCATGCCGGGGGTTTTGGG
>JAGRLJ010000134.1:0-4481 GCA_020441805.1 Rhizobiaceae bacterium
GCGGCCCTTTCGCCAATATCGCGCATGGCTGCAATTCCGTCGTCGCCACCACCACGGCGCTCAAGCTCGCCGACTATGTCGTGACCGAAGCCGGCTTCGGCGCCGATCTCGGCGAGGATAAGTTCTTCGACATCAAGTGCCGCAAGGCCGGACTCAAGCCGGATGCCGCGGTGATCGTCGCGACGGCGCGCGCCATGAAGATGAATGGCGGCGTCAAGAAGGAGGATCTCGGTCCCGAGAATATCGAGGCGGTGAAGAAGGGCTGCGCCAATCTCGGCCGCCATATCCAGAACGTCAAGAAGTTCGGCGTTCCGGTGGTCGTCGGCATCAACCATTTCATTTCCGATACCGAGGGTGAGATCCAGGCGATCAAGGACTATGTCGCCACGCTCGGCGCCGAGGCGGTGCTGTGCAAGCATTGGGCGCAGGGCTCGGCCGGCATCGAGGAACTTGCCCACAAGGTGGTCGAACTCGCCGAATCCGGCCATTCGCAGTTCGCGCCGCTCTATCCGGACGAGATGCCGCTGTTCCAGAAGATCGAGACCATCGCGAAATCGATCTATCATGCCAGCGATGTGATCGCCGACAAGTCGGTCCGCGACCAGCTTCGCGCCTGGGAAGAGCAGGGCTACGGCAATCTTCCGATCTGCATGGCCAAGACGCAATATTCCTTCTCGACCGATCCGAACCTGCGCGGCGCGCCGGAAGGCCATACCGTCCCGGTCCGCGAGGTGCGGCTCTCGGCCGGCGCCGGCTTCATCGTCGTTATCACCGGCGAGATCATGACCATGCCGGGCCTGCCGAAGTCGCCGTCCTCGGAACGCATCTTCCTCAACGATCTGGGGCAGATCGAAGGCCTGTTCTAAGAACGCGTCGAAGGCTTTTCCAGCCTGTAGGGCCGGGCGCGCCTGCCGCGTCCGGCCTTTTGCCGCCATGCGCGTAATTTCCGAGAATCCTATTGAAAAGTGAGTGATTTTTTAGGTTCCCGCCAGGCGTGATCCGGTCTATCGAATCGTCATTGTCGTGCGGCGCGGGCATGCGCCGCGACAGGGCATTCGCAAGGAAAAATCATGGCCTTTACCACGGACCGACCCGACCTGACGACGATGCCGGACGTCTCTTATAGCGGCATTGCGCTTTTGTCCGACATCACCGCCGAGACGATCTGGGCGGACAGCACCATCCACTACGGTTGGGGTGGGCGCAACACCCTGTCCTTCGATCGCCAGTTCGACCGTTTCTTCCACCAGAATTTCGGAAATGCGCAACCGGACGGGCAGTTCGCCTTTGCCGGGCTGGCCCAGCGCGCCTTCAGGATGATCGACGCGGTGACGGCGCTCGATTTCAAGCAGACCAAGTCCCTTGAGGAGGTCGATCTCGTCCTCGTCAGCAGCGACGACAAGCCCCGGAGCGATCTCGAAGGCTTCTTCCAGTTTCCCGGCTTTTTCGACCATGAAGAAGTCCCCGGGGAATCCTGGTCGCTGGGCGCCTTCAACAGCGCGCTCAAGCCGTTGACGGCCAGGCCGGAACGTGGCGGAGGCCAGTATGGCGTCTGGACCATGCTGCACGAGATCGGTCACAGTCTCGGCCTCAAGCATACGCATCAGGAGGTGTTCAGCATTCCGGCGCTGCCGAGCGTCGGCAAGGCGATGAACAACGAGCGCTATTCGGTCATGTCCTATAACGGCGCGTCCAAAGCCGTCGAATATGGCCATGCCGTCTCGATGATGGCGCTCGACGTCGCCGCCCTCCAGGCGCTCTATGGCGCGGAGATCTACGCGGCGGACGACTCGACCTATAGGCTGATGGATGCCAAGGGCGGCCGGCTCTCGCTCGCCGAGGGCGATGTCGCGATCGGCCGGGCCTATTATTGCATCTGGGATTCGGGCGGCGTCGATACGATCGACTACAAGGGATCGAACAAGGCCGTCCTGATCAATCTCAACGACGCGACGCTGGATACGTCCGGCAACAGCGCGGATTTGCAGGCGCTTTTCTCGCAGCTTGGAGGGACGATCCATTTCAACCTGCTGTCGAAGGGACTTCAGCGGGATATCGTCGATCCCTGGCACAATGCCGGCGGCTTCTTCTCGCAGGTCCTCGACTGGAAGAAGGCCGGGCAGTTCACCGGCGCCGACGGCGGCTATTCCATCGCCCATGGCGCGGCGATCGAGAATGCCAGGGGCGGCAGGGGCACCGATCTTCTCATCGGCAATGCGCTCGACAACCGCATTGTCGGCGGCGGCGGCGCCGATGCGTTGCTCGGCGGCGCCGGCAATGACGAACTCGTCGGTGGAAAGGCTTTCGATCAGCTCGACGGCGGTTGGGGCAACGATACGCTCCGGGGCGGCGCCGGCGGCGATGTCTTCATATTCGCGACCGGTTACGGCATCGACACGATCATGGATTTCGAGACGAAGGACCTGATCGACCTGCGCCGGGTGGACGGGATCGAGGATATGCAGGACGTCCGCGATCATATGAGCCAGGTCGGCGCCGATGTTCGGATAACGGTCGGCGGCGATCAGCTGATCATCAAGAATACCGAGATGAATAGCCTGACCGGGGATAATTTCGCGCTTTCTGACTCGGGCGACAAGCACTTCGCATTCTGACGAAGCTGTTTCCCCGGTGACACAGCGGGGGAGGGTCCTTTCCTCCCCTCTTGTGAATCTGCGAAACGCTGCTATTGGTAATGCCATGAACATGTCGTCGAACATTGCATGCTGGTGGTGGGCTCGCTGAAAGCGCGGCCTCGCACAGTCATGTGAAACGACTTTGGATGAAGCCGCCCGATCCTGAGGCGGCTTTTTTCGTATCCGGGCCGCGCGCAGACCGGGCCATGACGGAGAGAAAAATGGGAACGCGCATACTGGACGACGGGTCGGAGCAATATGTCACAGAGGGAGGCGTGACCGTCACACGCTCGCGCCGCGCGGCATCCTATGCCGATGCGATTACCTCCTATGTCGAGAAGCTCGACGGGCGGCGCGGCGCGGTCCTGTCCTCCAACTACGAATATCCCGGCCGCTATACCCGGTGGGATGTGGCGGTGGCCGATCCGCCGCTCGGCATTTCCTCCTTCGGCCGGTCCATGTGGCTGGAGGCCTATAACGAGCGCGGCGAGGTGCTGCTCGATATCGTCGCCGGGCATCTCGGCGCCGTCGGCGACATCACGCTGGGCGCGCGGGCGGCGCGGCGGCTGGATCTCGCGATCAATCCGCCGGGCCGGGTCTATACCGAGGAAGAGCGCTCGAAAATGCCGACCGTGTTCACGGTATTGCGCGCCATCACCCAACTCTTCCGCTCGCCCGAGGATGCTTCGATCGGCCTTTACGGCGCCTTCGGCTACGATCTCGCCTTCCAGTTCGACGCGATCGAGCTGAAGCTCACCCGGCCGGACGACCAGCGCGACATGGTGCTGTTCCTGCCCGACGAGATCCTCGTCGTCGACAACTATTCGGCCAAGGCCTGGATCGATCGATACGATTTCGCCAAAGACGGCCGGACCACCGTCGGCAAGGCCGGCGACATCCCGGCCGAACCGTTCCAGGCGACCGATACGATCCCGCCGCGCGGCGATCACCGGCCCGGCGAATATGCCGAACTGGTCAAGCGGGCCAAGCTCAGCTTCCAGCGCGGCGATCTCTTCGAGGTCGTGCCGGGCCAGAAATTCATGGAGCGCTGCGACAGCAAGCCGTCGGATATTTCCAAGCGGCTCAAGGCGATCAATCCCTCGCCCTATTCCTTCTTCATGAATCTCGGCAACCAGGAATATCTGATCGGCGCCTCGCCGGAAATGTTCGTGCGCGTCAGCGGCCGGCGGATCGAGACCTGCCCGATCTCCGGCACGATCAAGCGCGGCGACGACGCCATTTCCGACTCCGAGCAGATCCTGAAACTGCTCAACTCCAAGAAGGACGAATCCGAGCTCACCATGTGCTCGGATGTCGATCGCAACGACAAGTCCCGGGTCTGCGAGCCGGGCTCGGTGAAGGTGATCGGCCGGCGGCAGATCGAGATGTATTCGCGGCTGATCCACACGGTCGATCATATCGAGGGGCGGCTGCGCGACGACATGGACGCTTTCGACGGTTTCCTCAGCCATGCCTGGGCCGTCACCGTTACGGGCGCGCCGAAGCTCTGGGCGATGCGCTTCATCGAAGCGCATGAGAAGAGCCCGCGGTTGTGGTATGGCGGCGCCATCGGCTGGGTCGGCTTCAACGGCGACATGAATACGGGGCTCACGCTCCGCACCGTCCGCGTCAAGGACGGCATCGCCGAGGTGCGCGCCGGCGCTACATTGCTCTACGATTCGATCCCCGAGGAGGAAGAGGCCGAGACCGAGCTCAAGGCTTCGGCCATGATCGCCGCCATCCGGGACGCCAAAGGCGGGAATTCCGACATGACCAAACGCGATGTCGCCAAGGTGGGGCAGGGGGTCAACATCCTGCTCGTCGACCACGAGGACTCCTTCGTCC
>JAGRLJ010000134.1:4639-4951 GCA_020441805.1 Rhizobiaceae bacterium
GCGCGCGACCTGCCGATCTTCGGCGTCTGCCTCGGGCTCCAGGCGCTGGCCGAGGCCTATGGCGGCGAGCTCCGGCATCTCGCGACCCCGATGCACGGCAAACCCTCGCGCATCCGCGTGCTGGAGCCGGGTGTGGTCTTCTCGGGGCTCGGCAAGGAGGTGACGGTGGGCCGCTACCACTCGATCTTCGCCGATCCCGCGACGCTGCCGCGCGACTTCACGATCACCGCCGAGAGCGAGGACGGCACCATCATGGGCATCGAGCATGCGAAGGAGCCGGTCGCGGCGGTGCAGTTCCATCCCGAATCGATC
>JAGRLJ010000135.1 GCA_020441805.1 Rhizobiaceae bacterium
GCCTGCGGCGCCTTCGCCGTGTCGCGCCTTCTCTGCGCCCCGGAATATCCGACCTGGGAGGAACTGCGCTATTTCCTCCAACATGGCAGCAGGCACCGGGCGCTGCGCAAGGACGAGGAACTCAACCATATCCACTGGGCGACCAATCGCCGGCGCGAGATCCCGCTCCTGATGGCGCTCGCCATCGATCACCGCTCGCAGCTCACCGACATCGCCGACGAACTCGGGGTGCCGCATGCCAGGATCAATGCCTTCAAGCGGCTCGCGGTCGCCGCCGCCGCGCGTGTCGGCCAGGGCCGCGACGGTTACGGCATGCTGATCGACGAGCGCTTCGGCCGCGAGGCCTTTTTCGACGCCGCCAAGAAAGGCTTTTCCTGGATCGGCCGGCCGGTGGAACTGCCGGGCTCACGCCCGCTGCGCTTCGAATTCTCGCAGGATATCGGCTCCCAGCTCGTCGAATGGCCGGTCGACCATTGCATCAAATGCCTCTGCTTCTACCACCCCGACGATCCGGACCATCTGAAGAAGGAACAGCAGCAGAAGCTGCGCACCCTGTTCGAGGCCGCGCGCCGCGTCGGCCGCGAGCTGCTGGTCGAGATCATCGCCGGCAAGCACGGCCGGCTCGACGACGATACGATCGCCCGCGCGCTTCAGGAACTTTACGACCTCGGTATCAAGCCCGACTGGTGGAAGCTCGAGCCGCAGCACTCGGCCCTGGCCTGGAAGAATATCGAGGCGACGATCGCGGCGAATGACGACTATTGCCGTGGCATCGTCCTGCTCGGGCTGGAGGCGCCGGCCGCCGAACTGGAAAAGGCCTTCGCTGCCACCACCGTCGCGCCTTCGGTCAAGGGCTTCGCCGTCGGCCGGACGATCTTCGCTCATGCCGCGCAGCAATGGCTGTCCGGGCAGATGACCGACGAGGCGGCCATCGCCGACATGGCGGGCCGCTTCGAGGAGCTGACCAGGGCGTGGCTGAGGACACGAGGGCTGTAAATATCAGACGACCCTGCCCACAAGAGAATGGTGCAGGTTTGGGCAGAGCGGTTGTCACGATTTCGGCGTCATCCCCGGGCTTGTCCCGGGGATGACGGAGTGCACGGCAACGCCCTCGCCCCCCGGCCCCTGTGGGTAGTGGCGGGGAAAGGATTTAACCGCGACGCCGACGGACGGCGGGAGGAACGAGATGGCGAAGACGATCCGGATGACGATGGCGCAGGCCGTCGTGCATTTCATGAAGAAGCAGATGGCGGTCGTCGACGGCCAAAAGGTGCCGATCTTCGGCGGCGTCTGGGCGATCTTCGGCCATGGCAACGTCGCCGGCATGGGCGAGGCGCTCTACCAGGTGCGCGACGAGCTGCCGACCTACCGCGCCCATAACGAGCAGGGCATGGCGCATGCGGCGATCGCCTATGCCAAGGCCTCGTTCCGCCAGCGCTTCATGGCCTGCACGACCTCGATCGGCCCCGGCGCGCTCAACATGGTGACGGCGGCCGGCGTGGCCCATGCCAACCGCCTGCCCGTCCTCTTCCTGCCCGGCGACGTCTTCGCCAACCGCGCGCCCGACCCGGTGCTCCAGCAGATCGAGGATTTCCAGGACGGCACCGTCTCGGCCAGCGACGCCTTCCGGCCCGTGACCCGCTATTTCGACCGGATCACGCGGCCCGAGCAGATCATTCCGGCGCTCCGCCGCGCCATGCAGGTGCTGACCGACCCGGTCGATTGCGGCCCGGTCTGCCTGTCGCTCTGCCAGGACGTCCAGGCCGAGGCCCACGACTATCCGGAAAGTTTCTTCGAGGAGAAGGTCTGGTCGTTCCGACGGCCATTGCCGGACGAGAACGAGCTCGCCGCCGCCGCCGCCGCGCTCAAGGCGTCGACCCGGCCGGTGATCATCGCCGGGGGTGGCGTGCTCTATTCTCTGGCGACCCGGGAACTGACCGCCTTCGCCGAGAAGCACGGCATTCCCGTCGTCGTCTCGCAGGCCGGCAAATCCGCGATCGACGAGCGGCATCCGCTCGCCATGGGCTCGGTCGGCGTCACCGGCACCTCGGCCGCCAATACGCTGGCGGAAGAGGCGGACATGATCCTCGCCGTCGGCACGCGGCTCCAGGATTTCACCACCGGCTCCTGGGCGATCTTCCGCGATCCGGACGTGGCCTTCATCGGCGTCAACACCGCGAGCTTCGACGCCGCCAAGCATGGTGCGCTGCCGGTCGTCGGCGACGCCAAGGTGACGCTGGAGGCTCTTTCCGGGGCGCTGGGCGGCTGGTCCGCTCCGCAGGCGCTCCGCGACAAGGCCGCAAGCGTCAAGGCGGAATGGATGCGCGCCGCCGACGCGGCCATGGCGGCGACCAATGCGCCACTTCCCTCCGACGCCCAGGTGATCGGGGCGACCGCGCGCCACCGTGGGGGCGAGAATACCGTCGTGCTCTGCGCCGCCGGCGGCCTGCCGGGCGAACTGCACAAGCTCTGGCCCGCAACCGCGCCGGGCAGCTATCACCTCGAATACGGCTTTTCCTGCATGGGCTACGAAATCGCCGGCGGACTCGGCGTCAAGATGGCGCGGCCGGATGCCGATGTCATCGTCATGGTCGGCGACGGCTCCTATATGATGCTGAATTCGGAGCTCGCCACATCGGTCATGCTGCGCCGGAAGATCACCGTCGTGTTGCTCGACAATCGCGGCTATGGCTGCATCAACCGGCTGCAAATGGAGACGGGCGGGGCGAATTTCAATAACCTGCTCGAGGACTCCTATTACGAGGAAATGCCCGATATCGATTTCCGAAAGCATGCGGAATCGATGGGAGCCGTCGCCGTCAAGGTGTCCTCGATCGCCGAACTGGAGCAGGCGCTGGACGAGACCAGGGACAACGGCCGCACCACCGTGATCCTGATCGACACCGATCCGCTGATCACCACAAAGGCCGGCGGGCACTGGTGGGATGTCGCGGTGCCGGAAGTCAGCCCGCGCGACGAGGTCAACAGGGCGCGCGAGGCCTATGTGAAGGCGCTCGCGGCGCAGCGTATCGGATGATGACGCATCCCCTTCGGGAGATGCCAAGGAGATCGAACATGAAAGCCAAACTCGGCATGTCGCCCATCGCCTGGTGGAACGACGACCTTCCCGAACTCAGCGACGACGTGTCGCTCGAGGAATGCCTGCGGCAATCGCGCGGCGCCGGCTTCACCGGCATGGAACAGGGGCGCCGCTTCCCGAGCAATCCCGACGAGATGCTGCCCATCCTGCGCGCCGCCGACGTGACGCTTTGCGGCGGCTGGTTCTCGGGCACGCTGGTGGACGAGGAGCTTGCCGCCAACAAGGACCGGATCCAGCCGATGATCGAGCTCTTCAAGGCCGTCGATGCGCCCTGCATCGTCTATGGCGAGGTCGGCCGCTCGATCCAGGGCGACCGCTCCAGGCCGCTCGCGACCAAGCCGCGGCTCTCCGACGACGAGATGAAGGCCTATGCGCGCAAGCTGACCGCATTCGGCGAATGGTGCGCCGAACAGGGCATGCCACTCTCCTACCATCACCACATGGCCGCGGTGGTGGAGACCGAGCCGGAGCTCGACGCCTTCATGAAGAATTCGGGCGAAGGCATTCCGCTGCTTCTCGATGCCGGCCATCTCGCCTTTGCCGGCGGCGACGTGCTGCGTGCGATCGACAATCACCATGCCCGCATCAACCACGTCCATGTGAAGGATATCCGACGGGCGGTCATCGACGGCCTCGACCGCTCCAGGCAATCCTTCCTCGACGCGGTGGCGCTCGGCGCCTTCACCGTGCCGGGCGACGGCTCGCTCGATTTCGGCGCGATCGTCCAGCGGCTGGCCGATCACGGCTATGAGGGCTGGTTCGTGGTCGAGGCGGAGCAGGATCCGCGCAAGGCGCCGCCCCAGAAAATGGCGGAGATCGGATATGCCGAACTGATGCGCGTGATGACGGCGGCAGGCTATACCGTGGAGACCGAGGGCTTTCCGAAAGGATAGTCGTCGTTGGCGGCGGGCTTCACCCCTCGCCGAAGAAAGAGGAGAAGACGTCATGCCGAACCTGCTCGTGAAACCCGAAGGCGCAAATGGCCGCGTCACGCATGTGACGCCTGACAATGCCGGCTGGACCTATGTGGGCTTCGACCTTCACCGGATGAAGCCCGGCGAAAGCGCATCCGGCGAAACCGGCGACCGCGAGGTCTGCCTCGTCTGGATTTCCGGCAAGGGCAAGGCATCGGCGGCGGGCCAGGATTTCGGCTCGGTCGGCGAGCGGATGAACCCGTTCGAGGGCGCGCCGCACGCGCTCTACGTGCCGGCGGGCG
>JAGRLJ010000136.1 GCA_020441805.1 Rhizobiaceae bacterium
CATCTCAAACACTGCCGAAGTCGGATATCGCATGCTTTCAGCGACTTGGGTGATCTTGATCAGATCCGCGATATATGGACAAAGATGCGTAGCCTGCTGCGATAGTTGACCAATCCAGGCCTGCATTCGAAGCTATCCGGCTGAGATTCGCTACGCACTATCTGCCGGAAGCCGGACAGGGAATACCCATCCGGCCTGGATATCAGCCTTCCAAGGCCCGCCGTTCGACGGTGAAAACGCCTTCCACGACATTGCTGGGTGCTGCTTCAATCGCATCCGTATCGTGCCGACCGAGCGCCTGCTCGATCTTCACCCTGAGACATTGGGCCGCCGCCTCCATGCCTTCCTTGGCGTAGAAATCGCCGCCGGCGAGGCATTGGTGATGAATCCAGCTCAGATAACGGTGACGCACCTTCTCCGGCGCCACGAAGGCCTCCAGCCAGAAACTGTCGAGATCTCCTCCCCGCTCCACGCAGAAGGCGAGATCCGGATGGCGATAGAGCGCCTGGCCGAGCACCGCGAGCGGAACCCCGTGATGGATCGCCGACAGGCCCGATGTGGAATTGATGGTGATCATGCCGGCGGAGTGGCGGGTCAGCAGGCTGAGCGATCCGCCGTCCAGGACATGCACCCGATCCTTGACGTCGTTGAGGGCGCTGACCTGCCGGATGAAATGCCAATCGCGGGTATGGCCCCGCTCCATCGGATGGATCTTGAAGACAAGGTGATGATCGACCGGCGCGTTGCGCGCGAAGGAAACGATCGTCTTCAGGATGAGCTTCTGGTTGTTCCAGGCATTGGCCGCACGGCCGAGCTGGGTATCGTCATGCACCTGAAGCGGCACGATATAGAACCGCTTGTCGTGATGCTCAAGCAGCCGCTCGGAAATATGGTAGTTGCGGCCGACATGGGCGAATTTGCGGTAATAGTTCTTCACCCAATAGAAGCCCTCCGACAACAGCGTGCGCTTCTGCTTGTGGAAGAGCTTGCGTTCGCCCGGCGTCGAGATCACGGCGCGGATGGTGAAATATTGCAGAGCCGCCCAGGCCATGGCGCTGAACGAGCCGGAACAGCTGACAGATTTCGGCCCCTCGCGGCGCGGCGAATTGAATTCGCCGGGCGGAAGCTGGCCGGCGATCGGCGACCGCCAATTGTTACCGCCGAGCTCCATCGTCACATAGCCCGGCCGGATATAGCCCTCTTCGAGGCACATGACCGGGATACCCATCTGCTCGGCGCATTCGATGGCGACACGATGCACCAGACGCTCGGAACCGAAAAGCACGACGGCATCGAAACCGTTCTCACGGATCACCTCGGTGAACCAGAGTCGCCAGCTGTCGACATTGCCGATGAAGTCGAGCGTCTTGTCGCCACGCGAATAGAGCCGGTCTCCAGCATTGAACCGGACGCGCCAGACGTCGAAACCGTTCGCGTTCAGATGCTCCTGGGCGCGACGGAAAAAGCTGCCGACCGGCCCCTGAAGCAGGATCACCCGCGGGCAATCCTTGTTCGGAAAAGACCGGCGAAGACGGCGCATGAAGGGGAAGCTGATAAGTCCGGCCCCTCGTCCCCTCGCGAGCTTCGCCTTCTTACGGGCTTTGTCGCTCTGTCGGCCGTTTGAATTGAAAGTTACGTTCATGTGTCGTTTGCTTCATTCATCAAGGTGACGGCTAACCACCCGAAAGGCTCATTACACATATCGGTGTTCACATTTCAACCTGGCGCCCGAAGGCATGGGACAAGTGATGCAATCATGCCACAGCGGATCCGTGGCTCCCATCACCCCACCCTGTCACTCTGTTACAGGAGCATGGATGGAACAAGGCGGGCTGGTGTTTTTTCAACAATCTGAAAGATATAGTTAATTTCGCCGATATCGGAGGCCGTGCCTGCTGGCTGGACGGCCGTGGGATCAGGCCCGGCGATCACGGATTTTGACCGCTGAACGATTAATTGATTGCGAGAGCGAGAGCATCAGGCGCCGGTAAAGCGGAACCCGCACCTGCCGCCTGAGGCCGATCTCCTCCACGAGCTCCTCGACTCGGCACGGCAGCCCGCTCAACGGATGGACATAGAAAGGATAGAGAATCAGCGCTGCCGCAGCCAGCATCTCGACGGAGACCCGGCGCGTCCGCCGCGGCACCGGCAACCGGTCGTCGGTCAGGCCCCAGCCGGCATAGAAGGGAATGCCGTGCACACCCACCGGCTTGTCGCGGATCAGCGCCTCGAAGCCGGCGAGCGAGGTCATGGTTTCCACCCGGTCGCACCAGGCGATCCAATGCTTGATATCGCCCTCCCGTATGACGATGTCGGCAGCGTCCGGCACCTCGCCGCCGGCTCGGACACCGGAAGTCACGTCCGGATGCTCCTTGTAGGCGAGATAGGCATCCGGATGGAGCGCCCGCACCGCCGCGACCAGGGCATGATTCGTCCGGGTCACCGGCGAGCCGTAACGGATCGAGGCGTCCTTCTCGACCTGACCCGGCACAAGGATCCGCAGCCGTCCCGCCTCGACCGCGGGGAAGGTGACGTCGTCGCCGACATTATACTTCGAAACGCCCTTCTCGACGATCGAAGCGATCAGCCGCGCCGACCGATCGAGCAGCGCCGGAGAATAATCCTGATGGGCGATGATATGTTCGAGCCGGCTCTCGCCGCGCGCATCGTAATAGACGTGATCCCAGTCCATGGCGAGGGAACATGGCAGGGCGAGATTGGCGCCGAGACCGCGCGACCGGATGAAGCCGTCCTCGAAGCGCATGGCCGGCACCTCCGCCGGAAAGGGTCTGGACGTGCCCCAGAGCGCCACCTGCCCGCCATGCGCGCGCGCCATCGCTTCCGCCTGGCTCATGGAGCGGCAATGCACGGCGCGACCGGCCGGACCGACCACGAAGGGATCGAGCGCCCGGCGCTTCCATGGCGATAGCCCGCCGGTATAGACGCGGTGCGTGATCTGGTTGCGCTGACTGCGCACCGTCAGCAGTTGGTCGAGCGCATGTTCCAGTTCCACCGGTCTCCGGTCATGGAGGTCGAGATAATACGAATAGTCGATGAAGGCGGCATGGAACACCTGTTCGAGACCGGCGGTCGCGCGTGGCGCCGGAGATGGGCAATGATCGATCGTCAGCCCGCGATGCGAATAATAGGTCGCGCCGAAGGCATGGACCGTCCTGCCCGCCATCAGCGCCTCGAAGCCGAGCTGGCTCGATATGGTGTAGACGGCTTCCGCCGCTTCGAGAAGCGGCCAGGGATTCATCCGGGCCGTGGCGACGACATCGACGCCGATCCGGCGCGCGGCGGCCAGGACGAGGCTGCGGTCCCCGGCGGCGGGATGGGTGCGCACAGCGATTACCGCGTCCGGATAGGCCCGCCGCGCATGGTCCACCATGTCCCCGAAACGGGAATCGTCGGCCAGCGCGCCGGCAATGGAGGCATCGCCCGGCACCTGGTCGACGATCAGCACGAAAGGCCGCCCAGCCGGCAGGCCGCTGTCGGAAAGCGGCAGCAGCGGCGAATTGTTGTATTTAGAGAGCTGGTTCCCGCGAATGAAATCGATGGCCGCCCGGGCGCGCGCGGCCCGTTCACCGGTCACGCCGCGATCGATCAGGCCGTCGAGGTCGCTTGGCCGGCTCGCGTCGAAATAAATCCCCGACCGGTCGGCGACATAGCTGTGCGCCGGCTCGGCCCTTCCGGGCGCGTAGCTCTTGAGGAAGCCGTCTTCGAGAATGACGACCGGTTTTCCAAAGCGGCGGGCAAGCCGGCGGGCACGAAGCCCGGACGCCCGTCCGCCCCAGCCGACGAAACCGTCCACGGCGAAAGGCAGCACGGCCGGAAAAAACCGGATATCGGCGTCGAGCACGGTCTCGATCTCGCGCCGCTGCGCCCAAAGGCCCGGCGATGTGACGGCAAGGACGGGTCGTGATCCGGTCATCGTCAAAGGCTCCCAGTCAGGCTGCGGGCCGTCCGGCGGCAGCCGGCAGCGGCCGCATCACTGTCCGGCGCTGATCGTCTGGATATCCTTGGTAAGGGCGACGGGACCGCGGACGATCTGGATGAACTTCACGAAATCCGTCGAGGGATGGCGCGCCAGATAGAGCACATCCTTGTTCCGGACGGGGAAGGACTGCGTAATCAGGTAGCTCTGCGGATCGGTCATATCGATGCGGTAGACGATCGGATACCGGCCTTCCCTGTCGGGAACCATGCCCTGCTGCAACAGGTCGTGAAAGCGTTGCTCGCCGACGATCTGGCGATAGACCCGCTCATATTCGTAGCGGAAGACGAAATATCCCTTGGGGTCGGCCAGTTCCGCCCGGGCGCCGCCGGAAAGCGCCGCCGCCTCCACCAGCGTCAGCGTGCTGGTTTCGAAGGGAATCTTGCCGCTGCGATAGACATTGCCGAGCGCGGTGAAGGTCTGCGGATCGTAGCTGAGGAAGATCTTGTCCCTCGGCTGGATCATGATGTCTTCCTTGGGATCGTCGATCACGCTCTGAAGGAGCACCGTCGACGCTTTCCGGCCGCGCGTCAGCGTGACATACGTGTCGTAAGGCGGCTTGGCCGGGCCTCCGGCCACCGCGATCACATTGGTCAGGGGCTGCGGTTGCAGGCCGAGGGCGACCATCTGCGGCGCATTCACCGCGCCCTGCACCGACACCATGCGCGAATAGCTCTTCGACACATTGACCACGACATCCGGCTCGACCGCCTTGGCCTTCAGGGCCTGGGCAACCTCCTGACGCGCGGATTCCAGCGTCTTGCCCGCAAACTTGATCGACCCGGCATAAGGAATCTGGCCGTAGCCGTTGGGCTGGACGACGACCGGAATATTGGTCGATTTGCGCTCCGTCGTCGAGAACAGGCCGTCCGGACCGGCTTCGAAAATCATGACGCTCAGTTCGTCGCCGATACCGATCACCGGCGTCCCAGGCGCACTGCCGAAGCCGAAGGTCCGTTCGAGCGAAGGCTGGCCGAGAGCGGTCACCGAATTGGCGACGCGCTGGTCGACCTTGACGACATCGAAAACGACATGGGTCTGCGCGATCGTAACGGTCTTCTCCGCTCCCGCACGAACGACCTTGGAGGTGAGCGGACCGTCATTCGGCACGCATCCCGCCAGCAGCGCCAGCGAGGAAACCGCCAAAGCCAGGGCCAATGTGTTCTTCAAGCCTGCCGCCCGTTTCCCGTTCAATGCCGACTGACGCATGTCACCAATATTCCCTCCGGCAACGCCCCGGGGCGCCACCTCATTTCCGGCAGGCAACAATGGCCCGATGGGTTTCCTTTCCGAAAACCCTCGAACCTCCGTTCCCCTCGGCGCAGGCATTTCCTGCAACGTCCGAATTTGCAACATTTCTCTTGCACATTCGTTAAGCCAAGAAAAGCGCCTATGGCGTTTATCCGTTTCCCGCGTGCACCTTATAGCGGGTTTCGCACCGAGTGCTGCATAAAAAACGCAGACATCCCCGTACAAATTCTTACGACGCGTTGATTATCTTGAATAACCTTGCGTGAAAAGCGCCGGACGGCGGGTTTTCGCTTCGAAAGCGAGCGCCGTGAGCTGTTCGTTCGCGGGAAAGGCCTTGCCGTTGAAATGGACTTCCCGGCCATGCCTGTCGCGCCGGAGTCGGAGGGTCTCGTAACCCGAATGGATGGGCCGATAGATTTCACGCATTGGCGTTGGTCCTTCTGAAAGTCCTCCCAAGCCGAGTCGCATATTGCAATGCACCTAGATTTTTTGCAACGCAGCAGGAGCCGAACTGCCATGCAGCATGCGCATGGATCATGACCCATTTATGATCATCCCGGCGAAAGTCGTGTCCAGACGGAGAAGAAATTTTATCCTTATTTTACAAATAATTAAAAATCCGATCTTTTGTCCGGAACCCGCCACAGGCATGAAAATCCGTTAGGAATGACGGCCGTTCCGTGGCCGACAGCAAACGCACCGTCCTCCGGGCATGTCGTCTCGTCCGGCGACTGAAGCGAAAATATCACAATCAGTCCATCGGATGCGCCAAACCGTCGACCGATGCCCGGAAGCGAAGCATATCCAGCCAGGCAAGACGTTTGCAGGCCGGCGTCGCGACCATCTCCTCGGGATGGAAAGTGGCGAATCCCCGGCTCGGCGTTTCGCCGACGGAGAGGTCGAACCAGGTTCCCCGCATCGCATGAATGCCGCCCTTCGTCTCTCCCGACAGAATGCGCACCGCGAGATTGCCGAGAACCAGAACGGCGTCGGGCCGGACCAGTTCGATCAGTCGCCGCGCGAAGGGCGCGCAGATCTCCACCTCGCGGACGGTCGGTGCCCGATCGCCCGGCGTCCGCCAGGGAATGACGTTCAGCATCAGCAATTCGGCGGGATCGAAGCCGGCGCAAGCAACCATCCGTTCGAGGATACGGCCGGGCGCGCCCGAAAAAGGCGCACCCTCGCGATCGTCCTCGGCAGCCGGCAGGCCTCCCGCAACGATGAACCGCGCCGAAAGGTTTCCCGCAGCGAACACGGTATGCCGGGCGCTGAATTTCAGATTGCAGCCGGCAAATCCGCCGACCGCGGCAATCAGATCCCCGGCGGTCGCCGCCGCCGCGGCCAGACCGCGCGCCGATTCGACAGCCTCGGCGTCGGGCACGGCAACGGGCGGGACCGGACCGCCCGCGACGACGCGGGCCGGCCGTTCCGCCGACCCCACGGCCCGTGTTTCCCCGGCGCTCGCAGGCGCCCCCGAACCGGTCTGCGGCGACGCTGGCGCGGAAAGCTCCGCGAACCTGTCCACGGCATGGTCTTCAAGCAGCCAGGATATGCCCGCCTCAGCATAGAAATGCATCAGCGCGGCCAGTTCATCCGGCAGCAGATCGTCGGCGGAAGCAGGTTTCATGACGACAGCAATAGCCGGTCAATGCGGGCAAGGAAATGTCCGGCGCATCAAGATTTACACATCGCCGGTTCCAAGCTAGAGCAATTCGAGGGAAACAGGAAACGATCACCGGCCGGAACGCCGATGAAACAAAGGGATAACCGTTCCGGCGATTCGGGTGGAACGAGACGTGGTGGACGTTTCCGGAAGCGGGAGTGAACATGGTTGTATTGGTGACGGGCGGCGCGGGTTATATCGGCAGCCACATGGTATGGGCTCTTGTCGACGCCGGCGAGGATGTGGTGGTGCTCGACCGGCTGTCGACGGGCTTTCGTTGGGCGGTCGCGCCCGAGGCCCGGTTCTATGAAGGCGACATTGCCGACGAAGCCATCCACGAGACGATCTTCGCCGAGAATACGATCGACTCGATCATTCATTTCGCCGGCTCGATCATCGTTCCCGAGTCGGTGTCCAATCCGCTGATGTATTACGAGAACAACACCGCAAAGTCCCGCGCGCTGATCGCCGCGGCGGTGAAATACAGGGTTCCGCATTTCGTCTTCTCCTCGACCGCCGCCGTCTATGGTACGCCGGAAGGCACCGAGCCTGTGACCGAGACCGCGCGCCTCAGCCCCGAATCGCCCTACGGCTCGTCCAAGCTGATGACCGAGATCATGCTGCGCGATACCGCCGCGGCGCATGACTTCGTCTATACGGCACTGCGGTATTTCAACGTGGCCGGCGCCGATCCCCGCTGCCGCACCGGCCAGTCCACCCTCGGCGCCACCCACCTCATCAAGGTCGCGGGCGAGGCCGCGCTCGGCAAGCGCGGCCATATCGACGTCTACGGCACGGACTACCCGACGCCGGACGGCACCTGCATCCGCGACTATATTCATGTCAGCGACCTCGCCAATGCCCATCTCAGGGCGCTCGAACGCATGCGCGCCGGCGGGGACGCGCTGGTCGCCAATTGCGGTTACGGCCGGGGCTTCTCGGTGCTCGAAGTGCTCGAGACGGTGAAGAAGGTGCACGGCAAGCCGTTCGACATCCGGTATGCCGGCCGGCGGCCGGGCGACGCGGTGATGATCGTCGCCAATCCGGCGGTGGCGAAGCGCGAGCTCGGCTGGCAGCCGCAACATGACGATCTCGACTTCATCGTCGAAACCGCGCTGGCCTGGGAGGAACATCTCGGACGGCGGAACCAGCGCTGATCGTCGCGCCTTCAGGGGCTTTCGACACTGCGACGGGCGCTTCCCTCAATCGGGCCGCGCGCGCCGCGCGACCAGAAACTGAACCACCGTCGTCATCAGCGCCGCGCCCGCATAGCACCACAGGCCGGGCTCCGTGAAGGCAGTGGCGAGACCCGATGTCTTCGCCGCGGCGATGACGATCGCCACCAGCATGACATCCATCATCGACCATTTCGTGAGAAGCGGAACCAGCTTGGCGAACCATCCGCTTTCCGACCCCGGCGGTTCCAGCGCCTCGGCGAAGACGGCGGCCATCTTGAGGAAGGGAAAGGCGATCGAAAACAACGCCACCAGCACGGCAAGCGCGGTGCTGCTTTCCCAGAGAGACGCGACAATGCCGAGAAGCGACGGATCCTCCCTGAAGACGAACAGCTTTTTGAAGGTCATCAGCGGCAGCGTCAGTCCGAGCGCGAACAGGAAGGGCGCGAGAACGAGCAGCATGGGCAGCAGATATCTCAAAGCCGTCCCCTTTCCGCGATGGCGATGCCCGTCACCACCAGCGCCAGCGCCGCGAAATGGAATCCGAGCAGGGGTTCGCGCAGGAATATCACCGCGAGCAACGTCCCGAATATCGGAATCGTATTGATGAAAAGGCTGGCGCGGTTCGGCCCAATCAGCTCGACGCCACGGACATAGAGCACCTGCGACACGAGCGAAGGCACCAGCGCCGCGAAGACGATCGCCGCCCAGCCGATCGAATCCGGCGCGGCATAGTCCGGCGACGACATTTCCCAGGCCATGAGCGGCGCCGAGATCGTGAGAGCGCCCGCGGCGGAAGCCGCGAACAGGCTCTTCCAATGGATGTCCGGCTTGTAGCGCAGGCTGATCGTATAGGTGGCATAGGTCAGGCAGGCAAGCAGCATCAAGAGATCGCCGGCATTGAGGCCGAGATCCAGAATGGTCGTCAGCGAGCCGTTGGACGCCGTCACCGCCACACCGAGGAGCGTCAGCATATAGCCGGCCATCTGCCCGATACCGAGCCGCATCCGGAACAGCAGGTAGTTTCCGATGAAGATCAGGCCGGGAATACCCGCCTGCTCGATCACCACATTGATCGCCGACGTGTGGCGAAGGGCGGAATAGAGCAGGGCGTTGAAGCCCGCGAAGCCCAGGCCGGAAAAGACATAGACCACCAGCCAGTTGCGCCTGATTTTCGGCCAGTCCGTCCTGATCTGGGGAAGCGAGACGGCGACGATGACCGCAAACGCCAGGGCCCATCGGCCGAAATTGAGCGTCATCGGTCCGACATGACCCACGGCGAACTTGCCGGCCACGGCATTGGCCGCCCAACCAAATCCGGTGATGGTGAGTAACAGATAGGCTTTCGTCGTGGACGACATTGTATGAGCTTTGAGGAACGGAGCGGAAAAGCGAGCCTTATCGTCGCGCCGGTCTCCTGTCACGACAAAAAGCCGCCGCCCGCATTTACGGGTCGCTTTCCGCAGGTGAAACCAGTATATGTGCGCGGGTTTGAACGGGCGCTGGGACGTCGGAAAGAAGGCAGGAAACGCGAATATGGCGAATGTGGTGGTCGTAGGCTCCCAATGGGGCGACGAGGGCAAGGGCAAGATCGTCGACTGGCTCTCGGAACGCGCGGATATCGTGGTCCGGTTCCAGGGCGGCCACAATGCCGGCCATACGCTGGTGATCGACGGCGTCAGCTACAAGCTGTCGCTTCTGCCCTCGGGCGTGGTGCGTTCGGGCAAGCTGGCGGTGATCGGCAACGGCGTGGTCATCGATCCGCATGCGCTGCTCGCCGAAATCGACAAGCTGGCCGGCCAAGGCGTGGCGATCGCGCCGGAAAACCTCCGCGTCGCCGACAACGCGACCCTTATCCTGTCGCTTCATCGCGAGCTCGACGGTATCCGCGAGGACGCCGCCTCCAATTCCGGAACCAAGATCGGCACGACCCGCCGCGGCATCGGCCCGGCCTATG
>JAGRLJ010000465.1:0-1943 GCA_020441805.1 Rhizobiaceae bacterium
CCGCGATGCGCTCTCGCGCCGTGTCGAACTCGCCAGGGCGGACCTCGCCAATGCGTCGAGCGACGAAGGCAAGCTGCGCGCCAACCAGCTCGTGGCCGATCTCGAAGGCCTCACATCCGTCGCCGCCTGAACGCCGCTATATAGCACCGTCCTTCAGCCCCCGCTTCATCGCGGGGGCTTTGCTTTTTGCCCCGCCAAAACCGATTTTATGTCGCATTTGACTGTCTGAAATGACGCCGATACGCGATAATTTGCCGGCCGACGGCCTGAATCCGGGCCGACCATAGCCGGAGACCTTCATGAAATTCGCATTGTCCCATATCCCCGACATCCGGTTCGGGGCGGACGAGATCGACAATCTGGGCAGCCATGCGCGGCGCCTGGGCGGAGCCCGCCGGGCAGCCATCGTCATGGACTCGTTCCTGGCCGGCAACGGCCTCGGCGCCCGTCTGCAAGATATGCTCGCGGCGGAAGGGATGACTTCGGAGGTCTATTCCGATTTCGCCGGCGAACCCAAGCTCAGGCACCTGCGCGAGGCGGCGGCCGTCGCCCGCGACGCCGATCTCGTGATCGGCATCGGCGGCGGCTCGGCGCTCGATATCGCCAAGATCCTCGCCTGCACCGCCGCGTCCGGCGAGGATGCGATGCATTATGCCCTGGCGGCCAATCCGCTGCCGGCGAACGCGCTGAAGAAGATCATGATCCCGACCACGGCGGGAACCGGCTCGGAAACCTCGGCGACCAATATTTTCGCGGGTCCCGAGGGCAAGAAGCTCTGGATCTGGGGCGCGGAAAGCAAGGCGGACCTCGTGATCCTCGACCCGGCCCTCACCGTGTCGCTGCCGGCGAATCTCACCGCCTGGTGCGGCATGGATGCCTTCGTCCACGCCTTCGAAGCGTCGACCAACCGCAACGCGCATCCCGCCGGAAAGCTGTTCGGCCATCAGGCGATGCGGCTGATCGCGGCCAATCTGCCGGAGGCGGTGAGGAACCCGTCCGATCTCGAGGCGCGCGGCAGGGTCCTGCTCGGCTCCTGCTATGCCGGCATCGCCATCGACAATTGCGGCACGGCGATCGCGCACACGATTTCACATGCCATGGCCGGGCTGGCGCCGGTGCATCACGGGCTGGCGACGGCCCTCGGCTTCGAAATATCGCTGCCCTGGCTCGCGGAAGCCGATACAGGCGACCTCGCGGAAGCCGCCTCGGTCCTCGGTCTCCCCGGCGCGGCCGGGCTCGCGGCCTTCGTGACCAGGCTGATGGATGCCTGCGGCATCGCGCGCGCGCTTCCCGCCGGGTTCGGCCCGTTCACCGCCGACGATCTGGCGAGGGAGATGCGCGCCCCGGAAAACCAGCCGATGCGCCGCTCGACGGCGCGGGAGGCGACGGACGCCGATCTCGACACATTCGCCCGGGCGATCATGACCATGCAGAAGGAAGGTTGAAATGACCGGTCACCATACCCGCGACTATTGGGAAAAGGCACTCGATGCGGCCACCCTCAACGGCCGGATGTTCATCGACGGCCGGTTCGAGGATGCCGCCGACGGCGCGACCTTCGTCCGCATCCGGCCGATGGACGGCAGGCCGGGCGGCACCTTCGCGCGCGGCAAGGCGGCGGATATCGACCGGGCCGTGGCCTCGGGCCGCGCCGCGTTTCAATCCGGCATATGGCGCCGCAAGGAGCCGGCGGAGAAAAAGCGCATCATGCTGCGCTGGGCGGAGCTGATGCGCGAGCACCGGGAGGAACTGGCGCTGCTCGAGACCATCGATGTCGGCAAGCCGGTCCTGGCCTCGCTCAATGTCGATGTCGCGCTCGCGGCCGATTGCATCCAGTATTATGCCGAGATGTGCGACAAGCTCTATGACGAGATCGCGCCGACCGGGCCGAACGACCGCGCGCTGGTGCGGAAAGTGCCGCTCGGGGTGATCGGCGCGATCAC
>JAGRLJ010000465.1:2044-2174 GCA_020441805.1 Rhizobiaceae bacterium
TCCGCATGGCCGAGCTCGGCCATGAGGCGGGACTGCCGGCCGGCGTGCTCAATGTCGTGACCGGTCACGGCGAGGAGGCGGGCCAGGCGCTGGCGCGGCACATGGATGTCGACATGATCGCCTTTACCGG
>JAGRLJ010000007.1 GCA_020441805.1 Rhizobiaceae bacterium
TGCTGATGCTGGCCTGGAAGGTGGCGCCGGCGCTGGCGCTCGGCAATACGGTGGTGCTCAAGCCCGCCGAATTCACCTCGCTGACCGCGCTGCTCTTCGCCGAGCTCGCCTCCGCCGCGGGCCTGCCGCCCGGTGTGCTCAACGTCGTGACCGGCGAGGGCGAGACCGGCGCGATGATCGTCGAGCACGACGGCATCGACAAGATCGCCTTCACCGGCTCGACCGAGGTCGGCCGTATCATCCGCGAGAAAACGGCGGGGTCGGGCAAGTCGCTGACGCTGGAGCTCGGCGGCAAGTCGCCCTTCATCGTCTTCGACGACGCCGATGTCGACGGCGCGGTGGAGGGCGTGGTCGATGCCATCTGGTTCAACCAGGGCCAGGTCTGCTGCGCCGGCTCCCGGATACTGGTGCAGGAGGGCATCGCCGAGAAATTCCATGCCCGTCTTCGCCGCCGCATGCAGACACTGCGCGTCGGCTCGCCGCTCGACAAATGCATCGACATGGGCGCGATCGTGGCGCCGGTGCAGCTCAGGCGCATCGAAACGCTGGTGAAGCAGGGTGTGGACGAGGGCGCGGAGCTCTACCAGAGCGAGATCGAGCTGCCGAAGGGCGGATCGTTCTTCCGGCCCACGCTGCTCGCCAATGTTCAGCCGACATCGGTTGTCGCGACGGAGGAGATCTTCGGTCCCGTCGCCGTCTCGATGACTTTCCGCACGCCCGATGAGGCGGTGCAACTTGCCAACCACACGCGCTACGGTCTGGCGGCCAGCGTCTGGAGCGAGACGATCGGGCTGGCGCTTCATGTCGCCGCGCGGCTTCAGGCCGGCATCGTCTGGGTCAACGCCACCAATCTCTTCGACGCCTCGGCCGGCTTCGGCGGCAAGAAGGAGAGCGGCTTCGGCCGCGAGGGCGGCAAGGAAGGCGCTTACGAATATCTCAAGCCCAAGGCCTGGGCGAAGGGCAAGCCGAGGCTCGATTACACCGCGCCGCAGCTCCGCGCGACATCCGGCGACTTTTCGGCGCCGCTCGTCGACCGCACGGCGAAGCTCTTCATCGGCGGCAAGCAGGCGCGGCCCGACGGCAACTATTCGCGGCCGGTCCTCTCGCCCAAGGGCAAGCTGATCGGCGAGGTCGGCGAGGGCAACCGCAAGGATATCCGCAACGCGGTCGCCGCCGCGCGGGCCGCGAGCGGCTGGGCGAGCGCAACGGGCCACAACCGGGCGCAGATCCTCTATTACATCGCCGAGAATCTCTCGACCCGCGCCGACGAATTCATCGCCCGCATCTCGGCCCAGACCAGCCGTACGTCGGGCTCGGCCCGCGCCGAATTCGACGCGACCGTCTCGCGCCTGTTCACCTATGGCGCCTGGGCAGACAAATATGAGGGCCTGATCCACCAGCCGCCGCTGCGCGGCGTGGCGCTGGCGCTTCCCGAGCCCCAGGGCGTGGTCGGGGTGGTCTGCTCGCCGGAGGCGCCGCTGCTCGGCTTCGTCTCGCTGGTCGCTCCGCTGATCGCGGTCGGCAACCGCGTCGTCGTGGTGCCGTCCGAGCCCTATCCGCTCTCGGCGACCGATTTCTATACCGTGCTCGAAACCTCCGATGTCCCGGCCGGCGTGATCAATATCGTCACCGGCTCGGCGATGGAGCTCGGCAAGTCGCTCGCCACCCACAACGATGTCGACGCCGTCTGGGCCTTCGGTTCGCAGGCGCTGTCGGAAATGGTGGAAAAGGCGTCCGCCGGCAATCTCAAGCGCACCTTCACCGACTATGGCAAGGCCTGCGACTGGATGGACCCGGCCCAGTCGGAGGGTCCGCTCTTCCTCCGCCGCGCCACCGACATCAAGAATGTGTGGATCCCTTACGGGGAGTGAGAGGCGGCGCGGGGTGATTGAAAACGCTTCCCAAACCCTCCCCTTGCGGGAGGGATGGGAGGAGGCTTTCACCGATCGAAGCGGTTATCGCGCCATATCGGACACTATTGCCGGCGGGCCTGATTTCCGGTCCACGGTGCCGGCCGTGACGATCCCGCCATTTGACTAGGCAGTGTCGGGCAATTGCCAGTCGATCGGCGAGAGCCCCTTCGATTCGAGGAAGCGGTTCGCCTTCGAGAAGTGCCGGCAGCCGAAGAAGCCGTTATGCGCCGATAGCGGCGAGGGATGTGGCGCCTTCAGGATCAGGTGCTTCTGCGGATCGACGAAGGCTGCCTTGCGCTGGGCGTATGAGCCCCAGAGCATGAAGACGGCGGGGCTCGGCTGCTCGTTGACCCGGGCGATCACCGCATCGGTGAATTTCTCCCAGCCCTTGCCCTGATGCGAGGCGGCGCGCGAGCGCTCGACCGTCAGCACGCTGTTGAGCAGCAGCACGCCCTGCCTGGCCCAATGTTCGAGATGGCCGTGCCGCGCCGGCGGAATGCCGAGATCGTCCTGCATTTCCTTGTAGATATTGACGAGCGAGGGCGGGGTGCGCACACCGGGCTGGACGGAAAAGCATAGCCCATGCGCCTGCCCGTCGCCGTGATAGGGATCCTGCCCGAGGATCACCACCTTGACCTTGCCGAGGGGGGTGAGGTCGAGCGCGCGGAAATATTCCGGCCCGCGCGGGAAGATCGCCTTGCCCCGGCTCTTTTCCTCGAGGAGGAAGGCCTTGAGCGAGGCCATGTAGGGCGCGGCGAATTCGCCGGCCAGCGCCGCTTTCCAGCTGTCTTCGAGCTTGATCGATGTTTCGGCCATCTTCGTCTCCAGGGCCGGAGTCCAGCAAAACATAAGGAGGACGGCAACCCTGCCGTAGATGTTATGCACATTTTCGCGCCTGCGCCGGGGTTCAAATTCCGCCTTCATCGTGACGGTTCCGGGCGGGCCTTCCAAAGGTTAAGCTGCTAGAAGCGGAGGCTTTTCGGGGAGACGGAGTTTCATGAAGATCACGGATGTGAAGACCTGGGTCGTGGGCAATCCGCCGCCGGGTGCGGGCGGGGCCTATTTCATCTTCGTCAAGCTCGTGACCGACGGCAATGTCGTGGGCTACGGCGAGGCCTACAATGCAAGTTTCGACCCGCATCTGACAGCGAGGCTGATCGAGGATTGCGCGGCACGCTACCTCGTCGGCCGCGACCCGCACGACATCGAGACCTTCTTCCGCAATGCCTATTCCTCGGGCTTCACCCAGCGGCCGGACGTGACCATGATGGGCTGTGTCTCGGCGCTCGAAATCGCCTGCTGGGACATTATCGGCAAGGAGGCGGGCAAGCCGGTCTACAAGCTCCTGGGCGGGCAGGTGCACGAGGCGCTGCGCACCTATACCTATCTCTATCCGAAGTCGGGCTCGGTCGTTCCCGCCGACATAGCCGGCACGAAGAATGTCTATAACGATCCCGACATGGCGGCGGCCACCGCGCTCGCATATGTCGAGGACGGCTTCAATGCGGTGAAGTTCGACCCGGCCGGGCCTTATACGATCTACGACGGCCATCAGCCGCGCCTCATCGACATCGATCTTTCCGCCCGTATGGTGAAGGCGGTGCGCGAGGCGGTCGGCACGATGGCCGATATCCTGTTCGGCACCCATGGCCAGTTCACCGCCTCCGGCGCGCTGCGCATGGCGCGCGCGCTCGAACCCTATGACCCGCTCTGGTTCGAGGAGCCGGTGCCGCCGGACATGCCGGAGGTGATGGCCGAGGTCGCGCGCGGCACCTCGATTCCCGTCGCCACCGGCGAGCGGCTGACGACGAAATGGGAATTCGCCCGTATCATCGAGCATCGCGCCGCCAGCATCCTGCAACCCGATCTCGGCCGATCCGGCGGCATCCTGGAAACCAAGAAGATCGCGGCCATGGCCGAAGCCTTCCACATCCAGGTCGCGCCTCATTGCTATTGCGGCCCGATCGTCGCCGCGGCCAATATCCAGATGGCGGCGACCTTGCCGAACTTCCTGATCCTCGAGGCGATCAAGACCTTCGACGGCTTCCACGAGACGCTTCTGAAGAAGAAGATCGAATGGCAGGACGGCCATGTCATCCCGTCGAGGGAGCCGGGACTGGGCGTCGAACTGAACGAGGATGTCTGCGAGGCCCATCCCTGGACCGGGTCGCAGCTCCACCTTTCCATGGTGCCGGCGCCCGTCGGCGGCTGATGGAACTGGAAATGCCACAATCGCGTCTCCATCTCTGACGGACCGGCAATCCGCCGGCTCCGGCGAGGCGAACCGATGACGACACGCGACCAGGAACGGCTCGACCGGATCGTCGAGCGCTATTCGGCCCGGATGCCGGACTGGATGGCTCATTTCGTGACGTGGATCCGCCGGCCCGCGCTCCGGGCGCCGCGCATCGCCGCCGGCATGCTGCTCGTCCTGTGCGGATTGGTCGGTTTCCTGCCGGTGTTCGGCTTCTGGATGGTGCCGCTCGGCCTGCTGCTGCTCGCGCAGGACGTGACCTTCCTGCGCCGGCCGGTGGTCAACGCCATCTATTGGGTCGAGCGCAAATGGCAGGGTTGGCGCCGCCGGCGCGGGTCGCCCTGACCGTCACTTCTTGACGGCTTCCCATTTGTCGTGCTCGCGGCATTTCTCCCACGAGGCCTGGCCCCATTGGCGCAACGCCTTGAATTTGACATAGCCGATGACGCCGAGGCCAGCGCGCTTCATGTCGCGAAGATAGCCCTCGTCGCAATCCTTGCGGCTTCGCCCTTGCGGATCGGAGTAGCAGGCGTCGTGATTGTAGCAGGAAATATTCTCGCCCTTCGACGGCTTCTTGAGCACCGCGTCGTTGCAATAGATCCTGCTCTCCCTGTAGGGCTTCTTGGTCGTGTTGGTCACCGGGACCGGATTGGCGAGGGCGGCGCCCGCGAAGGCGGCGAGGGAGAGCGCGAGAAGGATGCGGTTCATGTCGTTCGATCCTGAGGCGGGAATGCTGATGCCCGCGATATCTGATTCGGATTATGGAAAAATTGATGGCGGCCCTCCATCTTTCCTTCCGCCGACCCATATTCCATAGTGTGGCTGAACGGTCGCTGAAGGGGTTCCATCGATGGCCGAGACCAGACGCAAGCTGACCACGATCCTGTCCGCCGACGTGCAGGACTATACGCGGCTGATGGGCGCCGACGAGGAAGGAACGCTCGCGACCCTCAAGCGCCATCGGACGACGATGAGCGCGGTGATCGGCCTGCATGGCGGCCGCGTCGTCAATACCTGGGGCGACGGCCTGATCGCGGAATTTCCCTCCGTCGTCGAGGCGGTGCGGGCGGCGATCGACGTCCAGAACGATTTGGCGGAGGCCAATTCCGAAAGGCCCGCCGACGGCCGGATGATGTTCCGCATCGGCATCAATCTCGGTGACGTGATCGAAACCGATGGCGACCTCTATGGCGACGGCGTCAATATAGCGGCGCGGCTGCAAACCCAGGCGCCGGCCGGCGGCATCGTCATTTCCAGCACCGTTCACGACCATGTGCGCAACAAGCTTTCCGTCGGCTTCGATTTCCTCGGCGAACTGACGGTGAAGAATGTCCATGACGCGATCCCGAGCTATTCGGTTCGTGTCGGCGCGGCCGCGCAGTCGGGCGATACGCCGCGGGGCCGGCCTCCGCCCCGCCCCGAGGAGCGCCCGCCGGAGCCGCCGCCGTCCGATCCCGCCGCCGCGCTGGATGGAATCAGCGGCAAGCACGGCAAGTTCCTGCCCGCGCTCGGGGTCGTCGCGGCGGGGCTGCTGCTGGTCAACATCGTGACCTGGCACGGCACGCTCTGGGCCTCCTGGCCCATCCTGTTCCTCGCCGCCCTGGCCGGCTTCATCTGGTCGAGGCGTCGGCACGGGGCGGTCAGCCGCTTCGGGCCGCCGGCGATTCTCGCGGCGACGCTGCTCGGCATCAACATCCTTTCGGGCGCGCAGACGCTCTGGGCGCAATGGCCGATCCTGGCGATTGCGGCGGTGAGCTTCTTCCGCTGGTCGCGGCGGGGGCCCGGAAATTCCCGGCCGCCGCAATAGGGTCGCAATCACGGCTTTTCGGGCCTGTCGATGCCCGAACAATCTTTACAGTTTTACCGGTCCATTATATGCGGGCGGGCCATGAGCTCAGAAAATCGCATTCCTCTCGATCATATCCGCAACTTCTCGATCGTGGCGCATATCGACCACGGCAAATCGACGCTGGCCGACCGGCTGATCCAGTCGACCGGGGGCCTTGCCGACCGCGAGATGAGCGAGCAGGTTCTCGACAATATGGAGATCGAGAAGGAACGCGGCATCACCATCAAGGCGCAGACCGTCCGGCTGCATTACAAGGCCAGGAACGGCGAGACCTATGTCCTGAACCTCATGGACACGCCCGGTCATGTCGACTTCGCCTATGAGGTCTCGCGCTCGCTCGCGGCCTGCGAAGGGTCGCTTCTGGTCGTGGACGCGTCGCAGGGCGTCGAGGCCCAGACGCTCGCCAATGTTTACCAGGCGCTCGACGCCAATCACGAGATCGTGCCTGTCCTCAACAAGATCGACCTGCCGGCGGCCGAGCCGGATCGCATCAAGCAGCAGATCGAGGACGTGATCGGCCTCGACGCCTCCGATTCCGTGATGATTTCGGCCAAGACCGGCCTCGGCATTCCGGATGTGCTCGAAGCGATCGTCACCCGCCTGCCGCCGCCCGGAGACGGCGACGCGGATGCGCCGCTCAAGGCGATGCTGGTCGATAGCTGGTACGACACCTATCTCGGCGTCATGGTGCTGGTGCGCATCATCGACGGCGTGATGAGGAAGGGCCAGACCATCCGCATGATGGGCACCGGCGCCAAATACCAGGTCGAGCGCATCGGCGTGCTGACGCCGAAAATGGTCAATGTCGAGGAGCTCGGCCCGGGCGAGGTCGGCTTCATCACCGCCTCGATCAAGGAAGTGGCTGATACCCGCGTCGGCGACACGATCA